>DASYJM010000173.1:0-7068 GCA_035996445.1 Candidatus Acidiferrum sp. | reverse complement strand
CCACGCCAAACAAGTACAGCAAGTTTCACGATTAACAGTTGTCATGCGACGAACTATATCTCGCACTCTTACGTGCCGCAAGATTTTCAACGACAGGCAGTTTGTTCTGCCGGGGCGTGTCTCATATATTCGATGAGTGCGTTAATTAGGATTTGGCGACATTCGGCTTCACCGGCCAGTCGGGTTCCACGCATATGCTCGTCGTACGGCCGGTGACGATGAGGTATTTGACCCCGCGCTGTTGAGAAGGGCGGTAATCGGGGTGGTCTCAATAGTCGATGCAACACTCAAGTCGAACCCGGTTTGCATAAGCAAGCGTGATGCTTCAGGTTCCATTTGCCTGCGATATTGCGCAACCGCGTCAGCACCCGGAGCATCTTCCGGTTCTTCCCGGCACTATTGCCGGACTGAAGTCGACCCGCAAATGCTTCTCCGCAATCTATTTTTTGATAATATTTGGTAGTGCCTACGCAATTCGAATTTCAGCGGAAATTCGATTTCCCGCAGCTCCCTGGGCCAATTGTTTCAATGATGCCGGTATGTGCACTGGCTCTATTATTGACCTCGTGTTTATCTCACGAACAGATAAGCAAACTGGATTCTCAGTACAAAATTGCCGCATCCATTGCCTGTGAAGGAGTGTTTCTGGCCGAATTTGCACGCGGCGGTCACAGTACCGCATCCTACACGCGAGGGCACGCGCAGTTTCTTGCGTCGCGTAGCGAGGAATTTCTCTCGGATCTCAATAAATTAGAGGTAAGAGCGGAAGACCAGCGAAAGCTGCAAGAATTACGCACCCTGGCGGCAAAACTCGAAAAGCTGACCACTGCTTTTCCTACTGAACAGGCGCAAGCGTCTGAATTGGGCACTTTTCACGAACAATTCGCCACAATTTTCCAGGCAGTGGAACGGCTCAGGGGCAGGGCTTGAAAAATATTCTTGGGCTGACCCTCGGCATCATGACCGCCTTAGGTGGATTCGTCGATCTCGGACAAATCATTTTCACTATGCAAGCAGGTGCGCTGTTCGGTTATTCTCTGCTGTGGGTGATGATTCCCGGTACCATCGCCGTCATTTTATACATGGAGATGTGCGGCCGGATTGCCGCGGTAGCTCACCGGCCAGTCTTCGAGGTTATTCGCAAACGCATGGGCAAACGCCTCGGTGTCGCAACTCTGGCGGCCTCAAATCTTCTAAATCTGATCACTTGCGCCGCGGAACTGTGTGGTGTCGGGATAGTTTTGAAGTTGCTAACCGGCTGGAACGCGCGACTTTCCATGTGCGCCGCGGTCGCATTGCTTGTCGTATTGATCTGGCTGATGAAATTCCAATGGATCGAGCGCACCTTTGGAATCTCGGGACTTCTGATGGTGGTATTCGCTGTTTCCGTATTTGTGATCAAACCAGACTGGCACGCTGTGGGTTCCGGCTTTTTGCCGAGGGTGCCCACACATGGATCTCACGACACGCTTTTGTACGCATATTTCGCGGTGGGAATTTTCAGTGCATTGCTCATGGAGTATGAAGTTCACTTCTACTCCTCAGGCGCCATCGAGGAGGATTGGAAGATTGAAAATCTGAACGAGAATATCCTGGTGGCAACGCTTGGCACGATATTGGGCGCCTTGCTCACCTGCGCGCTGCTGATTCTTGCCGCGCTCGTATTTCTGCCACGTCATATTTTTCCCGAAATTCTCTCGACCACCGTGATGCCCGCCGCGGTGAAGCTCGGACCCACGACGGTAAGGATAGCGTTACTGGGAATGCTCGCCTGCATTGCCGGCGCGGCCGTCGAAACGGCGCTCTCGGGAGCCTATAACATATGTCAGTTTTATGATCTCGCGTGGGGCAAAAATAAAAAGCCGACATCAGTGGCGATCTTCACTGGTATCTGGATTGGCATGTTCATTACGGCTACCGGGCTGGCGCTCTCGGGCATTGAGCCCACCACCCTGGTAAACGTTGGAATCATTTTTGGAATGGTGATCATGCCGATAACTTACTATCCAATTTTGCGCAGCGCCGGTGACAGGAAACTCCTCGGCAAACACGCGAACAACAAATTTCTCAATTTTGCAGCCTGGTCCATGCTGGCAATCATCACAGTAGCTGCATTGGCGGCGCTTCCGCTGATGATTATTACGAATAGCGGCCAACCTTAGTCACCACGTCACGAGCCCGGTGGCAATCGCCATTTTCCCCGCCTCTGTCGCAGTTGTCCGTATTTCCGACCGCCCCATAGTCAAAGAATTTGTGGCACGTACTATGTTCACCCGATGTCAGTTGGGAAGAACTCTTGTCTACGCTGTGCCATGAGGGCCCTATGAAAGCTATTGTGTTTCACGGAATTGGCGACATTCGACTGGATGACGTTTCAGAGCCAAAAATCAAAAATCGTTATGACGCGATCGTACGCCTCACGTCCAGCGCCATATGCGGCACGGATTTGCATTTTGTACGTGGCACCGTACCCAATATGGTGTCGGGAACCATCCTCGGCCACGAAGGTGTCGGCGTTGTTGAGGAGGTCGGCAAAGGGGTTCGCAATCTGAAGGTCGGCGACCGCGTTGTCATTCCGTCGACCATCGCCTATGGAACGTGCGCTTATTGCCGCTCGGATTACTACGCGCAGTGCGATGAAGCAAATCCAAACGGCAAGGAATCCGGCACCGCATTCTTCGGCGGACCAAAGGACAGCGGCCCATTCGACGGCCTCCAGGCGGAATATGCCCGTGTGCCGTTTGCGAACGTGGGGCTAGTGCGGCTGCCGCAGGAGATAAGCGACGATCAGGCGATCCTGATTTCTGACATTTTTCCGACCGGCTATTTCGGAGCGGAGATTGCCAACGTGCACGACGGCTTCACGGTGGTCGTGTTTGGCTGTGGTCCAGTCGGGCAGTTCGCAATCGCGAGCTGCAAGTTAATGGGGGCGGGCCGCATATTTGCGGTCGATTCGATTGCAAGTCGACTGCAAATGGCCAGTGAGCAAGGTGCTGAAACCATTGACTTCAACTCCGAAGACCCGGTCGAGGCTATTCTCGACCTTACCAAAAGTGTCGGCGTGGACAAGGCCATTGATGCAGTTGGAGTCGATGCCGTGCATCCTTCGAAGGGCCCGGCGCACAAGCCGGAGGAGCAAAAAGAATTTCAGAGCGAAGTTAAAGAAATTGTCCCGAAGCCAAAGTCCGACGGTGACAATTGGCATCCCGGTGACGCGCCGTCGCAAGTTCTGAAATGGGCGGTTGAGTCGTTGGCTAAAGCGGGAACACTCAGCATTATCGGTGTTTATCCGGAAGCCATGCAGACCTTCCCAGTGGGCAATTTCATGGAAAAAAATCTCACCATGCGGGCGGGGAACTGCAATCACCGCAAGTATGTATCGAAGCTGGTTGACCTAGTGCGCATGGGGCAAATCAATCCGGCAGACGTGCTGACACAAGCCGAACCGATCACCTCGGCGGTTGAGGCATACAAACTATTCGATCGCCGTGCCCCCGGCTGGGTCAAGGTGGAGCTCAAACCAGCCGTCGCCGAGCGTGCACCGCTCGCCATTTCGCGGTGACAGGTGTCCTTGATTCGATTTTGAAGCGCTCAGCATCGCAGCAAGCTAAAATTATTTGCATATGAAATTATTTGGATAGGAAGGTAGGCCATGAATGCTTCCGACGTTCTAATCGAAGCGCTGATCGATTGGGGTGTTGAGGTCATCTTCGGACTCCCCGGTGACGGAATCAATGGAATCGTGGAGTCCCTTCGCACGCACAGCGACAATATTCGGTTTATTCAGGTACGCCATGAAGAATCCGCCGCCTTCATGGCCTGTGCTTACGCCAAATACACCGGCAAGTTGGGCGTCTGCTTGGCAACCTCAGGCCCTGGTGGTATTCATCTGCTCAACGGACTTTATGATGCCAAGCTCGACGCTCAACCGGTGTTGGCAATTACGGGCCTGCAATTTCACGATCTGATCGGCACGTACACCCAACAAGACGTGGCTCTCGATAAATTGTTCATGGACGTGTCCGTTTTCAACGAGCGGGTCATGGGGCCAACTCACGTGGAAAACCTTACGGACCTCGCATGCCGCATGGCTTTTGCGTATCGTGGCGTGGCGCATCTTACAATTCCAGTTGATGTGCAGGAAAAGGAAGTCAAGAAACGCGAACGTTCGCCGCGGAATGTACCCAATCATACTTCTGATGTCCACGCACGGAGTGCTCGCCTTCCCGACCGGATGGAACTTGAAAAAGCAGCTGAAGTCCTGAACGAGGGGAAAAAGGTTGTGATCCTTGCTGGCCGTGGGGCTCTTGGTGCCACTGCCGAACTGGAAGAAACAGCGGAAATTCTCGGCGCTCCCATCGTCAAAGCTCTGCTGGGCAAGGCGACGGTACCCGATGATAGCGTGTATACCACCGGGGGCATCGGTTTGTTGGGTACTCGGCCTTCCCAGGAAGCCATGGAAGATTGCGACACGTTGCTAATGGCGGGAACTTCGTTCCCGTATATCGAGTTCTTGCCTAAACCAAAGCAGGCTCGCGGTGTCCAGATCGACCTCGATCCGAAAAGAATTGGCCTGCGCTACCCGGTGGAGGTAGGGCTCATTGGGGATAGCCGCAATACGTTGCGAGAGTTGATTCCTCTCCTCCAGCGCAAGGAAGACCGGAAATTTCTTGAGGCAGCGCAAGCCGGAATGAAAGATTGGCGGCAGCTCATGGAAACGCGAGGCACCCGCGCCGATAAACCCATGAAGCCGCAAGTAGTGGCCTGGGAGTTGGGAAAGCGCTTGCGAGATGACGCCATCGTCAGTTGCGACAGCGGAACGATTACGACCTGGTGGGCGCGCCAGATTCCAGCTCGCCGCGGCCAGATTCATTCCGTCTCCGGTAATCTCGCGTCCATGGCGTGTGGTTTGCCATACACCGTCGCGGCACAGGTGGCTTATCCCGACCGCCAGTGTGTAGCTTTCGTGGGTGATGGCGGATTTTCCATGCTGATGGCCGATCTTGTTACGGCCGTAAAATATAAACTTCCGATCAAAGTTGTGATCATCAAGAACAACACCCTTGGCCAGATCAAGTGGGAACAGATGGTTTTTCTGGGAAATCCTGAATATGGAGTAGAGCTTCAACCCATCGATTTCGCTTCGTTCGCCAATGCCTGCGGCGCAATCGGCTTCACAGCGGAAGAACCAGGTACGTGTGGCGACGTTCTCGATGAGTTCTTGAATGCTCCCGGACCGGCGGTGTTACAGGCTGTGGTAGATCCGTTTGAGCCACCGCTGCCTGCGAAGATTAAAGTGGAACAAGCTTTGCATTTCGCCGAATCACTGGCTCGTGGCGAACCTAATCGAAAGAAAATTGCGCTCACGGTTACCTCGGACAAGATTCGCGAACTGATTTAGCAACAGGCGCGGGTGGTTTGGCGGCCTCCAATACCGTCTTCACTGGATGGCAGAGCTAAAACCCATGCCATATCCTCGTGGTTCGCTGCCTTTGACATTCAGCAGGAGGAGAGCAAAACGTGGCGCACGATGAAAACAAATTCTGCCGTCGACAGCTCGTCAGCGGCTTGGGTCTTGGTCTCGCCACGACGATCGTCAGACCAATGCTTGCCGAGGACACGAAGTCGACGTCCGCGCCGCAGCCATTGCAGGATCCCACCGTCAAGTATCCCAAACCACCCTTCAAAGTACAGTCGCAGCCCTGGCCAGGCCTCGCCAGCAAAATGGAACCTCGCCCGGATCATGGCGAAACCAGCTACCGTGGGTCGGGGCGCCTCGCGGGCCGAAAAACTCTGATAACTGGCGGTGACTCCGGTATGGGACGCGCTGCCGCGATAGCCTACGCTCGCGAAGGCGCCGACGTCGCTATCAACTATCTGCCCGCCGAAGAACCGGACGCAAGCGAAGTCGCTAGCCTCATCAAAAAGGAAGGCCGGACTTGCGTCCAAATACCTGGGGATCTCCGCGACGAGGCCTTTTGCCAGCGACTTGTATCCGAAGCGGTTCGCGGTTTAGCCGGCCTCGATATCGTGGTCAGCAATGCCGGTCGACAACAGACCCATGAATCCATTGCCGACATTTCGAACGAGCAATTCGATTGGACGATGAAGACAAATATTTATGCGCCGTTCTGGATTTTCAAAGCTGCCCTTCCTCATCTAGCGCCTGGATCTGCGATTATCGCCACCACCTCGGTGCAAGCCTATGATCCTTCCGCCGATCTCTACGATTACGCCCTCACTAAGGCCGCGACGATGAATTTCGTCAAATCACTCGCCAAACAGCTTGCTCCAAAAGGCATTCGCGTCAATGGCGTGGCCCCCGGTCCGGTCTGGACAGCCCTGCAGGTGAGCGGCGGGGCAACACCGCAAAAGCTGCAAAAATTTGGAGATAACACTCCCTTTGGCCGCCCAGGTCAACCCGCGGAATTGGCTTCCATTTATGTTCAGTTAGCGGCCAGCGACGCCAGCTTCGCAACCGGACAAATATACGGTTCCGCTGGAGGCAACGGGCAACCGTAGATTTTTTTGGTGCGGCAATCCTGGCAGGCCCGCAAGGTCAAATTCACTATGAAACTCGATCCAGTTCGTATCCGTAAGGTGACCAGGAACCTTCGGAAAGTCGTCAAGAAATCTTCGGGACTTCTTACCCCGAATGATGTCCACAACTTCCGGACAAATTTGCGCCGCTACGAATCTATTCTGGACACGCTGCGCCCCGACCCTGATTCGAAAGAAAAACGGCTCCTTCGAGACATCGGGCGCCTGCAAAAGCGCGCGGGTGAGATCCGCGATATGGATGTTCTCACCGCAACCGTCGCAACTCTGAAAATCGTCGGTGATGACGACTGCACAGTGCAACTGCTTCAGTTTTTAGGAGTGCGCCGTTACAAATACGCCCGCCGCCTGGAACGCGCAATAGACGCTCGCGGGAAAAAATTTAGGCGCCGCCTGAAAAGCGTCTCCGGACAATTGATCAAGAACCTTTCGAAGGAGAATCGCGATTCGAAGAACGGCAATCGCTCCACCGAAACCCAAACCACTTCCACGGCAATCCAACTCACCAAG
>DASYJM010000172.1:0-12541 GCA_035996445.1 Candidatus Acidiferrum sp. | reverse complement strand
GCGAATAAGGTTAGTGAGCTGCACTAGTTTCATAGACGGAATTCCCGATGGTAATGAATTTTGTACGGAACATTTCTTCCTGGGTATGTGGCAGAGCTACATGATGGAAGTTAAAGCGATACACTGCTCCGCGATCGATATGTGCGGGATTATGAAGAAATGCGAATGTGGTGATCGCGCCTTTCCACTGCGGGACCGGATGGTGGAGCAGCGGCTGACGGCTTAACTGCGCGATCGTACTCGCGATCTCCTGCGTCGGGGCTGTTGCTTCGAAGACCAAACCAATCTCTTTTGGAATGGATTTGCGGTCGGGTTCCAACTTTCCCATTACCGCGTCGCGTCCGTAAATGTGAAATGCCACGTGATATTTGTCTTTGGAAAGGGACTCCCCAAATACTTTTGCGATGCCGGCTTCTATTCTTTCCCGGACTCCGGCCAACCAATCATCGAGGTCTTTGATTATAAAGGCGTCTCGAATGCCTCCGACCATGATGGTCTGGTAGCCGACCAACTCTGCGCCCTCCAGCTTCACCGAGTACGCTTCCGCCGGAAGGAATGCACTGCCGGAGACCCGCACGCTGGCGTCGTCCTCACGTTCGAAAGTCGCCTTGCTCAGATCCAATATTCCAGAAGACTCCCTATGAAGATACGGGTCGGCGTTTTCGTACAGGCTATGGGCAGCGATACTTTGTGGCGTGCATCGAAGTCCCGGGCCGAAAGGACGGATAGTGAAGTGGTCGCGACAGATGCGTCCGAATATGACGCCCTTACCCATAGTTTCTGCAGCCAATGTCCCGCATTCGGCCACCTTGCCCGCATGCCAGGATAATCCGGCCGGAAATCCACGCATGACGGGCAGTGCAGCGTATAAAGCCGAATCGCTGCATCTTCCAGCAAGGACGAAATCGGCCCCTTTTTCCAGCGCACGTTGAAGTGGCTCGACTCCCATCATTCCGACGATCCTAGCGCTGCGTTCAATTACGTCCTCGTCGACGTGGGGGGCGGGTTGCAGTGGAAGGATGCGGCCCTCCCGAAGCAAATTTTTAAGATAAGGCTTTTCTTGCTCCGAGTAGATAACGGCCGTGCGGATAGAAAGGTCGTTCTCCTCAGCAACCGCCCGCGCAATGTCTAACGTCCAGTCAACGTGAACGTTTCCCCCAGCCGTGCCCGCCGAACCCACGAGCACCGGAATCCCGGCTCGCTTTCCAGCGCGCAGCATCAGCGCCAGATCGTTCTTGATCATCTCGCGCGGAAATGCCGATTGTCCTGAGCCCAGCGAATAAGGTCCTGCGTCCGTGGTTCCGGCATCCGCGGCGATGAAATGAGGCTTCTGAGCCATTGCTTCATCGAGGCTATCCGCGTGTATACCGCCGCCTATGGCTCCTATAGCGGCGATAAACCTGATTTCGTCCGTCTGATCTTTTGCCACGTTGAATATCTCGCTTTCCGGCAATCACGCTGCAGGGCAGCTGCTACTCCGGTTGCAGAACTAAAACCTTGAATGATCCCGGCACGACTGAGGGGTAGTTGCTTCCCGCAGGCTTCGGTCCAAACTCGGCGGAAGGCAAATAAACCTTGTGGGTCTTAGTATCGAGAGCCATGGTTCGCGCTCCCACTGCAGTCTTTACGGTCTGCAAAACTGTGTACTCATCCTTCGTGTTTTGCCGAACTACCGTGAGGGTTCCGTCCCTGTTCGACGAAAAAGTTAACTTGGTCCCGGGATCATATGCGGCTCCATCCGGGAGAGCACCAACCGGCAGTGCGGCCACAACTTTGCCGGAGTCGGCGTCGACCACCACCATCTTTCCATTGCCGCAAACTGAGAACAGCCTGTGATTCGTGCGATCCACAGCCAGTCCGCTCGGCTTTTCGCACGGCGCCAACGGCCAATGTGCCGTAACCTTCAAAGTTTTGGAATCGATCCGGGCAATTTCACTCTTATTCTTAATGTTCACATAAACATTTCCGATTCCATCGCTCGTCGAAAATTCCGGATTGCCGCCCAATTCAATTAACTTTTCCACTTGACTGGTCTTCGCGGCGATGGCACTGGCCTGCATGGGGTCGCCGTTGAAAGCGAATGCCCGTGTGGAAGGCGCATCGTAAACGATGGCATCCGGATCGTCTCCCACCGTGGTTGTTGCGGTACGCTTTAAGGTATTCAGCTCGAAGGTCACCACTTGTTCGGGAGATTTCACATTGCTGGTCTTGCTATCCCCGTCCGTGATGAAACCAAGACGATGGTCATTGTCTAAGGCAATGCCGTGTAAAAATCCATCGACGGCGATGTTCCCGAGGATTTCTTGAGTATCGACATTAATAACCACAACCTCGTTGTTGTGCGAAACGTACAGGCGGCGATTGTCGGGATCCACGATTAGATAATCCCAGTGGCCTGTTCCGCCAATTGGAATGCTTCCGGTGATTTTGTAGCTTTGGGCCGGCACAACCTCAGCGGACATTCCCAGAAGCAAGAGCAGTGCGATGCCCGGTATGATACTCGTCAAAAAACTCCTCCTATGTTTCGCTGTTGACAGCTTATAACATAATGGCATTCCAATTGTCTACCGGTGGCATATCGGACCGTACTTGACCGTTGAAAATAACTTCGTGGCAAAGAATTCGAGGCCAATAGGATGGTTGGTGCGTAGGTAACTACTTAAAGGGCTCCGAGCTGTTGCAGTGCGTAAGTTCGGAGGCCGTCTATGTGGCGTTGCATGGCCGCCCGAGCTTCATCTCCATCACCTTTTATCAACGCGTCGATGATCGGCAGATGCTCGTCATAAGCAATACGCCCAGGAACGCCCCACCGGAAAAGCTTGGAGCGATTCTTAAGGTCCACGATGATCGACGCGAGTTCTGGATTTCCACATGATTCCGCTATCCAACGATGTAAATCATCTCGACTGGCGGCAATTTCCGTAGCCCGCACTTCAGTTGTTTTGGCCCTGAAACTAAGATAACGCTTGCGCATGCGCTCAAGATCAGCAACCGGAATGCGTCCTGCCGCGCGCCGGGCCGCCTCGCCTTCAATCAAGCGGCGCACCTGACAGATATAAAGTAGATCTTCGATGGAGATGGGTCGGACGACCAGCATCCCGCTGGTCTGCCTTTCCAGAATTCTCTCTCCCTCAAGCCGCCGAATGGCCTCCCGAAGGGGGGTTCGGGATACGTTGAGTTCTCTAGCGAGGTGTCTTTCGTTGATAAGGTCGTTCGGCTTTAGATTCCTATTTCGAAGCATGTCCGAGAGGCGTCCATAGGCCACTTCCGACAGTGACGGGCGATTCCCGGCACGAGAGGGTCGGCCATTGGAGGGGACCGGCCGTCGATTTCCGTGATTAGGTCGATCACTCTCGGCGCGCGGTGGTTCGGCCTTTAGGCTTCTTCTTCGCATCGCATGCACCCCCAGAGGACTGCCCGAGGACGAGGATATACGAATTATTATCGTGTTGCAATTCCATTGAGGCGGTGGTATACCGATGGAATTCCTAGATTGTACCAATATAAAAAAGTGATGAAGCATGGTGACGTTCTCGACTACTACGGTACAGGGGGAGCGATGGTTAACCGCGTGAGATTGGGAAATCTCTTAATTCCGTGCAATGAAACCTTGCACCTGGCTTGCAAAGCGCCAAAAAACGAAGCGCGCTCGTTTGTCATGCTGATTAGCCGACACGCCCGAAGATCCCCGAGATCTGCAGCACCACCGGTTCTGTTATTTGCTGTGATATGCGGGGTTCTATTTTCTTTACCTTCACGAGCCCAAGTCGCTGGAGCCAACCTGTCCGGCATTGTAATGGATGAATCGGGTTCGGCAGTTCCTGACGCGACAATTTCTATCAAGAGCGTTTCCATGGGTACTGTGCGCGAAGTTAAATCCAATTCCGACGGTTTCTATTCCGCGCCAGATCTGTTGGCGGGAGATTACGACATGGAGGCTTCCGCGAAAGGCTTTTCCACGGTCGTGCTAAAAGACGTAACACTGACAGTAGGCTCCGAGAAAGCTCTAGACTTCACCTTAAAGGTCGGTCAAATCAATCTGCGTGTTGAAGTCACCAGTACGCCTACGACAGTCGAAACCTCGTCATCAACGCTGAGCGCCGCAGTCGAACAAAAGACCATCGTCGATCTTCCGCTAAACGGCCGCGACTGGACTCTTCTGGCTACCTTGCAGCCCGGTATTATCGCCGTGAGAGCTCAGGCGACGACCGGCGCCAGCGCAAACCGCGGCAATCGCGGGTTCGGAAATCAGCTTTCGGATAGCGGGCATCGGCCTTATGAGAATACTTATCGTATCGATGGAATTAACATTAATGATTACAGCAATGGGGCCCCTGGGAGCGTGCTCGGTGTTGCGCTGGGCGTCGATGCCATCCAGGAGTTCAGCGTTGTGACCACGAACTACACCGCGGAGTACGGGCGCACCTCGGGCGCGGTCATCAATTCAGTGACAAAGTCGGGAACAAATGACTTCCATGGGTCTGCGTACTTATTCGATAGAGACAAAATTTTTGATGCACGGAATTTTTTCGATCCGCCTGAAAAGCCGCCGTTTCATCGTATTCAATTCGGCGCATCAGCAGGAGCGCCGCTCATCAAAAATAAAACTTTCATATTCGGTGACTATGAAGGGATCCGCGAGAGTCAGAGTTTATCCTTCAGCGATATTGTTCCGTCCCAAAATGCGAGGAATGGACAACTCGCCTCCGGACCGGTAACCGTAGACGCAGCCACTAGCGCCGCGCTCGCTCTGTGGCCGCTGCCGAATGCCGGACTTATCGGAAATGGCGATACCGGCGTATTTCTCACGTCGGGCCTTAAGATCAGCAATGAAAATTATTTCACCTTAAGGGGTGATCACCGGATCTCTACAAATGACACGCTCAGTGTCAGTTATTTTTTTGATACTGCCCCACAGTTAATCCCAGACGCGTTGAATAATATTATAAATAAAGTATTCGCACGGCGCCAAATGGTGGGCATCTCCGAAACCCACGTCTTTGGTCCGGCGCTGGTGAATTATGCTCGGCTAGGTTTCAGTCGGTCACAGGGTCAAGTCAGCCAGCCGGTCAGGGCTATTAATCCTGCTGCGGCTGATACGAACTTGGGAACCGTCGCGGGCGAAACCTCGGCATTCTTAATTGTAAACGGGATCACCACTGCCGGAGGATTGGGCAGCTTCGCAGGGTTTACCCATACGCAGAACTCTTTTCAAGCAAACGACGATATTTTCCTGACGCGAGGCGGTCACGCACTGAAATTCGGAGTTGCGTTTGAGCGGCTACAGCACAATGAGAAACCACGCGGCAGGATCAATGGAACGTTTATATTTAGCAATTTGGCCGATTTCCTCAGTAACAATCCGTTTTTCTTCGCTTTTGACGGTTCGAAGAGGGGCGCTGAGGCTGGCGTCCGTGAAAATATAATTGGAACTTATGTTCAAGACGATTGGCGAATCCGTCCAAACCTAACTCTAAATTTGGGTTTAAGGTACGAAATAATGACACTTCCTACCGAAGTGCATGGACCGTTTGGATCGACACCAACTCTTTATCAAGGGACGCCCGAACCACGTGAACACTATTGGATTTCAAATCCCACTCTCCGTAACTTCGAACCCCGGGTAGGATTTTCCTGGGATCCGTTCAAAGACGGAAAAACCGCGGTCCGTGGTGCCTTCGGAATGTTCGACGTGTTGCCGCTTCCGTTTAACTGGCTGGGCGAAACAACGCTGGGGCTTCCTTTCTCCCAAGTTGTCGACGCGCTAAGGCCAGGGCAAGGTACATTTCCCAAAAAAGTGGTTGATGTGGTTACGTTTGATCCATCTCAGTCGCAAGTCACGTTTGCTGAACCACATCCCAAGCGTACGTACGCCATGAACTGGAACCTCAATATTCAACATCAATTCAACGATCATGTATTTGCCCAGGTGGGTTATATCGGATCACACACCGTACATCAATCGTTCGCGGCAGGCGACCACAACCAAGTTGCACCTCCCCAAGTAACGAGCGTCGATGGCCGTCTGGTGTGGCCGGCGGGCGGCGGGACACTCGCGAATCCCTCGGTCGGTCCGATCTACGCGGTATTTTATGATGGAAGTGGAAAATACAATGGTTTACAGACGCAACTTCAATTGAGAAGCACACATGGTTTTCAGGGCCAGGCTTCGTATACGTGGAGTAAGTGTCTGGACGATGGCTCTTCGGGCGGCCTAGGCGACGCCTACACCAATTCCATTTCCTCGCTTATTTTCTTTAACAAGGTGGGTAGGCGCGGACCTTGTGACTTCGATATTCGTCACAATTTATCCTTAAATTATCTCTACGATCTTCCGAGTTTAAGAGACCACCCGGCCATGACCTGGCTGACCGCTGGCTGGCAACTAGGTGGAATCATATCTGCGAGCAGCGGAGTTCCCTTCACGCTGGGTCAGGCCGGAGACCCTTTGGGGCAAGGTAGTTCAGACCCCTTCGACTTCCCGAATCGCATCCCTGGCTGCAACCCTTACGCATCGGATTTCAAGCAGAACGGAATGGCCTACATAAACGCGAACTGCTTTTCCTTTCCGACTGTATCTTTGAATTCGAACCTTGCTCCACTTTGTAACTCTGTAGACGGTTCAGGAACCATTCATCCGGATACGAATGGACAACGCCTGTGCTTAAACCTCTTCGGCAATAACGGCCGCAACCAATTGGTAGCTCCAAGGCTTGTTGATGTCGACTTCGCGATACTAAAAAATATACGAGTTGCGAGGATTTCCGAGACATTTGCTATTCAATTGCGTTTTGAATTCTTCAATATCTTCAACCACGCCAATTTTCAGGCACCGATCAATAACCTCCAGTTCAACGGAATCAGCGGATTCGCAGCTGTCGATCCTGGTAGCGCTGGAATCATCGACACTACTACTACCCCAGCGCGACAAATTCAACTAGGGATCAAGATCCTCTGGTAGGCACCCACGGATGAGTGCGTTAGAGGGCGTAGCCAGATACACAGGGATGCTCGTGTGGAGTAGGCGATCCGGAAATCGTTGCCGGCAATAATAAACTTTGAAGTCCCGTCGCAATCTAACCTTTACGACTTCGCTTATCGTCGGCGAGGTGAGTCAACTGGAGGCCAAGAAGATTCCATGAAAAAGATAGCGCGAGCAGTACTAGGTATTTTAGTGGTCCTAATTGCGGTCTCGGTGTGTGCGCTCGCGTATCTGGTGTTCCCCGGAACTCCAGGCCGGTCTCGTTCCATGACCTTTGAAGGCTACATCGACCTACCTAAGGGAAACGGGGCGTTGGCCGTGCTTGATTACTTGACGTTAAGGGGTCGCACCTTATTCATTACTAGCGAGAGTTCTGGCGCGGTGTTCAAGGTCAATCTGGATTCAAATTCAAAAATGGCAAACGGTGAGGTGTCCCAGCTTCCCGGGACGGGCGCCGCACATGGCGTGGCGCTCTTGCCTGGGCAAAATGTCGCCTTCGTAACTCGAAGCGAAAAAAATGCCGTGGACGTTTTCGATCCCACGAATCTCAAGGAGTTAGGCAGCATCCCGGTCGCGGACGACGCGGATGCCATTGTCTACGACCCCACAAATAAGTTGATCTACGTGGCGAATGGCGACCCCCAATTGGCGACTCTCATTGATCCCGATAAGCGCGTGTCTTTGGGAACGATCTCACTGCCGGGGAAGCCAGAGTTTCCCGCACTCGATGCTAAGACCGGATTGCTGTATCAAAATCTCAATGACATAAATGCGGTTGCCGCCATCAATCTGGCGCAAAGATCGGTGGCGGGGCAGTGGCCGCTTGCCCCCTGCGAAGGGCCCACCGGAATGGCGATTGACTCTGAGCACCGCCGAATTTTTGTGGTGTGCTCACACAATGCGATGCTGGTGGTCTTTGATATAGACCGTCACCAGGTGATCGCCTCGTTGCCCATAGGCAGCGGCCCTGACGTAGTCGCATTTGATCCTGGTCTAAATCGAATTTATGCCGCGGGTAAAGGCGGGAAATTAACCGTTGTTCAGCAAGATACTTCTGATGCGTATCGGAAGCTGGAAGATATCAGCACCCATTACGGTGCACACACTCTGGTAGTGGATCCTGCAACACACCGGGTCTTTGTTGGCTATGCCAGCCTATTTAATCATCCAAGAATTGCTGTGTTCTCGCCCAGTAATCCGGCCCCATCCAATCGCTAATTAGTAGCCGATCCGTCATCGACACCTGGCGTGATGTCGTTCGCGCGCCGAAAGCGACGGATCCAGTGCCTATTACAAATTTTGTGATGAATCACAAAAAGTGCTGGTAAACCGCACGAATATTTGCGGGCCGGGTCCTTATGAAGTCCTCGGAATGATCGCCGTCTCAGGCATCCATGTCTCAGACGTGATCTCGCCCGCTCAGAGATTTGCTTCCATTCAATTCCTTACATAACCTCCACATTTCCTCGCCGCACTCCTCGCCCGGTTCCCGTAACCTCGCTAAATTCCTCGAACGCGTGGCGGTCGCTCGCCGGGAAAGCGCCCGAAATCTGATACGAGATGAGGACAATTTATGAAACGCAGCGTTTTTTGGATCCTACTTTCCTATGCAGTCTTGGGCCTCACGGTAATTCCTGTGCGCGCGCAAGAGAGCCCTGGAGGGAAGACTTTAGTCATCGAGCCCGGCAATGATTTCCGCGCCGCGCTGGAAAAAGGAGTGCGTCTTAAGAAAATAGGGCAGCCTGTCACGGCCAAGCTGCTGGAGCCTGTCTATGCCGGCGAAAGCCTGGCGGTCCCGGCAGGCGCGACGATCAAGGGACATGTTTCCGCAATTACTACAGTTCCCATGCGCAAGCGAGCTGGCAGGATGCTCGGTGGCGACTTTACTCCGCCGAAGACAGCCCATGTGGAGTTCGATCAACTTGTGTTTTCCGATGGAACGACCGTGCCTATTCACACTGATTCCGTAGTCGGCCTTGGTCGTGTCGCGAATTCGCGGTATCTTCCAGCCGCGCAGCGTCCGGGTAGCTTCAAAAAACTCGAGGGAGCTGCTACGGCGCCTTTTCGAGAACCGCACAAGCTGCAGCGATTGGGCGAAGCCGTAGTGACCAGCTTGCCGTACCACCCGGAATATATTGATCAAGGAACCGTTTTTGACACTGCCTTGCTTGAACCGGTAACGGTTCGCCTGTCAGTTGAGCCGAATGCCGCGCCTGCGCAACTTGCAAGCGGTTATCTGCACCTTCACCTCTTGACCGCCATCGACTCGGGCACGTCGCTGGCCGGCGCACCTATCGAGGCTGTTGTTTCGGAGCCGTACTACCAAGGGGATCATCAACTGATTTATCCCGCCGGGACAAGAATCACCGGCACAGTCCAGAAAGCTTCTCCGACGAGGTGGATGAAGAAAAACGGAAGCGTTGTCTTTGCGTTCCGCTCTATCTCCATGCCCGATGGCACCACGAAAGAGATTCAATCCACTGTCGGCGGTATTCAAGCGGAGAGCTCGGAAGGTTTGGAGGTCGGTAAGGAGGGCGAGATTAAAGCGACCACGTCTCCTCTTGCGCGGATCCTTGCTCCCGTTTCATTGATCGGCCCATCGAGAGCAGTCGCAGACACGTCGCAAGTGAAGACAGCATGGTCTCGGTCCGGGGAAGGCAGGAGTGGCTTCGGTCTACTTGGTGCCGGCGCAGCACAGGCATCTGCGGGAACCGCAATTGGATTCGGATACTTTGGCGCGGCCAAGAAACTTTACAGCGCGTTCATCGCTAAAGGTTCAAACGTGGAACTGCCGGCATATACGCCGATTGTCCTCCGCATGGATTCCAGTGATCCCTCCATGGCAGTGGCGACACCGTAGCCGCCGATGGACACTTTAGGACGTCGACAATCGCGTCTTTGAATCTGTCACGCAGTTTACGGTCAAAAACGGCCCGAGGATTTCCTTGCTTGAAAATAAGGCCTCGCTCAGTCAACACACGGTACCGAGTGACTTGGGACGACAGCGGGGTCTACTGGCAATCCTCGATGAATGGGTCAACGTAAGTGCGCTAGGTGCGGATGGTCTTCGGATCCGCACTACGTGCTTCAAGGTTCAAGAAATACTGTTGGTGCCGTCGCTAGCGGGGTCATGCCGCAGATCGCTGCGGCTGTCTGCCTTTGCACCGGAGCCGTTCCGCGCAGCCGCATCCGCTCATAATCGTCAAGCTGCCCATTCCGCCGGCGTTGTGCATCCAATGCATCTGCGCGTACGGGAATTCAATTCTTCTGGTGATGAAGGTAGTAGAAAGCCTCGGGACGTTCTCCTTCCTGCCGCCGAAGATGCAGCGGTGGGGCTTGATTTTTCCGTTCGAATAAAACGCAGCCTTGCAATACTGCCAAGAGCCGTCTGCGCTGCGGTACTTGTAAAGCGTGATTTTTGTTCGCCGAGTTTTGCTGCCGTAAGTCGGCGAACATGGTCGCAACCGCCAGATAGGATACGCTCCGCGTACGACGGTGAGGAATACGTCGCGCGCCAGCGTTCCTCACTGCAGACGGATTTATCCCGACAAGGTCTGATCGCGTACTCCAGATACACCCTGCCTGTTCGTTGAACTCTGTGAGCTGCGAGCGATAGTTTGATCTGCTTCAGTAGGCTCGGCAGCAACGGGAACGTCTGCACCGAGAAGGAAGGGGACGAGCAATCCACCACCGAATAGCCAGATATCCTTTCCAGGGACAGCTTTCAGAGGGGCCAATGTCTCCCGTTGACCATCCCGCACCATAGCAACGAAAGGCGACAGCAGGCTGGACGTTTGAGAGTTCTGTGAAAAATTACCCGAAAAAATGTTGAGCGGCGGCCCGGTAATCCGAGGGCGCCTACAAAGGATGGATGTTTGCGCTGGACGGCACACGTCGCGCTTTGTCAGACTCCCGATCATGCGCATCAAACCGTTCCGAATTGAAAATTATTTCGCGAAGTACGAATTTTCTGCCCAATACCTCCTGGCCAGCTCCGACGTCGAATCGCAGACCATTCGCGACGTGCTAGATCTTGAACCGGGCGCGCACGAAGAATTTCTCAAACAGTGGTGCGGATACACGGAAGTCTCGGGTGCACCACAGCTGCGGGAAGTCATCGCCGGAATCTACACTCGAATCAAATCGGACGACGTGGTTGTTCTTTCCTGCGCGGAAGAAGGAATTTTTGTTCTTTACCACGCCCTCGTAAACGCCGAAGACCATGTTATCGTCGAAACGCCCTGCTACGAAAGTGGCCTCGAGCTAGCGCGCAGCACCGGCGCTCAAGTAAGCGAGTGGCGCCGCCGCCCCCAGGACGGCTGGGCCCACGATCTCCACGCTCTCGAAAAATTGATCCAGCCCAGCACGAAAGTCCTCTACGTCAACACCCCCCACAATCCCACGGGACTCCTGATGCCAAAACATATCTTTGAATCCGTGCTGCAACTCGCCGGCAAACACGGAATCACTGTCTTTTGCGATGAGGTGTATCGCGAACTCGAGCACGATCCCGCTACGCGGCTGCCAGCGGCCTGCGACCTGTACGGACATGCCGTGAGCTTGGGTTCGATGAGCAAGACGTACGGCTTGGCGGGATTGCGCCTCGGCTGGTTTGCTTCGCGCGACCCCAGGATCCTGCAGCGCTGCTTGGAGTTCAAGCTATACACGACAATTTCCAACAGCGCCCCCAGCGAGTTCCTGAGCGCCGTTGCCCTCAGGCATCGCGATGTTCTGCTAGACCGGAACCTCAAAATTGTTCAGAAAAATCTCTTCCTTCTTGATTCCTTCTTTACCAAACGCAGCGATCTCTTCGATTGGGTAAGGCCCAACGCAAGCACTATCGGTTTCGCACGTTTTAGGCTGCCGCGGGATGTTCAGGAGTTCTGTGATGACGTCGTACGCAGGTCAGGCGTAATGCTGCTTCCGGGGAGCGTGTACGACGAACCTGGCCACATTCGCTTCGGCTACGGCCGCAAGAACATGCCGGAGGCCCTCGAACACTTTGACGCCTATCTGCGTGCCAATCTTTAGATCGATTCGCCCGCCGGCCGGAATATCGCATCCGACCTCGACAAAAAAAACGCTACGCGAGATGTACGTGCTCGCAGACAGGTTCGAGGCGGTCTTCATTCTCGGCGCGGTGGCTCAGCTAATCGTCAATATTTTCCTTCTCGCGACCCTTGGCGCGTTCTGCAAGTACATTGTCGTATCCTGCTAGTGACGCGGGGCGTCGCCAGCAATAAGCTCTTCTCTCGCCTTAATCAAGGAGGCGAAGAGACTATCTGTAAACCTAAGAGTGGAACGGGCCCAGGGTAAAAAAGAGGCCTCTCAACAGAAAAAGGAGATTTCTATGCGATACCGACTTTTGGGCAATTCTGGACTTCGAGTTTCGGAGGCGGCCCTTGGCACCATGACCTTTGGCGAAGAATGGGGTTGGGGTACGGCCAAGGAAGAAGCACGGAAAGTGTACGATGCCTTCCGCGATGCGGGCGGGAATTTCATAGACACTGCCAACTTTTACACTAACGGAACGAGCGAAAGATTTCTCGGCGAGTTCAT
>DASYJM010000171.1:0-4206 GCA_035996445.1 Candidatus Acidiferrum sp. | reverse complement strand
CCTATCGCCGCCTATCTGATCGAAGCCTTCCCGGCGAAGATCCGCTACACTTCGCTCTCTTTGCCCTACCATATCGGCAATGGTGTTTTTGGAGGATTGCTGCCATTAATTGGGCTGTCGTCCGTGGCCGCGACGGGAAATATCTACGCGGGCCTCTATTATCCAATGATCGTCGCTGGACTTACGTTTATCGTTGGCAGCCTGCTGTTGCGCGAGACCCGCGCGGTGAAGATTTGGGATGAAACCGGTGGGCGGCCGGCAACGGCGAACTAGTCGCCAGCCTTTGCGTTTAATTCTTTCGGGCCTTGCGGTAAATTACAACCTGCCGGGAGGATTTCTGTATGAAAAGGTTCACAACTGTTCCAGCTTCACTGTCTCTAGCAATCCTCTGCAGTATCACGTGGATCAACCTCTCGATCAATGTCACCGCCGAAGAGCATTCCATGGCGGCGCAGAAACCGGCCACGATGATGTCCGGACTGGGTGACTTACACCATCCGGTCTCTACACAAAATAAGGACGCGCAGGAGTTTTTCGATCAGGGACTACGCCTGATTTACGCGTTCAACCATAACGAGGCGGCGCGCTCCTTCCATAAGGCCGCCGAACTCGATCCAAAGCTGGCAATGGCCTACTGGGGGATCGCGGAGGCGGTCGGACCGAACTACAACGATCCGGCAAGCGGCGACCGCTTCAAGCAAGCGCACGAAGCAATACAGAAGGCCACGGATCTGAGTGGAAGTGCCTCCGAGGCGGAGCGCGGTTACATTTTCGCCATGGCCAAACGCTTTCCGGCCGATCCAAAATCCGATTTGCGGAAAGCGGCGGAAGATTATCGTGATGCGATGCGGGAGGTGGTGAAGAATAATCCTGACGATCTAGATGCGATGACATTATTCGCAGAATCGGGGATGAACCTGCATCCCTGGGGATTGTGGCATCGGGATGGAACCCCCGAGGCAGGCACGGAAGAAATAGTCACGACGCTTGAATCCGTAATGAAACGTGATCCCAACCACCTGGGCGCGCTGCATTACTACATTCATACCGTGGAAGCGTCGAATTCGCCGGAACGAGCGCTTCCGGCTGCGAATCGACTGGCTGGACTCGCCCCCGGCGCGGGACACATTGTTCACATGCCGGCGCATGTGTACATCCGAACCGGCGATTACGCAGCGGCCGCGAAGACGAACGAAGACGCCGCGGCTGTGGATCGTGCCTACATCCAAAAGAGCGGCGTGCAGGGCATTTATCCGATGATGTACTACAGCCATAACCTGCACTTCATCGCCATGTGTTCGGCTATGGTTGGCGATTACACGGAATCGCAGAAGTCGGCGGAGATGCTTGCCGTCCACGTAGGTCCCGCCGTGAAAGCGATGCCACCGCTCGAAGGATTTATGACGATCCCCATGGCGGTCGATGTGCGTTTTCACAAGTGGGACGCGATTCTAGCCCTGAAAGAACCTGCTCCCGAAATGAAGACCGTGGTGGGGTTCTGGCATTTTTCGCGTGGCATGGCGCTCGCCGGCAAGGGAAAGATCAGCGATGCCGAAGTGGAATACAAGATCGTCTCTGAAGCGGAGAAGGCGACGCCTCCGGATGCGATTTTTCAAATGCCCATCAATAACAAGACTAAAGACATTCTGAAAATTGCCGAAAATGTTCTGGGGGCCCAGATAGCGTTGGCGAAAAAAGACCACGTGGCCGCAGTGGGTATGCTTCGGGAAGCAGTCGTCGTACAAGACCAACTCAAATATGACGAGCCCCAAGACTGGTTCTTTCCAGTGCGCGAATCACTCGGTGGAGTGCTGTTGATGACTGGAGACGCAAAAGGGGCAGAGCAAGTTTTCCGGGATGACTTGGAGAGGAATCTTCGGAATCCGCGGTCTCTTTTCGGATTGCATCAGGCGCTGAAGGCACAGGACCGGAATTCCGACGCTTGGTTTGTCGAGCAGGAATTTCGCAAGGCATGGAAGGGTGGAGTGACAAATTTGAAATTGGAAGATCTGGTGTAGCAAACCATCGTGGGACAGGAACTCGCGGAGATGTGCAAGTGATTGATTTGATTCACGAGATATTCAACAAATTGTAACCAATTATTAACAAATGACCAGCTACGCTTGCAGTTCACCGAAACCGTTCACCATCAATGAGCCAAGGCCTAGTTTTGGGCGCGTGATCGCTTTACCTACAAGCAATAGCTGTCATTTCTCAGGAGACGAAACAATGAAACGATTTGTGGCTGTGTTGCTGTCGACGGCGCTTTTTGGAGGTGTGATCGCCGCGCAGGCCCAGGAACGTACGACTACCACTACAACAACAACGACAAAAGGTACGCGTAAAAAAACAACAACGACGAAGAAAGCCGGGCCATCTATTTCCCAGCAACTCTCCGAGATGAAACAGGCCATTGACGCCCAACAGCAGCAGATCAGGCAATTGAGCGATCAGGTGCAAACTCGCGATCAGCGGATTCAACAACTGGAGCAGCGCGTCGACCAGAGCCAGTCGGCAGCCGTGCAAGCACAGACCAAAGCCGATACAGCCGTAGCTCAGACCACCGAGCAGCACGAAACTGTTGTTGCGCTCAAGAGCGATGTTACTGACCTGAAGACCACCGCCACCAATAACGCGATGACGCTTCAGGAAACCCAGAAGACAATAAAAGATGCGATAGAGAGCCCGCTCGCCATCCATTACAAAGGAATCACCGTTACTCCTGGGGGATTCCTAGCAGCTGAGTCTGTCTATCGGAATCGAGCGTTGGGAGCGGATGTAAATACTCCATTTAACTCCGTCAACCCTCCGGGCGCGGGCCAAAATAAGATTTCTGAATTCTTTGGTTCCGGCCGGCAGTCGCGCATCTCGATGCTCGCCGAGGGCAAACTCCACGACGTGAAGCTCAGTGGTTATTACGAAGCTGATTTTTTTTCCGCTGGCGTAACTTCAAATAACAACCAGAGCAACAGCTATACTCTGCGCCAGCGCCAGGCTTGGGGACAAGCAGCCTTTAACAGCGGTTTCAACGTTACTGGCGGTCAAATGTGGAGCTTGGTCACCGAAACCAAGAAGGGCACGGACAACCGGTCTGAAGCTGTGCCGATGACGATCGATTTGCAGTATACGGTCGGCTTCAGTTGGGCTCGGCAATTCGGCCTCCGGGTATCGCAGAATTTCGGCAATCGCTTCTGGCTCGCCGCCTCGCTGGAAAATCCGCAGACTACCTTCGCTGCCAGCGGCAATGCCGCGAATTTCGCTTTTGGCGCACCGGGAACAATCGCGGGACTGTATAACGGTGGCGGAAGTCCGACCGGAACTGCGCTCGCTAATTATTCGTTCAACGCCATGCCCGACGTGATCGTCAAGGCAGCCTTTGAGCCGGGTTTCGGGCACTATGAAGTTTTCGGCGTCCTGAGCCGCTTCCGCGACCGAGTTTATCCCTGCGTGGAGCCACTTTCGAACCCTGGTTTGTGCGGCCCCGCGCCCTCAGTATTCGGTGCCTACAATTCTTCGAAGGAAGCAGGTGGAGTGGGCGGAAACGCTCGCGTCACTATCGCCAAGAAAGTGGACTTTGGAATTCACGCGCTTTTCGGAAACGGCGTAGGCCGTTACGGCACCAGTAGTTTGCCGGATGCGACGGTGAACCCGGACGGGACCTTGGCGCCGCTGCGTAGTTATCAGGGTTTGGTTACGCTCGAATGGCACTCGAAACACCTCGACGTATATATGAACGGCGGCGAAGAGTATGTCAAACGGCGTTATCAAACCGACTTCGCTAACACAAAACTTCCCGTCGTTGGATACGGAGCGCCGACGTTTTCCGATGCCGGATGCTACGCGGAAACCGTTCCGGCAGCAGGCAACGGCTTCAGTTTCGGAGGGCTAAGCAGCTGCAGCGCAAACACTCAAAGCTTGATCGAGGGAACGTTCGGATTCTGGGTAAAGCCCTACAACGGGCCCAAAGGACGGATTCAGTTCGGTCCGCAGTATTCCTACCTGGTCCGAAATGCTTGGGCCGGAGCTGGTCCCGTGAAGGGAACGTTCGTAAATCCGCACGGGGTCGAAAATATGTTCTTTGCTTCATTCCGCTACTACTTGCCGTAACGGTCGAAGCTTCTACACCTTAATTTTGAGCCAGGGTCGCTCCTATGTCCCGCATAGGAGCGATTTTGTTTGCGTCCTCATTTGCTACTTTCGCACTGG
>DASYJM010000170.1:0-12262 GCA_035996445.1 Candidatus Acidiferrum sp. | reverse complement strand
GGAACGGCCAGTGCCACATATACCATCCAATCGCAGGTGGCCACGCCTACCTTCTCGCCTGGCGCAGGCAGCTATAGCTCGGCGCAAACCGTGAGCATCTCGACCACGACATCGGCACCCACGATTTACTACACCACGAATGGATCGACGCCAACAACCAGTTCAACCATATACAGTGGACCTATCACGGTGAGCGCCAGCGAAACGTTGAAGGCCTACGCCACCAAGAGCGGTTACTTCGACAGCAACGTGGCCACGGCGGCATACACAATTGGATCAAGCGGTGGTGTCGGCTTCGGCAGCGGTTTCACAGCCGGATCGATGGTGTTGAACGGAAATGCAGCCATCAGTGGCACGGCCTTGTCTTTGACAACTACTAGCCCGACTTTCCAGGCAGCAAGCGCGTGGTTCCCCACAGCGCTTAATGTTCAGAAATTCACCACCGACTTTACCTTCCAGTTGTCCGCCGGTTCCCCAACGGCCGATGGCTTTACGTTCGCGATTGAAGGTAATACCACTGCGGCGCTCGGTGGCTCGGGCGGCAGGTTGGGGTACGGAACCATAGCGAAAAGCGTGGCGGTGAAGTTCGATCTGTATAATAACGTCGGCGAAGGTTCTGACTCGACAGGGCTGTATCTGAACGGCCCAGACCCCACTACCCCCGCCGTCGACATGACCAGTTCCGGGGTCGATTTACACAGTGGTCATGTTTTCTCCGTGCACATGGTTTATGACGGGACAAATTTGACCATGACCATTACGGACACCACTAACGCCGCGTTGACGTTCACGCGGATCTGGCCCGTGAATATACCCGGAAACGTGGGCGCAAATACAGCTTTTGTCGGTTTCACGGGAGGTACCGGCGGGTATACCGCTAATCAGTCCGTGCTAACTTGGACATATACCGTCAATTAGGGTGGATTGGCCGGAGCCCGGCTAAGGCTGTGGAGCTAAACCAATCAACCCTGCATCATTTTTCGGACCCCACGCAATCTAAGGTGTGAACACAGCGGATGCTATTTGCTGTGCTATCATCGCGGCTCTTCTGCCGCTCGTGAAGCTGTGGACAATCCCCTCCGAGCGGCGAGTTGCTCGGAGGCAACATGGACCGTAAACCCCGGAACATCCTGATCGCTGTTGGAATTGTCATCCTAATCCTGGTGATCGTTCCGTTCCTGATCCCCGTCAATCAATTCAAGCCCACGATTGAGGAAAAAGCGTCAGCTGCGCTAGGACGCCAGGTGCAGTTGGGCAATCTCAGTCTTTCTCTTCTTACTGGTTCTCTCTCGGCTGAGAACCTGGTGGTTGCCGATGATCCCAAATTCAGCCAGACACCGTTTCTGACCGCTAAGGGTGTGAGAGTCGGCGTGGCCATGATGCCGCTGATATTTTCACGGGAATTGAACATTACCAGCGTGACAATTAAAGACCCGCAGGTCACATTGCTTCACAATCCCGCGGGCCAATGGAATTATTCGTCGATCGGCGGCGCCGCGACAAACACTGCGAACAAACAGGCGGCACCGCAAAATAACGGTTCCTCGGACCTGTCAATAAATAAACTGTCGCTCGAGAACGGCACGATCATTGTCGGTTATGTCGGTAATCCCAAGCGCACTACCTACGATCACGTGAAAGTGGAGGCTTCCAATATTTCACCCCGTGGAAAATTCCCGGTTTCGGTTTCGGCCGATCTTCCAGGAGGCGGAAAGCTCAAGCTGGAGGGAAATGCGGGGCCCCTCGATCCCTCCGACGCCGCTCTGACGCCCCTCGACGCAAAAATCACTTCGACCTCGCTGAATCTGGGCTCCACCGGATTCCTCGAGCCCAATACCGGACTTGGTGGGCTGCTGGACCTGGATGCCACACTGACATCGGCCCATGGCCAGGCCGAAATCAAGGGCTCCGCCAAACTCTCTAAGGCCCTCTTCATTCAAGGCGGCTCTGCCTCTTCCGTGCCCTTGCTAGTGGACTTCGACAGCAAGTACGACCTTGTCAAGCAGAGCGGCACGTTGCATGGCACCACGAAAATCGGCGGCGCTACCGCGCAAGTTTCCGGCACTTACAACAATGCCGGAGAAAACACCATCGTAAACATCAAAGTGGAAGGCCAGACCATGCCCGCGAAGGACTTGGCAGCTTTTTTGCCGGCCATCGGGATTCGCCTCCCGAACGGCGCCTCCATTGAGAGTGGGACACTCAGCGCAAATCTGACCATGGCGGGACCCACGACCAATTTGGTCACCAGCGGCAACGCCGGAATTTTCAGCGTTAAATTAGCGGGATTCGATCTGGGCTCGAAAATGTCCAGCATTTCGGCGCTTACCGGATTGAAGAGCGGCAAAGATCTGGAGATCGAGAAAATGACCGCTAATTTGCGCATGACTCGGGACGGATTGCGGGCCGACAATTTCATCGCGGTGCTCCCGGCATTCGGCCAGATCGTCGGAGCCGGCACTATAGACTCCAAGAACAACCTTGATTTCAAAATGGCCGCAACGTTAAAAAGCGGATTGGTAGCTGACGTGGCTAATCCTACCGGCGCCCTCAGCCAGGTTTTGGGCGGTGGTTCGGGTGGTGGCTGCAAGGGCGGCGTAACCGTACCGTTCAAGATTGAGGGCACCACCGCTGATCCAAAGTTTGTTCCCGATGTTGGCGGTGTGGCCGCCGGTATGTTGAAATCTCAATTGGGTTGCGCCGGCAGTTCGGTCAGTGGTGTGAAAAATCTGAATCCGTCGAATCTGAATCCGTCAGATGCCGCTGGCGCCTTGGGCGGACTTTTCAAAAAGCCGAAACCGAAACCATAACTGGCTAGTCGTAACGCAGCGCCACCATCGGATCTACGCGCATGGCCCGTCGCGCAGGAATGTAGCACGCCAGTAACGCTACGGCGGTAAGTAAGAACGTTACCGACGTATACGTCGACGGGTCGTAGGCACGCACGTCGAATAGCAGGCTTGCCAGCACGCGCATCAGTCCCAGAGCAACCAAGACGCCCAAGCTTAAACCAAGTGCTGTCAAGCGCAGGCCCTGGCCAAGTATCAAACGCATGACATCGCCGCGCTGGGCTCCCAGCGCCATCCGCAAGCCGATTTCGCGCGTCTGCTGATTCACCGAATAGGACAGCACTCCATACACCCCCACCGCGGACAACAACAGTGCTAGCCCTCCAAACAGGGCCAACAAGAAACCACCCATTCGCGGCGCCCAAAGCGCCTGAGACATAATCTGCTCGATGGTAAAAATATTTGTTATAGCCAGATTAGGATCCAGCGATTGTAGCGCTGCGCGCGTGGTAGCCACCATGCCCTCGGGATGGCCGGTGGTTCGCACTTGCAATGTTGCAACCGGCACATAGTCCTGTGTCATAGGTAAAAACACAATCGGCTGCGGAGCTTCTCCAACTTCGTTGACTACAGAATTTGCAACTACACCAACGATTTCCCGCAGCGTAGTGTCACCAAAGAAATGGAATCGCTGGCCTAGCCCGTTTTCGTTGGGCCAAAACTGCTTAACCATCGCTTCGCTCGCGATGGCCACCGATGCTGTTTCCTTGCGGTCCCCGTCGGTGAATAGACGCCCGCGCAACATTGGAATACGCAACGTTTCAAAATAATCCGGGTTGATGTCGTTCACGGTAGTCAACGTACCGCGGTAACCGGAGGCTTCGTCCCGGCCTTCCGGAAAAACCGTACGTGCAAACCCGCCGGCAAGCGGGCCGTTGGAAGCCACGCTCGCTGATGCTACGCCCGGCGAATTCTTCACTTTCTCAATAGCCGCACGGTAAAACTGCTGGCCGCGACCCTCTTCATAGTGGAGCGCGCCCAGATCGAAATTCATGGCCAGAAGATTTTTGGATTCGAAGCCCAGTTCGGTTTTTTGCGCATTCTGCATGCTTCGAAGAAAGAGGCCAGCACCAACGAGCGCGATTAACGCCAAGGCCATTTCCCCGATGACCAGCAAACTGCGCAATGGATCGCGACGCCAGCCCATGGTTCCACCACGGCCTCCAGCTTTCAACGTATCCATCAGGTCTGGACGCGATGCCTTCACGGCCGGCACCAGGCCGAAGATAAAACCGGTGAGAATGGCGACGCCTAGAGTGAATAGAAGTACGTGCGAATCCAACGACAAGTCGATACCACTCTGGTCAATGAACGGTGGACGGAAGGACCATAGGATGCTGCGGCCGGCGTAGGCGAGTGCCAGACCAACGACGCCCCCAGCAAGCGACAACAACATACTTTCCGTTAGCATCTGTCGAACGATGCGGCTGCGATTCGCCCCCAGAGCTGCACGCAAGGCTATTTCTTTTTGGCGTCGCGCGCCCTGCGCCAGCAGCAGGTTTGCCAGATTGACACACGCGATCAGAAGAACCAGACCCACCACGCCCATCATCATCGCGCCGGCCAAAGCGATTCGTTTATGATCGTTCACCCCGACTGCGGCGTCGGCCAGCGGGCTGAGCGCCACGCTGCGACCACTATTGTCCTTGGGGAACTCTGATTCCAGATGCGTGGCTATCGTTTTTAGGGAAGCCTCTGCGGCGCCTATCTCGATACCCGGTTTCAATCTGCCAAAAGTACCGAGGGTTAGCGCGCGCCGGTCGTTAAAAAAGTCTTTTTCTTTGCCTCCCAGCACCTGATCTTTCATGCTGGTGGGTATCCACACTTGTTCGGAGCTAAAAAATGTAATCGTCCCTCGAAATCCGCGCGGGGCAATGCCAATGACGGTGTATGGACGCGCATCAAGTATCAACGGTTTCCCGATGATGCTAGGGTCAGAGCCCAGTTTGTTGGCCCACAGAGCGTAACTAAGCACGGCCACATCGTTGCCGTTGGGCTTGGTGTCCTCATCGGGCATAAAAAAACGTCCCTGAGCCGGCCGTATTCCGAGGACCTCAAAATAGTTGGCGCTTACCAATTCGCCCTGTAGTTGACGAGGCTCGCTACCGCCGCTCCAGGTTAGGGTTATCGGCAAAAACGCCGCGAGGTCGGTGAATACCTGATTGTCACGGCGATAATCTTGAAAATTTGGGAAGGACATCCCGATTTTTTCGGCTCGAGCTTGCGTGACCAAGGTTTTGGTGTCGACCGTGTCCATTTCAACCAATCGGGGGAGGTCGCGTACCGGAAGGGCTCTCAGCAAAACCGCGTTGACCACTGTGAAGATGGTGGTGTTGGCGCCGATGCCCAACGCCAGAGACAACACCGCTACAGCGGTGAAACCGGGATTCTTTCGCAG
Organism: Candidatus Acidiferrum sp.; assembly: GCA_035996445.1. Taxonomy (GTDB): domain Bacteria; phylum Acidobacteriota; class Terriglobia; order Acidiferrales; family UBA7541; genus Acidiferrum. Next base: position 7,015 of record DASYJM010000170.1, on the reverse strand, counting down.
CATACGCAAGCCATAGCGCACGTCCTGCATAAAAACATCTAGGACTGGCAGGGTTTGCCGGTCATGGTAGAGCTCCTTGGTCTGCTCAATCCCACCTAGTTTCATCAGCGCATCCCTGCGTGCTTCCGTGGTACTCATCCCCTTGCGAAGGTTGTCTTCCGTGTGCATTTGTAGATGTCCTTCCAGTTCTTCCGCAAAACTTTCCCGCGTCTCGACATGAACCGTACTTGCCAGCCGCAGCCAGAATGCTCGCAGCGTTTTCATGCCGATTCCTTACCGGGAGCCAGGAACCGCGCGAGAATCGCCGTGGTCTGTTCCCAATCGCGTTCTTCGCGGCCCAGAAATTTACGCCCGGCGCGCGTCAATTTGTAATATCTGGCTTTGCGGTTGTTGTCGGACTGGCCCCACTCCGAGGCGATATGTCCTTCCTGCTCGAGTTTCAGCAGCGCGGGATACAGCGTGCCGTAGTTCACCGCCAGAAGATCACCGCTAGTCTGCTCGATGCGCCGCGCAATCCCGTAACCGTGTAAAGGACCGAGCGCTTCAAGCGTTTTGAGAATCATCAGTGCCAGCGTGCCTTGCCATACATCCACTTTTTCAGCCATGTTGTTCGCGTCCGCCTCTTCCATCCTATGGGATACCCATACTAAACCCGGCGTGCTCCTATGGGAAGCCAATAGTAAAGACGCTCGGGATGGCTGTTTGTTTCCACCTGAGATCTGTTTCTAGATGTTCCCCAGAAGTCATAGAATATCGACCACGGTTTGCGCGCAAATTGCGCACCTTAATTCCTACAGCTAGGCAACGGCTTTTCTACTTGGATTCCCTGACCTGCTCGCACACTGGTTCATGCCATACTTCGCTTGAGCATGAGTGTCGCTACACCGGAGCCTGTACAAGTAAAGTCTGCGACCACCAGTAGACGGTGGGTGCTTCCCCTCGCAATCCTATTTCTGGTGGCGCTGTGCATTGGCGGCATTATTCTGGCTTTTCACTGGCCGTTTTCTTCGGAGAAAGTTACTCAATCTGTCCAGGAAAATTGGCCCGGCAAAATGGCGGTGCAGGGTTTCCAGCGTACTTATTTCCCGCATCCTGGTTGCGTGATGGAGAATGTCGCGCTCACGCGCGGCGCTGCCAGTTCTGGCCCCCCGCTGGTCGCCATTCAAAGAGTCATTATCCAAGCCAATTACCACGATCTTTTTTTTCGACCCGGCTACATATCCAGGATTATTCTCGAAGGCCTCAAAATTTCAGTTCCTGCGGAACACGACCCATCGCAGCAAACGTCCAGGTCGAGCAAATCCTCCACGCATATCGGCGAGGTTTTTACCAAAGACGCGACGCTGGAGGTCGCGACAAAAGATGACGGCCCGCTGAAATTCGAGATTCATCAACTCAGCCTCAAATCCGTCACCGACAGTTCGCCCATGTTGTATGACCTTGCGATGCGCAACGCCAAGCCGCCTGGGGAGATTCGCTCGCGCGGAAAACTTGGCCCCTGGGACAGACACCACATGAACGACATTCCTTTATCGGGCTCCTACACATTTGATGGAGTCGACTTGGGAGTATTTCACGGGATCGGCGGAACTCTTGCCACCACGGGAGATTTTCACGGTGTGCTGGGCCGCATAGAAACTCAGGGAACAGCGGACGCTCCAAAATTTGAGGTCACCCGCAGTCACCACCCGGTTACGCTCAGAGCAAAATTCAGCGCTTCCGTTAATGGCATGAATGGCGACACGATTGTGCGCTTCGTGGACGGAGGGTTTCTGAAAACGCCGGTGCACATCGAAGGTTCCGTAGCCGGCAAAGCAGGCCAGCCCGGAAAGACCACTTCGCTCAAGGTGGGCGTGCGCAACGGCCGCATCGAGGACGTCCTGTGGCTTTTCGTAAAAGAAAGCGAAGCCCCCATGGAGGGAGCGACCAATATTCACGCCCACGTTGTCTGGCCTTATGGGCACGAGCGCTTTCTAAAGCGTGTAGTGCTTCAAGGTGAGTTTGAAATCGAACATGCGCAATGGACAAAGCCAGAGCGCCAGATGAGCGTGAACATGTTAAGTAAAAAAGCCAGCGGAAAGAAAAAAGATCCAGATACTCCCAACGTGACCGCCGATATAAAAGGCAGCGTGTTATTGAGCAACGGAATCGCCAAATTTCAAGACATTACTTTCAAGGTGCCGGGTGCGGATGCTATCCTGCACGGCACTTACAATCTAGAAGACACCAAGATCGATTTTCATGGAGATTTGAAAACGGACGCGTCGCTGTCGGATGACACTAGTGGCGTAAAGGCCGTGTTGCTAAAACCGTTGGATCCGTTCTTCAAGAGAAAACACGCCGGGGCGCTAGTGCCTGTTGAGACTTCCGGCACATATCACAACCCGCATTTTGGCGTCTCCCTACAGCCAAAGAAATAGCAGCAATCCGCCGCCAACAAGTTTATTTGCCGTCAAAGGGATAGCGGTCTTGCGACTGCACGGCGGCAGCTACATTGCGGCGCAACGCGATGGTATCGATCGGCGGGCGCTTTGCGAAACGCTTCAGCACAGACATCTGCGTGGTGAGCATGTCTCCTTCATGAAGCGCGGCAATGGCGCGTTTAGCTTCGTGCTCAACACGTTCGGCAGCATCGGAAATAAAAACTCGCGCTGCGTCGATCATTGACTGTGCCGTTGCCTGGCCTTTAGCTTTAGCGGTTTTTTGCGCGCGTAGCAGCGAAGATTCCATGGCGTAAATTTCCATCACGATATTGGAGAGCGCGGCAACCAGCTCCTGCTCATCGCCCAGCTTCTCACGATATTTCTGAACCGCTCCGCCCGCCGATTGCAGGAATATTTTTTTGCAATTGGCAACTACCGTCGCTTCGGCCGACAGTACACCGTCGTCCGTCTCTTCAAACGATGGCCCGGCAAGAATTTCGTCCGCCAGTTTCATGGCCGCCGGTATCAGCGCCAACTGCCCGCCCATAGCGCGTTTCATCAGCATCTGGATAATCAGCATGCGGTTGATTTCGTTGGTGCCTTCAAAAATGCGATTGATGCGCGAATCGCGGTACGCGCGGCAAACCGGATAGTCTTCGTGAAATCCGTAGCCGCCGAAAATCTGCACCGCCTCGTCGACCACGAAATCGAGCATCTCACTGCCATAGACCTTGGCGATGGAGCTTTCGATGGCATATTCCTCCAGAACTTTCATGGTGTTCTGGATTTTTTCGCCGGCGTTTCCGTCTGAACCGTTATTCGAAGCCGAGGCCATAGCCGTTTCCATGTTGCCGGCCGAGCGATAAATCATCGATTCCACGGCAAAAAGCTGGATGGCCATTTCCGCGAGCTTTTCACGCATCAGCCCAAAGTCGCCGATAGCTTTGCCGAAAGCCTTGCGTTCCTTGGTATATTTCGAGGTCGTTGCCAGCACGTACTTCGAACCGCCCACCGCGGAAGCGCCCAGAGTAAAGCGTCCGGCATTCAAAATATTAAATGCCACGATGTGGCCGCGGCCCACCTCGTGCAAAAGATTTTCTTTGGGAACCTTGCAGTTTTCCAGGAACACCGGTGTAGTGGAGCTACCGTGGATGCCCATCTTGTGCTCTTCATTCCCAGGCTTAATTCCGGGAAAGGTGCGCTCCACGATGAACGCGCTCAATTTTTCGCCGTCAATCTTGGCAAACACAATATAAATGTCCGCAAAACCGCCGTTGGTAATCCACATTTTCTGGCCGTTCAGAATGTAGTGCTTGCCGTCAGGCGCGAGTTCCGCGCGCGTCAAGGAATTCTGCGCATCCGAGCCGGCTTGCGGTTCGGAAAGGCAATAAGCCCCGATCCATTCGCCGGTGGCCAACTTGGGAAGATACTTTTTCTTTTGCTCTTCTGTTCCGAAATACACGATCGGCAGCGTGCCTATGCCGGCATGTGCGCCATGCGTTACGGCAAAACCGCCGTAGATGGAAAGTTTCTCGGTGAGAATCGTGGTGGCGACTTTGTCGAGTCCGGCCCCGCCGTATTGTTCTGGAATTCCGCCGCTCAAGAGTCCCAGCTCACCGGCCTTTTTCACTAGTTCCGGTAGCAAACCCGGTTTCTTGGCCTCCAGATTCTTGATGTGCGGCATGACTTCCTTGATGACAAATTCTTCCGCAGATTGCCCGATCAGTCTTTGATCGTCGTTCAGGTCTGCGGGAGTAAACACATCCTCCGGCCGCGGCGATTCCAGCAGAAAACTTCCGCCTTTGGTTCCTTGGGGCGTGGTGGTTGCGGTAGCCATGGTCAGGGGCTCCTAGTTGGGCACGGTTGTGTTCAGCTCAATTATCTCATTTTTGCAGATGGTCCGGGGACTAACGATTGCCCGGTAAGAATAGATGTAATGGCCTGCCCTTACGGTCAGGCCTAGTTTGCGCGCCGTTGATTAATACCGGGGGCAAGCTATAACCCTCCGCCGCCAAACAGGCTGTAGCATAGCAGGACGAGCACGATCATCGTGATAGCCACGTAGGTCCAATCTCTTTCATATAGAAACGCGACAACCGAAAAAAGCACGCGAGCCACCGGTGTAGCGATCAATACCAGCAGCCCTAATTGAATCAATCCCCGCCCGTGAAATTTTGCAACCTCACGCAGAATTCCACCGACAGTGCGCAACTCTTGCGGCTCCCCCTGAAAGACCCGATAATCTATAGCCGGTGAATCGTGACGCGACAGGTAAATGATTCCCCCAATGAAAACCAGGCTGGCCGCGAGTAGCACTCCGCTACGCAAGAGTACCGCCATGATTTGGTCCATGTGCTGATCCTGGCGTAGGTTCGGAGCAGTCATTTCACATCTTCCCCGCAAAGCCGTTATAAATCATTTCCACGGCGAGAAATCCGATTACCACGGCGAAGACCAGTCGCAAACTTCGCACTTTGGCGCCTGCCAAGACGCGTGCTCCCACAAGCGACCCGCCCAACACGCCAAGCATCACCGGCATCGCGATGCCTGGGTCAATATATCCGCGTCTGAGATAAATTCCCGCGCTGGCCGCCGCCGTCACGCCAATCATGAAATTGCTCGTGGTGGTGGACACTTTAAAAGGCAGCTTCATCGCCCGGTCCATGGCCAACACTTTTACCGCTCCCGATCCAATTCCCAGCAGGCCTGACAGCACACCCGCGCCAAACATCAATGCGAAGCCCCCTGGCACTCCCCGGACGTGATATTGCGTCATCCCCTGGTCTGTCGGATAGCTGCTATCCATACGCAGCCAGGTGGCGATGCGGTCGGGCGCCACATCGCTCGTCTGTTCAGATTTTTCGCGCAGGCTCGCGAACGCCGAGTAAATCAGCGCAAGCCCAAAGATGATGGCAATCACTGACACGTGCAGATGCAGCGCCACCGCCGCACCCACCAGTGCACCCACGGTTGTGGCGATTTCCAGAAACATTCCCACGCGCACATTGGAATAGCCTTCTTTCACATACGCGGCAGCGGCTCCCGAAGAAGTAGCGATCACCGAAACAAGGGCGGCGCCAATCGCGTAACGTATATCCACGTGGAACAACAACGTCAGCATTGGAACGATTACCACGCCGCCACCCAGCCCTGTCAGCGAACCGAGGAAGCCGGCCAGCAGCGAGCCCATGAACACCAGCAACGTGAATTCCATCGTGTGCACGAGATGCTCCGAAGCGCTACTCAATTGAACAGCGTTGCGCAAACTCCACTGGCAATGGATGAGGTTAAGATTTTTTGAAACGGTTGAGAAGAAAATAATGGAGACGCGCTCTACAAATTCAGGAGAGCAGCTCGAAAATGCCCGCCGCGCCCATTCCGCCTCCCACGCACATCGTGACCATGCCGTAGCGGCCCTTGCGCCGTTGCAGATCGCGGATGATCGTGGCGGTAAGTTTTGCGCCGGTGCATCCCAATGGATGGCCCAGCGCGATCGCGCCACCGCTTGGATTCAAACGTGCCGGATCCAAACCCGCCTGCTGAATTACGGCCAGCGACTGCGCGGCGAAAGCTTCATTCAGTTCGATCACGTCGATGTCCGCCAGAGACAGACCCGCAAGCTTCAGCGCTTTTGGAATGGCGAAGACCGGCCCGAGGCCAAATTCCTCCGGCGAGCATCCAGCAGTCGCGTAGGCTACGAAGCGAGCCAGTGGTTTTAGCCCCAGCGCTTTTGCGCGCGCGTCGGACATGACAATAGTGGCTGCAGCGCCATCACTCATCGGCGAGCTGTTTCCAGCGGTCACCGTTCCTTTCTTGTGAAAGGCGGGCTTCAGCTTCGCAAGCGCTGCTAACGAGGTATCCGCCCGCGGCAACTCGTCAGTAGCAAACTGGAAAGTTTGTGTGACTGCCTTTGCAGCGGTCTTGGTGCCCGTGGCGCTTGCACCGCCGCCACCGCCGGCCCCATTCGTGCTCGCCAGCGCCGTGATACTCACTTCCACAGGCACGGTTTCATCCTTGAAGTTTCCCGCCGCGATGGCCGCCAGGGCCTTATTGTGCGAGTCCGCGGAAAATTTGTCGGCTTGTTCGCGCGTGATTCCAAATTTGCGCGCAATATTTTCCGTTCCCAGCCCCATATTGATATATGCATCGGGATAATGATCGACCAGCCAGGGATTAGGCGAAATTTTATTTCCACCCATGGGCACCATGGACATCGACTCCGTGCCGCCAGCGAGAATTACTTGTGCAGCCCCCGCACGAATGCGCTCCGCACCAAGCGCAATGGCCTGCAAGCCCGAAGAACAAAATCGATTGATGGTCATCGCGGAGGTTTCTACCGGCAAGCCCGCCCGTAAAGCAGCGATACGCGCCACATTCATCCCTTGCTCGCCTTCGGGCATGGCGCAACCCAAAATCACGTCGTCAATTTCTTTAGGATCGAGTGCGGCAACGCGTGCCAGCGCTTCCTTGATCACCACCGCCGCCAGGTCGTCAGGCCGCGTGGCGCGCAGCGATCCCTTATATGCGCGACCCACCGCGGTGCGCACGGCGGATACGATTACGGCTTCGGACATGAGCAGTCTCCGTTGAAG
>DASYJM010000169.1:0-4279 GCA_035996445.1 Candidatus Acidiferrum sp. | reverse complement strand
CCCCCCCCGTCTCCAAATTCACTGACCAACTATTGATCCTGCTCCTGCACCAGAGGCATCTGCGATGACACCTGCAGTTCAATCATCATCGCAATGCGTCGGTCCATTTGGAAAAAAGTTGCTGTCTGCTTTCCATCCAGTACCTTGGACACGATCGGCACGTACTTCTGCCTCAACTGTGCTATCGCAATATCCATATCCAGCCACTGTCGCATGAACAACAATGATTGATCGGTCGTCAATTTCCCCCAATTATCAGCATAGTCCTGAATCAGCCCGAATTTCTTGTCGTTGATGGCAATCAACTCCGTCACGTACTGGTCGTAGACTGGCCAGAACTTCGCCGCATCTGTTTCCGTCAGTTTCAAGTTCGCAGCTATTAGCTGTTTCCTCTTAGAGCGAAGATCTTTCCGAAGCAGGTTCAAATCCTGGTCGCTGATAACGTGAGAAGTACTCTCTTTTGGCTGAGTTGTCTGTGCACGCGCCGTCGCCGCGCTCAGCATCCACGATCCGCCTATCAAAACCATTGCCATTAGTTTTTTCACGCGACTGCCCTCCTTGCGTGGTTGCCCATGTGCCACCAACATCCCTGGGGTCCTGATAGCGACGGGGCTGGCAAGAATATTTCTGGTATTTCCTATTTGCTTTTCGCCTGATCTGCTGTCTATAGGATCCTGCGCCCAGATCCACACGTCGTTCGGCTTGCTCATCTGTTTTGCTCCTGTTCTGATGGCGTTCTCGCGTGCGAAGAACCACCAGCAAGCAAAGCCGATTACAATTTGCCAGTACGATGAGGAGAACTGTAACTTTTTACAGTGCTGGGGCTCCAATCAAGCAGAGTCGGTTAAAGAGCGCGGGAGCGGCTGACGGTGAAGGCGAGATCGCATACGCAAGACCGGCTCGCGATCAAGCCCATCCGATCATGCCGGTGGCGGTGAACAGACATCTCCCAGCGCGCAGCTGTCTCCAAACACTTCGTGCGTGGCTTTCGGAGTCGTGCTCAGTCGTTGTTCCAACAGCACGGTACCAGCTTCATCCAACACGCAATACCAACTCGATCGATCGCCCACATCCAACCCGATCGTCAGTTTCTGCTCTGCAAATTCATTGGTCTGCTGCTGCTGTGGTGCTAACCTGCTTCGTTGCCGGTCTCCTTTATCTCTTGTGCTTTGAGCACGTCGACGACTTGGGAGCGTACAGCATCCCGTCGCAGACCGGCCTTCTCATCCCATCTGGTTGCGCCAACTATTCGGCCTCCGGCGAATGAGACGACTCGCATCGTTCCGGCTCGCAGTAGTTGGCGACTACTCTTCCTGTCCATCGCAGCGGAGGAAGATGTCCGCAAACGTCCCCTCAAGTTTCACGCGAATCGCCCCTGTCAGGTTTGACAGTTTCCGCTTAGATCACTCGCCGCTCTAATGATCGAGCACTTAGCGTCAAGCCAAGAGGGGGCAAGAAACTACAAGGATCGACCTCGGGGGAGGGCGGTCCTTGTTTATTTTTTCAGCCCGAGCCTAACTGTAAGATTCCGGCCCGCTCCCTCTGGAGACGAAGGTCTGCATGGCCGGCGATCGTGTAATCATCTATCCGAAGTGGCAGATCCCGTTGATGGCCGCCATTGCGGAAACCAATCCCGAAAAACTGCTGGAACGAGTGAAAGAGGCCCAGAGGGCAATCTCCAAGCGTTTTTGGGCAATTTCACGGAGCACTTCTCATGAAGCAGAAATTGAGGCGATCAAAAGAGCGATGGACACTCTGGATGTTCTTAGAACAGAGGCAAGCCAGCCCAAGGCGTCCTAGCACACATTATGGAATGCGATCGAGTTGCCGAAGCCTCTTCATTGTTGGTGTAGGAAGCCTCTTCGTTATTGGTGTAACATGACATTACCAACAAGACAACAACCGGATCGGAGTCAAGTCGTCCGTCCGGTCCATGCTACAGATATTCGTCTATATTCGCTAGGAGTAACCTTAACAATCGACGTATGATCTAACCTTGACCGAAGGGTAGTCTTTTAGTGTTGTCAGAACGTTCAGGAGGATCTGCAAATGAAATGGACACTTGCGCTCGCAACATCAATAGTGCTCGCCATCTCACTCACCGGATCGTCAAACTTCATCGCCGCCCAGTCTTCCACGCCCGAGGCTCAGAGACAGCCGCATATGAGCTCTGCCCTTGATCATCTCCGTGAGGCGCAAAAGTCACTGGAGGCTGCGACGCACGATAAGGGCGGGCACCGCTCTAAAGCCCTGAAGCTGGTCAAGGAGGCAATCACTGAGGTGGAGCAAGGCATTCACTTTGATGACACGCACACGATTGGCCAGGAGAAACCGAAGTCCAGAAAATAGCGTGGAAGCGCAGGTTGTGATTGCAGAAGCGGGCCTGATTTCTAATCCAGTCAGGCTCTTTTCAGCAAGCGGCTGATCCCGACCAAAATTATCGCGCCGACAAACGCTACAACGATCGCGCCTACTACACCGCCACCTGGCCAGATTCCCAATGCGCCGAAGAGCCAGCCACCCAGAACGCCGCCGAGGATGCCGAGAATGATGCCCACGATTATGCCATAGCCACCACCCTTCATAACCTGGCCCGCAAGCCAACCGGCGATCAGTCCAACTACAATCCAACTAATGAACCCCATGTCGATCCCTCCTGGCCGAAGCTAGAACCCGAGTTCCCTTCCGCCGTCCGGAAATAAACGCTGAGCCGCCCTAATCTGCAATCCTCCAATCGACTTCTCCCCAGCGGTGTTAGCGACTGCGATTTTCCCTAAGCGCTCTGAACTTGGATAGTTGTTGGAACATCCCCGATTACACCCACAACCCTGCCCCTATGGAAGTCCTGAGTGAAATCGCCGTTAACGTCAACGACGATCAGGCGGCACAATACCTTTTGGTGACTTATCCTCATTTCATCCAACCCGAGCCGCTTGCCGGCTTCTTGTGCTTCTTCGCCAAGGCCCGGCCAAGATCGGGAAGAAATTCCTTCACCACGCTGAATCCCATATTGCTCGCCATGGAGATGCCGAAGCTGACGGCGCCGTCCCCCGCAGAACTCTGACTTGGCGGAAGCCAGGTCCGGGCTAGGAATGCCCCGGCCGCCACCCCGCCCACCTGGGAGACGGAAAAGTGGAGGCTTCCATCATCGTGGCGCGCCAGAATGCCGCTGGTAAGCGCATATCCCGTGCGCGGCCAGAAGCCTTGCCTGCCGGAGTTGAAGTAGCGGTTGTCCTCATGCAAGGCGCTCCCCAGCCCGTACGTTACCGTGCGCTGGATGGAGTACTGTCCCAGGATGTTGGCAAACCGTCTGCCATAGCCCGACGCCCCCTGCTCCCACTCCATAGGTTTGTCATTCGCCTGATCGATTCCGGCGGAGAACCCGACTTTCGCGAAACTAAGGGGATTCACCATGGTCTTGAAGTAGAGGCGGTTGCGTTCAGGCTGGGTCATGGGCCGAAATTCCTTCGACTTCGTCGTACCCGCCATGTTGAGGAAGTTAAAGACGGAGTCAGTGAGGCCGGAGCCCGGCTTCTTGGCGTTGGCGTCCGTCTGCTCCTGCGCCACGAGCAGCGGAGTCCACACGGCCAGGAACATCACGAGAATGCTCGAAACTTTCATCGACAGAAAAATGGCTACTTGGCTCCCACTTGCTGCGAACCTATCAACCGACGTCCGGCTGGGGAACTGTAACTAGTGCTAGCGTCTGTGGATTTTCAAATCACACAGCTTCAGTTGGTATCAAGGCCGAAAGTGCAGACAAATGTTGAAATCAGGCGTTGACACCTTGGTCTCAATGAGCAAATCGCGATGTTCGCCAACTACCCCATGGTTTTCGGACTCGCCTACCATACGTCCAATTACAAGCATCACGGTGTAAACTTCCGGCAACGCTCGCTCATTCTGTTGAAGGGGGGTGAGGCAGTCGCCCGACGGCTCGTCCTAAATTTAAGCGGTGGCTGCGTCCTCAAGCAGTGCAGGAGAGAAAATGGGAAACAAACTCATATCTGTCGTTGGCTCCTTACTACTGTTATGCGCCTCGGTATCCTCCCAGGAGCAGCCACGGGAATTGAGGGGCGGCGGCCACTTGCTCGGAGAGACCGCGGAGCAGTTCTTCTCCGAAGGTTTTGTTGGGGATGTGCTGCGGGCATGCCAGGCAAGGGACTGGAGAAGTGTGTCCACGTACCTGGACCATACGTCTAAAACCACCGCAAAGGGTTACTGCGCAAAAGAGAACCTCGCCAAGCAGCAAGCAACGAGCCGGACACGTCTGGAATAC
>DASYJM010000168.1:0-3582 GCA_035996445.1 Candidatus Acidiferrum sp. | reverse complement strand
GGAATACCGACTAGCAGATTGGGGTCTGGTGAAAGGCTGGTCCAAACCGCGCACTGGGAAGCGTAAGCAACGCCCGGGAAATTCGCGTCAAGACCAAGCAGATCCAGAGTAATTTGAAAATGGAGGTGAGGCGGCCAGCCGCCATTCTCTTTAAGAGTTCCGATGCGCGCGAATTTTTCACCGCGAGCGAGGCGCTGCCCGATTTTCAGGCGCGCGAGCGATTCTTTATCGAGGTGCCCATACAAAGTAACGAATGCGCCTGCGTCACCAGCGTCATGCTGCAAAATTACCAGCGGACCATAATCGAGAGGCGCGGCGTTGTTCGCCAGCGTGTGAATCACTCCGTCGAGCGGCGCATGGATCGTGGTACCCGGCGCAGCAAATAGATCCATCCCGAGATGAATGGTTCTACGCTCTTCCAGCGGACTTGCACCCGCGCCGAACAATGGCGAGGTGTACAGCAAACGCGCCTCGTCGTAGCGGCCGATGGCGATGGACACTTTTGCCTCTTCCATGAACTCGGAAACTTTCCTGGTCAACGCAGAAGTTTCAGATTCGCGCGGATCGGCACCCAGAAATTCGCTGCCAACACTCAAGTCCAGAACGGTGCTTGGAGCCGTTCGCAAGTCCGCATCGAATAAAGACGCTGCCTGCCAGCCATTTTCTTCGAGCCATCGCTGAATTTTTTCACTTTGCGGAACGGTGCTAAGTCCGCACGCCTGGCGGAATGTATAGTGCGCGAAGCGCCCGTTAATTTTGGCGAGGCGCTCGAGCGCTTCCCAAGCGGGCGTTTCACTGACGGTGACATACGCGTCATCGCCCTTGATCGTTTTGCGATGCGCGGAATTTGTGACGCTGACGGCAAGCCGCATGCCGATCAGGTTGTATAAAGCGGCGATCTCGATTTCATGCAGCGGAAATACGTCGTGATATCCCGCTATAACCGACGCGGCTGCCCGCAGTACATCTTTTTTTTCTAACATGGCGTAAGCCGCGGCGATGGCTACCTCGGAAACAGTTACCCCATAATGCATGTCGCCAAAATCAATCAAGCTCACGGCTTTGCGAGGGAGCGGCCACGCATCGCTTACCAGCACGTTGTGGTCGTTGGCATCACCATAAATTACGCTGCGCCGAAAACGCGGGAGCCCAGGGACGATCTCCGAATCATAAAGTGCCAGGAATTTTTCGACGAGCAAGCGCTGTGACGAATCGGCAATTTCGTCGACGTATCGCTTAATCCATCCGGCCGCGGACAAATCCCATTTCAATTCACGCTGCGCAGCAGGGTGAGAAAAATTTTGCAGACCGGAATCGACCGTGCCTAACAGCCGCCCCAGACTCCTAAGGAGTTCTTCACTGTGGGGACGAACCTTGGCCAGCACCGTGCCGGGCACGAACGTCAGCATCCACACTAAGCGCTTCGTGCCATCGGCTGCCGTGATTTCCGTCTGTAGCTCGCCGCTCTGTGTAGCAACGACACGCGGGAGAACCAGGGCTTCAGCGCGCTTCGCCAGATGTTGCAGCGCCTGGCATTGCAAATCGATGAACGAAGGCTCGCGCGCCGGATGCATCACCTTCAGCACGAACTGCGCGCCATTAGCGCCAATTAAATGGAAATTGTCATCGTATTCGCCCGGCAGGGACTTCGCCGTAACATCGAGGCCGTAGAGATCGCGAGCCAGACGCGCGGCCTCTTCCGCGGCAAGGGGATGGGCTACGCCAGATTCAAGAAGCATGCGACAAATTTTAGCGGCATCAGCGATGGGCGTCTATGCGCACCATGATTTATCCCATCGGGCTTTCAGGAAGGGAGCTCTAACGTTTATATTTGCTTAACGGAAATGGGTCCGTTGACGGTCGATAGATGAATGACTGCCGGAGCATTGCCGAACTCGATCCGTCGACGGTCTTCATCCCAGGTTTTGTGCGCATCACTGCAAAAGCTGGCCTGGCAACTCATCGGGGAATGGCCATCTGATTCCACAAGCAGGCTGGATTGATAATTTTTCGGGACGCGCAAAGTCAATGGGCCGTTCTGGGCGTCGGCTTCGAGCCCTGAACCTGTCCATGCATCGCCGCTTAACGACACCGAGATAGGTCCGTTTTCCGTGTGAAGCCGCAGCTTGCCTGAATTGCCCGTGAGGTCGATAGGCCCATTCTCCGCTGATATGTCCGCATCACCCGAGAAACCCCACAAAGAAATGGGACCATTCGTGGCGCTCGCGAATAGCTTGCCTTCGAGGTCGTAAATGGAAAGCGGCCCGTTATTGGCGCGCAGCTCGAGATTTGCCGACTTCGGGGCTCGCACCAGAAGAAAGACTGTCCAATTGTCGTGGTCGGAAGGGCCGCTGACAGAGACTCTGCCGTTCTCAACGGAAAGTTTTATCAGCGAAAGGATCTGCTCGACATTATTCATTGAGGTGTCTGCCGCTTTGCAGACCGTCACGGAGTAGGTATCTTTGTCCCAACCCTGCACTTGCACGCCGCCATTCACTTCGGATTCGACACGCAGTGGCCCGTCGGGCCTTGCAATGGTTCGTTCTTCCGAACGCATTTCGGCGGGGCGGTCGTTCAGGCGAATGTGGAGACCCGCGCAGTCAACGACCGGGCCGTGTTCGCCTCCGGACATGCTCATGGAATGGTGACCGGATGATGTTGGGCCCGCGGTGATCGGACCGCTCAAAGCGCCGGCAAGGAATAAACCAGCTACAGAAGTTTTTAGATACATACGTATCCCTCCAGCTGTATAGACGAAGGCTGAGTTTAAAAGTTCCTTTCAGCTGGACGGCAACTTAAGGCCACGGCGCGGGCATATTTCTTCATTTTCAAAACCGCCGGAGGTCCCGTACCTTTTACAACAGAAGACCACAGGCGCGGCGTAAATTTTCGCTGTTATACTAAGGCTTCCACGAGCGTCTTTCCATTTTGAGAAAACTTCGCATCTCCGTCGTGCAATACCTAAATACCGCGCCATTGGTGCACGGTTTTACTCATGGCTCTCTCAAGGACAAATACGAGCTTTCGTTTACTGTTCCTTCGCAATGCGCGGATGATCTTCGCGATGGACGGGCTGATGTAGCCATTATTCCGGCCATCGAGTTTCAGCGCATCGACAATCTGGTCGTTCTGCCCGACCTGGCGATCGCCGCAAAAAGACGCGTGCGCAGCCTGCTGATCGTATCGCGCAAACCTATCGCAGAAGTCCAAAGCATCGCGCTCGATCGCAGTTCCCGTAGCACCCAGGCGTTGACACGGATTTTGTGCGCGGAACACTGGCAGATTAAGCCGGCCTTTTTCGAAGAAACATTTATCTCCGCGGCCACCATACTTGAGCAAGCCGACGCCGCACTATTGATCGGCGATCCGGCACTGCGGGTCGCTATTTCGATCGCCGGTAACGCCACGCTCGGCGCAGCCGGCGAATTGATGAGCAATCCCGGAAAAGCCGGAATCAATGCAACCGAAACGCTCCATGTGTACGATGTCGTGCAGGAATGGCGTCGCTTGACAGGCCTGCCAGCGGTTTTGGCGGTGTGGGCCGGGCGCCGTCAATCGGTGACAGCGGAAGTAGTTGCCGAT
>DASYJM010000167.1:0-1515 GCA_035996445.1 Candidatus Acidiferrum sp. | reverse complement strand
TCCGTCGACAAAGCTAATGTGCTCGACAGCTCCAAACTGTGGCGGGAAGTTGTCATGGCCGTCGCGAAGAGTTATCCCGACGTGCAGCTCTCGCACATGTATGTAGATTCTGCCGCCATGGCACTAGTCGCCCGACCCACGGACTTCGACGTTCTGCTGACCGAAAACATGTTTGGAGACATTCTTTCGGATCAATCCGGGGCGGTTGTTGGATCACTCGGTCTTCTCGGTTCTGCCAGTATCGGCGGTTCCGTTGGTCTGTACGAACCCATCCACGGTTCCGCGCCCGATATCGCAGGACAGGGTATTGCCAACCCTTTGGGAGCAATTCTCTCAGCCGCGATGCTGTTACGCCATTCGTTCAAACTGGAGAAGGAAGCCGCCAGCATTGAAAGCGCAGTGACTCATGTTCTTGCCAATGGACATCGCACCCGCGATCTGGCAAAAGCCGGACACCCATCTCTAAGCACGCAAGAGATGGGCCGCAGGGTGGCCGAAACCATCGAATCCACGGCGAAAATCTCCAGCGCGTAGCGGATTCTTGCTTGGCTCAAGATGACATTTGGAAAATCTTCCCCCAGAAATCTTTAACACGGAGAATCGCATCATAGTAGGAAGAGTACAATTCTTGAATACATCGTTTCCCTGGGCGAAGGGAAAGCATGCTCTCGAAGTGCGCAAACCCCGACTGCACTAACCGCTTCCGTTATTTCCATGAGGGAAGACTGTTTCGGATGGCCGTGGTCGCCGAGAGTGATCACGAACATCCCGATCGCGGAACGAGAAAATCCTCAGGCCACATCGAGTTTTTCTGGTTGTGCGATGAATGTAAAACTGAGCTAACGCTTACTTTCAAGGCGGGAGTAGGTGTGACTACAATTCCTTTGGCGGCGCTGGCCGCTGCGTCATAGCGTGTAAGGTTGGACGCGTGCGCCGGTGTACTTTCCACACATTGCGTTCCAACGAATTTTGAGCACCT
The DNA here is from genome assembly GCA_035996445.1 of Candidatus Acidiferrum sp. GTDB lineage: Bacteria > Acidobacteriota > Terriglobia > Acidiferrales > UBA7541 > Acidiferrum. Next base: position 536 of record DASYJM010000167.1, on the reverse strand, counting down.
CGCCAAACATTCGAAGCCCATCGCGCAGAGGATTAATGCGCGTTCCGTCACGATGCGACCATAAAACCGGGACTTCCTTGATGGAAAAACTTAGCTTCCTCGCCAGGTAAAGCACTTCTGGATCAAATCCCCAGCGCTCGATCTTTTGCAGCGGGAAAATTGCCTGCGCCGCCTGCCGCGTGAACGCCTTAAATCCGCACTGCGTGTCTTTGAAGTTCAGACCCAGAATCGTCCGCAAAGCCAGATTGAACATTCGACCGTAGAACTGGCGCAGCAGCGGTTGCCTTTGAGTTTGCAGCTCCGGCCGCAGCCAACGCGAACCGATCGCGATATCCGCACCTCCGGCGATGGCGGAAAAAAGTTTGCCGGCCTCTTCAATCGGCGAGGAGAGATCGGCGTCGCTGAAGAGCAGAATGTCTCCGCGAGCGCGCAGCATGCCATTGCGGACGCTGTACCCCTTGCCACGATTTCCCGGATTCTCGATCAACCGCAGCACCGGATTCTTCCGGGCTAGCTCGTTGACGATTTCCGCCGTT
>DASYJM010000166.1:0-22348 GCA_035996445.1 Candidatus Acidiferrum sp. | reverse complement strand
GTAAGGCCGGTGGCGGGATTGTCGATGTCGGTGCGGTTGACGCTTTCGCGATGCCAGTTGGGAGTCGTGCGTATCGCGATAGGCCAATAGGCGGGCTGCTGGAAGATGGGGGCGTCGCGATCGTTACCGAGTTGGTAGCCGTTGTCCTTGAAGACCTGCCCGAAATTGTTCAGCTTGGGCCAGGCTTCGTGGCAAGCGGAACAGGGCATGCCGTACTTTCTGGCAAATGCCGGAATTGCGGAGGCTGAATGAATGTCCGCAAAGAGACAGGCCATCACGAAAAAAGCCAATCGCAGACTGGATTTAGGCCACGATATCCTTTTCTTCAAAGACCCAATTCCGCCAGAGCGCATACCGCCTCCCTATACCTGAATCAACCACTCTCAACCGTTAACCAAATATGAAAAGAGATCCTGTTATCGCTGCGCGAGCCCGCCTCAGCAGCACAGCAAGGGAACCGCATTTAAAACAGACTTTACAGCTAACCAGGATTGCGTCCTTGCCGTACGTCAATGACGAGCGAAGTAAAATAATTCTTGAGCAACGCGGACCAACACCCCATACGACGTTGTCCCTGAACCGGCGGCGTCCAACCAGAGCCCATACTTGGCGAGCGTGATTGGTCGCGTTGCTCGCTATCCATCCGCACACTGTGCGTTCCGGTTAGTTAAACGCCCGCTGCCGATACCTGATGAAGGCGCTAATCGGAAAATGAACAGCTAGCAAAACTGACGAATCGTTGACAACGACGTAATTTGGCTTAGGATGAAGAGTTACCGTCCCTGATTCACACAGTTATCTGGATGAACTAGTGATGTCCGACAACGGCACAGCTACGCAAAGTGCTTCAGAAAATTCCGAAGAAGGCTACTTCCGCATCGGCGAGGTCAGCCGGCTTACCGATGTAAAGCCCTTCGTGCTGCGTTACTGGGAGAGCGAATTTCCCATGCTCGATCCGGTGAAGAGTCCCAGCGGGCACCGGCTGTACCGGCAGGAAGATCTGGACATGGTGTTCAAGATCAAGCGCCTGCTATACGACGAGGGCTTCACCACCGAAGGCGCGCGACGGCACCTACGCGAACAAGCCGGGATGGATAATGGCGCGGGCGGCGGCTTTGCGCCTGCTGAAGACACGCCGCAAATTCTCAGCCGAAAAATGCTGCTGGATCTACGCGATACGCTGCGCGCTTTCTTGACGCTTCTCGAAGGCCGATGATAGCCTTGAGCTCCCAGGCTACGACAAATCGTTTCCAACCGGTCGGGACGTAGCGAAGCCTGGTATCGCGCACCCTTGGGGTGGGTGAGGTCGCTGGTTCGAATCCAGTCGTCCCGACCATTCACATCAACCGCTTAATCCCTTCAAACTAAGCGATGTAGCTTTTGTGAGTTGTGTTTGATATTGGACGGCATTATTTATTTGATAGTGGCACGCTGGGGTTTCTATCATCATTGCTCGCTATGACGCACATACTTTTGACTAACGATGACGGGTACGAAGCGCCGGGATTGCGTGCACTGGCCGCGGCGTTTGAGGGCTTCGCTACCGTCAGCATCGTGGCGCCCAGCCGTGAACAGAGCGGCGCAGCGCAGTCGTTGACGCTGCGCCAACCCATCGTGTGCCACTCCATTGCAGAACGCGAATGGGCCATCGACGGCACGCCCGCCGATTGCGTCATCGTGGCGCTGCATAAACTTTTGCCGGAGCGGCCGGACATGGTAATTTCCGGAATAAATTTCGGCGCGAATCTGGGCGAGAACGTGTATTACTCGGGAACCGTGGGCGCCGCGCGAGAAGCGGCGCTGCATCACCTTCCCGCGTTGGCGATGTCGCTGTGCTCCAAAATTCCTAAAGTGAGTTTTGAAAATGCGGCGCGGGTGGCCAGGACCGCGGCCGAGATTGTTTTGAAAGAAGGCTTGCCGGACCAGGTGCTGTTGAATGTGAATGTGCCGGAGCCCTGGACCGGAGGGGTTCGCTTCACGCGGCAATCGAAGAAGATTACGAGGAATCAGCTGAGCGAAGGCAAAGATCCGCGCGGGCGTTCGTATTATTGGCTATTCGAGCAGAAAATCGACAAAGATGTAGAACCGGAGACGGATTACGCTGCTATTTTTTCCGGGAACGTGTCGATCACGCCGTTACACCTGGATCCCACGCATACCGAGTCGTTGAATCATTTGTCGCACTGGGCTGAGCCCATTGCTGCGGCGTTTAACCGTGGACGTTGAATTGTCCGCATTTTTTCAGGCCATGAACCAACACTAGTTTCGATCAGCAACGAGCTCGGACGTGGGTGACACGCGTCAAACGCCGTAACTTTTTCGACGATAGTAAATTGCATTTAGCGACTGGCTTCCGCGGTGGCGGAAATTAGCGCGATGCCGTTTTTGCGCATAGCCTCGTTGATGGCGGGAACGTCGGTTGAAAGCAGCTCGTGCCATTTGGCGAGTTGCGCATCCAGCTTTTGATTCAGTTCCGCGAACACGGCTAACTCTCCTTCTGTCGGTGCCGTATCGGCGCTATCTACTGCTGCTTGCAAATAGCCGAGCCAGCTATTCATTTTGGTTGGATAGTTGAGTTCGTCTTCGCTGGCCTTGGAGTTTACCTGGATCAATTCGTCTTCGACCGCGCCAATTTTTTTGCGTAGGTCCTTGGACTGTTCGATGACGGCTTTAGCATTATCTTTGGGGCCCCAGCGCTTTTCCACTAGGTTGAGTTGCACTCGCAGATCGCGAATCGCCAGGATCGACCGGTTCATCTCCTCCTGTCGGTCGCGTAATTTCAGCATCAGGTCGAATTGTTTCTGAAGACCGTCCGTGGATGTTTTCAAACGGGGATCCATCTTTACTTCCATGGCGGCCGTGGAAGTTTTTCCCGCGACGCTAAGGCGCGCCTCATACTTTCCTGGCATGACCAGCGGGCCAACCGGATCGCCTTCGTCATAAATGGCCGCGGGAATTTTCACCGGCGGCTCGTAGCGCAAATCCCAGACAAATAGATTTGCTCCGGCCTTAGCGGGAATGTGCTCCGGCTCGGCGTCTTTATCCCCTTCTTCTGGAGCTTCTTCGATCTTTTTTTCTTCGCTGGTGTAACGGCGAATTACTTTTCCCTGGCCATCCAGAATTTCTAGTTTGACCGGATTTTTAGGTTCCTCTTTCAGGTAGTAGTACAGCGACGCACCGGCTGCGGGATTTTCTCCGATGGAATCGCGGCGGCGGGTATTGTGGCCGACGCGCGAGCGCGTCACGGTGGAAGGCGCGAACAGTCGTGCATCTTCGTTCGCGACGCTCGAGTTCATTTGGCGCAGCGGGTCGATGTTGTCGAGCGACCAGAACGCGCGGCCGTGCGTGGCAACTAACAGATCGTCGTTATGAATGATCAAGTCGTGGATCGGCGTGGTGGGAAGATTCAGCTGCAAGGTTTGCCAGTGCGCACCATCGTCGAAAGAAACAAGGATGCCGGTCTCCGTTCCAGCGTAGAGCATACCTTTGCGCTTGGGATCTTCGCGCACCGCATGCACGTAGGAAGTGTCCGGTAATCCATTGGTGAGCAGCGTCCAGGTCTTGCCAAAATCGGTGGTCTTGAAAATATACGGTTTGAAATTATCCAGCTTATGCGCGTCGACAGCGGCGTAAGCGGTGCCCGCGTCGAATGGCGAAGCTTCAATCAAGCTCACCATGGCCCACTCCGGCAGGCCTTTGGGCGTTACGTTGCTCCAGGACTTTCCGTCATCGCGGGTAATTTGAATCAAGCCGTCGTCGGTGCCGGCCCAGATCACGCCTTTTTGTTTCGGCGATTCCGCAACGGTAAAAATTAAATCGTAAAACTCAATGCTGGCTTGATCTTTGGTGATCGGGCCGCCGGAATCCTGCTGCTTACTTTTATCGTTGCGGCTCAGGTCCGGGCTGATGGTTTGCCAAGAGTGGCCGCCATCGGTAGAGCGAAACAGAAATTGCGAACAGTGGTACAGCTCATCGGGATCGTGCGGAGAAAAAAGAATCGGCATGGTCCAGGTGTAGCGATATTTTTGAACCGCGGCGTTGTAGCCATCGGGATCGAGCGGCCACTGCTGGATGTTTTGCACCTGGTGGGTGCGCCTGTCGAAGCGCGAAATATCTCCGAAATAGGAGCCCGCATACACAATATTTGAATCGCGCGGATCAACAGCGACGTAACCGCTTTCTCCGCCGCCCACGGATTCCCAGTCAGAACGGCTGATGAAACCGTGATCGCTGGCGGTGGCAATGCCTACGGAACTGTTGTCCTGTTGCGTGCCGTAAATGCGATATGGGAAATCGTTGTCCGCAGTGATGTGATAAAACTGGGCGGTCGGCTGGTTCGCTTGCGTGGACCAATTTTTGCCGCCATCGACGGTAATGGTGGCGCCACCATCATTGCCGTTGATCATACGATTCGGATTATTGGGATCGATCCACAAACCGTGATGGTCGCCGTGAGGAGCGGGGATGCGTTCAAACGATTTGCCTCCATCGATGGAACGGAAAAGGCCGGTATTGGCGATGTACACTTTGTTTGAATCTTTCGGATCGGCCCACACATGTGTGAAATACCAGGCGCGCTGCCGGAAGCGATGATCTTCATTGATAAGCGCCCAGTTTTCGCCGCCGTCACCGCTGCGGTACAAGCCGCCCTTCTTGGCTTCGATCAACGCGTAAACAACGTTGGAATCTTCTCCGGATACACCCACACCGATGCGGCCCAGCGGACCCTCGGGCATGCCATGGCCTTCAACCCGCTTCCAGGTGCTGCCATCGTCATTGGAACGGTACAGGCCATCTTTGTCGCCGCCGCTATTGAGCATCCATGGGGTGCGATAGCCTTCCCACATGGCGGCGAAAAGGACGTGAGGGTTATGCGGATCGAAAACGATGTCGATGCCGCCAGTGCGATCATCAAAATATAAAACTTTTTCCCAATTTTTGCCGCCGTCACGAGTGCGAAAAATTCCGCGCTCGGTATTCGCGCCGTAGGCATGTCCCAGAGCAGCCACGAAAACGGTGTCGGGATTTGTGGGATGCACGATTACTTTGCCGATGTGGCGCGAATCTTTCAGCCCGGTATTTGTCCAGGTCTTGCCCCCATCATTCGAGCGGTAAACGCCATCGCCAAAAGAAATATTTCCCCGGATGCAAGCCTCGCCGGTGCCGGCGTAAATCACATTGGGATCGGATTCTGAAACCGCAATGGCGCCAATGGAGGATACAGACTGCTTGTCAAATAACGGATCCCAGGACACGCCGCCGTCGTTCGTCTTCCAAACTCCGCCGGCCACCGCGCCCATGTAATAGGTATTGGGCTGGCTGGTAACGCCGGTGACGGCGAGGACTCGGCCTCCGCGAAATGGGCCGATCAGGCGCCATTTCATGGCGCCGTAAAGCTTCGGATCGATGGTCGTTGTGCTTGTACTACTTGTAGTGCTTGTAGTGCTCGAAGCGGCGGCGGCATCTTTCTGTTTGTGGTCTTTCTCTTTCTGTTTCTGTTGCGCGAAGCCGCCGAGAGCAAATGTGCCAAAGAAAACAATTGCAAATGCTGAAGAAATTGCTTGTTTCCGAACTGCGTGCACGCAAACCTCCTGGAAAAATGGCAAGTTGGGCATCGTACAGCGGCTGGCGCTTTGACGGAAGTGTTTTCCGCATGAGATGCGATGCGTTACGATGCTGGACCCGTGTGGTTTGACGCACGGCGTCTCGTCTTGTAAGGCATTGTTGTGAAGGGTGTCACGGAAAAACGTGTCAAATACTAAAACATACGATGTGCTGGTCGTCGGCGCCGGTGTGTTCGGCGCATGGACAGCTCTGCAGCTAGCACGCCGTGATCAGAGTGTTTTGCTCATCGATGCTTATGGTCCGGGCAACGCTCAGTCCAGCTCAGGCGGCGAATCGCGCATCATCAGGATGGGCTACGGCGCGGATGAGTTGTACACGCGATGGGCTACGCGTTCGCTGGTGCAATGGACAGAACTCTTAGCAGACACGATGGGATCGCCTGCGTTATTTCACAAAACCGGCGTTCTGTGGCTCGGCAGCAAAGAGTACGCGGGGTTTAATGGGATGACCGCAGTGTTGACGCGCTGCAAAGTACCGTTCGAGTCGCTGAGCAGCAGCGCAATAGCGCAGCGTTATCCGCAATTCAGTTCGCACGACCTGAGTTCCGGAATTCTTGAAACTGAGAGCGGCGTGTTGATGGCACGCCGCGCGGTGTCGGAGGTAGTGGAAAGCGCTCTAAGCCTAGGGGTGGAGTATCGCCACGCACAGGTTACGCCACCGAATAAGACGGATTCGCGAAGCTCGAAACTTGATGCTATTTCCACGAGCGACGGCGAGCGAATTCCGGCGGGGCAATTTGTTTTTGCCTGTGGCGCGTGGCTGGGAAAAATATTTCCTGAAATTCTTGGCCCGCGCATATTTCCCAGCCGCCAGGAGGTGTTCTTTTTTGGCGTGCCGCCGGGAGACGACCAATTTTCCGCGGGGTCGCTTCCTACTTGGTTGATTCAAGCGGACGAAGTGTACGGCATGCCGGACCTTGAATCGCGTGGCTTCAAGATCGCATTCGACAGTCACGGCCAACACGTTGACCCCGATACGCAAACGCGCGTGGTTTCGGCGGAATCCATCGAGCGCGTGCGCGCCTACGTGGCAAAACGCTTCCCTGCCCTGGCAAACTCGCCCATCGTCGAGACGCGCGTGTGCCAATACGAAAACACTTCAAACGGCGATTTTTTGATCGATCGGCACTCGGAAATGAAAAACGTATGGTTTGCGGGCGGAGGTTCGGGGCACGGATTCAAACATGGGCCCGCGTTTGGAGAATACGTCGCTCAGCAAATATTGGATAGCGGCCCGGCCGAACCGCGATTTTCGCTGGCAAGCAAAGCGACGGAACAAATGCGTGCGGTATACTGACGCGCTGCCCATTACAGTCAATACTCAGCCGCTGAAACTTTTGCATTTCCAATCCGTCTGTAGTGTTTGACGGCCCAGGGGCGGTCCATCGTTCTGATACCAGATTGTGTTTATGGCCGTTTATGAGCACGTGCACTATGCCCGTAGCAATGAATGGGACTCGGCAAGGAATGCGCGGAGGAAAAATGTTGTTGACGACAAAGGGAGCGGTACGAGTGCTCGCGGTAATTATGGCGACAATACTCGCTTGGTTGACGCCAGCAAGTGCGCTGCCGGGGAACGCGCCGGAATTTAAAGTTCCGGTGGAATATTACAAGCTTCCCAACGGGCTGCGCGTAGTGCTTTCGCCGGATCACACCTCGCCGATCATTTGTGTCGGCGTTTATTACCACATTGGATTTCGCATCGAGCCGCGCGACCGCACCGGCTTCGCGCACCTCTTTGAGCACATGATGTTTCAAGGCTCGCAAAATCTGGGGAAGATGGAATTCGTCAAGCTGGTGCAGCAAAACGGTGGAATCCTGAATGGCTCGACGCGTTTTGATTTCACCAATTATTTCGAGACGCTGCCCGCCAATAAGCTGGAAACGGCATTGTGGGCCGAGGCCGACCGTATGGGCGGACTGGCGGTCAACGAAGATAATTTAAAGAATCAGCAAGGGGTGGTCGGGAACGAAGTAAAAGTGAATGTGTTGAACAGCCCGTACGGCGGCTTTCCGTGGCTGGACATGCCGCAATATGCCAACACCAATTGGTACAACGCGCACAATTTTTATGGCGATTTAAAGGACATTGAAGGCGCGACGCTTCCCGAAGTGCAATCGTTTTTCAAAACCTACTACGCACCGAATAACGCGGCGCTTGCGATTGTTGGTGATTTCGACCCCGCGCAGGCCAAGCAATTCGTGGAGAAATATTTCGGCGGTTTGAAATCGGCAAAATTGCCGCCCCAGCCCGACCTTACCGAGCCGCGTCAAGAAGAACAAAAACAAGCGACCAAGAAAGATGCGCTGGCCACGAAGCCCGCACTAGCACTGGCCTATCACATGCCGGAGCGCAATACTCCCGAGTATTACGCCATGGGCCTTATCGACGAAATGCTGATCGAGGGCGATGACAGCGTGTTGCATCAAGAGCTGGTGCAAAAAAAAGGTTACACCGGAGCCTTAAGCGGCGGCATCAACCTGCTGGGCACACCCTGGAATTACAACGGGCCGATGCTATTCATCACCAACATGATTCACGATCCGGCGACCTCAGCGGAAACGATCGTGAAAACCATCGATAGTTCTATCGAGCCACTGCGCACCAAACCTGTGGATCAAAAAATGCTTGATCGCGCGCTGGTGAAGCTGCGCTCCGACCTATATGACACTATTGGCGGCCAGGGCGGATTTGGATTGGTGGACCTGCTGGCTAGTTTTGCATTGTTCGATGACAATCCCGCACGAGTGAATTCACTGGTCGCTGAATATGAAAAGGTGACACCCACACTCATCCAAAAAACAGCGCAGGAATATCTGCGGCCGGAAAATCGCACGGTGCTTGTGATTCAACCGGGAGCGCAGGCGGCGCCGGGCGCATCCGCAAAGCCCGCTGGCGATAGCGCGAAGAAACAGTGAGGGAGCGAACGATGACGGCGACACGCACGATAAAGTTATTTGTGACCAGCGCAATATTCGTTTTTGCTGCCAGCCTCGCGTCCGCGCAAGCTCCAGCGCCGGCGCCTTCGCAAAAACAAACGGCCCCGGCCGGCGGCGCTCCAAAACCCTTCAATGTTCCCGCGCATGAGTCGTACACGTTGCCAAACGGGATGCGGGTCACGTTGGTGCCATACGGCAATATTCCCAAGGTGGCGGTTAGCCTGGCCGTCCGCGCGGGCAATTTGAACGAACCGCAAGATGTGCTGGGCGTTGCGGACATCACCGGTGAATTACTGAAAGAGGGCACTAAAACGCTAAGCGCCCAAGCGCTCGCGGAAGCCGCGGCGCTAATGGGCAGCAGCTTGAGCGTTACGGTGGGCGCGGACGAAACCGCGATCGACGTGGATGTGCTGTCGGAATACGGCGGCCGAGCGGTAAGTCTGGTATCCGATGTGGCGATGCATCCGTTGCTGCCGGAGTCGGAATTGGAGCGTTTGAAGGCCAATCTGCTACGGCAAGTTTTGGTCGCAAAATCTCGCCCGAGCCAGATTGCATTGGCACGCTTCCGTAAACTGCTCTATGGCGATCATCCTTACGGGGAAATCTTGCCGACGGAAGCCAGTCTGAAGAAAATAACTATCGAGGATGCGCGAAAGTTTTATGCCACGAACTATGGAGCGGAGCGTGCGCATCTCTACGTGGCGGGAAAATTCGATGTTGCGGAAGTTAAGAAAGCCATTGCCACGGGTTTCTCGGATTGGAGCAAAGGTTCGGCTCCTGTTTTGAATGTGCCGCATCCCAAAACGGAGCGGTTGCTGGATGTGACGGACCGTCCCGGGGCGCCGCAATCCACGATTTATGTGGGCTTGCCGGTGATCGATCCCACTAACCCTGACAATATTCCGCTGACGGTGACAAACGCGCTGCTGGGCGGTTCGTTTAGTTCGCGAATTACTTCGAATATTCGCGAGCAGAAGGGATATACGTACTCGCCTACCAGCCAACTTTCTCGACGCTATCATGATGCGTACTGGGCAGAGATCGCGGACGTGACCACCACGGCTACCGGACCTTCACTGAAGGAAATTTTCGGCGAGATCGATCGATTGCAAAAAGAACCTCCGGCCGCGGCGGAGTTGAAAGGCATTCAGAGCTATATGTCCGGGCTGTTCGTGATTCAGAACTCTACGCGGCAAGCTCTTATAGGGCAGCTGCGCAATGTGGACCTGCAGGGGCTGGGCGAAGACTACCTGAAAAACTACGTTCAGAGAGTGAATGCCGTGACGCCGGGCGATGTGCAACACATGACCGCCAAATACATCAAGCCGGAACAGATGACCATCGTGGTGGTCGGCGATAAATCAAAAATTACCGAACAGCTAGCACCTTACGCCGGGCCGCCAGAACCAGCCAAGTAACCCAATCGGATCGAGATTATCTGTGAGGCTGGTGGTGCTCAGTGTGTGCGGCGGCCGAGGGCGTTTTGTTCCGCGAATTAAAGTTCGCAATGCGGTGTTAACGGACTGTTCGTCGGGGAAATACTTCGCAATATCGGGCGAGAGAAGCACGGGCCGTAACTCGTCGGCCTCTTCTTGCTTTTTAGCTTTTTTCTTTATAATCGTTTCGTTCACGACTCGTTACTACTCGAGGTGCTGCCAATCCTGAAATTTTCGTTACGGTCCGTGTGAGCGACGATCTATACCCGGCCAACGATTGAAACGCCGACAGTGATGAACCGTTGTTCCGAAACTGAATGATCCGGGTCCAAATACGTCAACGCCAGCGGATCGCCAAAAACGGATACGGCTTCTTGGAATGTAACCCGGTGTTTCCGGCAATTCCGCCGGGCCTTGGACGGATCCCATTCAAAATTCACCCTTCCACTTTATCGTGCCTCGTAGGATCGGGAAATCATCTGGTTCTTCACACTAGTTAGCCGGAGGTTTTGGCGGCGGCGCGTTTCTGGCGGCTTGATTTGTGCCGGTATAAATCTTTGTCCGCTTCGGACAACAACTTTTCTATTCTTCCAGTGCCGCCGCGATAGGTGGAAACTCCGATGCTGGCGGAGACTGACGGCTCTTCCGGGTCATTGCGCATGACCTCATGAATCCGCAACGCCACCTTGTGGGCATCGTGTTCTCGCGCCTCGGGAAGGACCAGCACAAACTCGTCTCCGCCGTAACGCGCGGCGGTGTCAACGGCGCGGATGTTCATTCGCAAGGTGTCCGCGAGGCGGCAAATTGCGCGGCTGCCCACCAGATGGCCGTAGGTATCATTAATTTTTTTCAGGCCATCGACGTCAAGGAGCAAAATCGAGAAAGGCCTGCCGGTGCGATTGCTGCGTTCCGTTTCCTTTTCCAGTACGTCGAGCAGGCGGCGATAGTTTGCTAGGCCCGTTAGAGGATCGCTGACCGCGAGGTGGCGCACCTGTTCAAAGAGGCGCGCATTGTCCAGCAGAGCGCCGCCCAGCGCCACGGTGTAACTCATTACCGTCAAGCCTTGCGCCAGAGCGAAAGGCGCGTCCAGCAGATGTTCGGATTGAGATGCCGCGCATTGCGCGGCGAGATTAAGCGCCGCGGTGGCGTAGATGGCCCGGTCGAAAGCACCTGCGTCGTTCGTTAAACGGCGACGATACCAGATGACGCTGGCCAGAAAAATCGCGCCGGGGAGAAGTTGCTGGGGACTGGGAAATAACGCGAAGGGGTGCGGTGAAACTTCCGGCGGCAATCGCCGGAGCGCGGCAGTGATTAAGTATGACGCAGAAATTACGGTGACGAGAGCGCCCGCCAGCTCCCGGCGCGGATGATGCGAGCGCGGCAGGAAGCGCTCCACGAGAAGCGCCACAATCAAGAGCAGCGCGAACACCATGCGGCTTTCCCACCACGCCACCGGGGCCCAGAGGAATTCCAGCCGCGCGTCGTGGAGCTGAAAAAAAAGAACGCTGGTAGCGGTGAGCACTGCACCGGAGACCATGAAACCCACGCCGAGAATCAGGGAGATGCGGTCTTGCGTGCCTTGAAAGCGCACCAGCGTTACGGCCGCGAAAACGAAGGCCAGCAAGCCGGTGATGACCTCCAAGTATCCTTGCAGCACGGCATCGGCCTGCAGTGACTTGCCGCGCAGCCAGTAGGCAGCCATTAATACGCCAAGGAATGCCACGGCGTGCAGCAGCACGGTAGCCGCTGGTTTGCGACTCTTCCATAAGAATGTAAAGGGCATGAAGTTTCCGGCGGCTTATTCTTGCCGTCAATTCATTAGACTATGCAGCTGCGCACAGCAGTCACCCGACTATTAGCGACCGTAAATTAAGCGATACCGTACTGTTGAACCTGCCGAGGTACAGCGAGCCTGTTCGTGCGTACCTGCACCAAATTTTGCGCTGCAGAAGATTTGGGATTTTTTCTGCGTCAGGTAAAACTTTGCGCTTGCGCCGCCTGCAAACTTCTTGCAATGTTACTGGCATTGAATCGATTCAATAGCCTCAAGTGGCCAAAGCGATCGCCTTTACCTGATGCACAGGGAGGAATCTTTTGAGTAGTGAAGCCGGTATCACCGGCGCACCGCGATTGCGGCGCGCCCTCACACTCTGGAATCTGGTGATCATCGGCATGGTTATCGTGCAACCCATCGCGCCGATGGGTATCTACGGGGTGATCAGCAATAAAGCCGGCGGCCATGTAGTCACCACCATCTTGATCGCCATGGTGGCGATGTTATTTACGGCCATCAGCTATGGAAAAATGGCGCGCGCTTATCCAAGCGCGGGCTCCGCCTATACCTATGTGGGCAGGGAAATTCATCACGGGTTCGGTTATTTAACCGGGTGGGCCATGGTGATGGATTACATTTTGAATCCGCTGATTTGCACCATTATATGCAGCAAACTTACCCAAAACATTCTTCCCGGCATGCCTTACTGGGTGCTGGCAATTTTTTATGCGGGATTTTTTACCGTACTGAATTTACGTGGGGTCAAAACTTCGGCGCGCATCAATGACGTTTTAGCCGCAGGAATGTCCGTGGTGGTAGTAGTGTTTTTCGTTTTTATTATTAGGTTTTTATGGGGTTTGCATGAGTATGGCGCGAGATTTTTTACCCAGCCTTTCTATAATCCGGCCACCTTCAGCTTCTCGGGAGTTTTCCAAGGCACCTCGATTGCGGTGCTGACCTATATCGGGTTCGACGCTATTTCGACATTTTCGGAAGAAGTAGAAAATCCGCGGCGCAATATTTTGTTGGCTACTGTTCTGGTCTGCGTGATTACCGGCGTACTATCGTCGCTGGAAGTTTACGCCGCGCAGCTGGTGTGGGGCTCCAAGCCATTTCCCAGCGACAAAGTGGAATCCGCTTTCCCGATTGTGGCACAGCAGGTGGGAGGGTTCTTTCTTTTTCAGCTGCTGAATTTTACGATTCTAATCGCCAACATCGGCTCGGGCATCGGGTCGCAATTGGCGGCCGCGCGGTTACTCTATGGAATGGGGCGTAACGATGCCCTGCCCAAAGGATTTTTTGGAAAGATCACCGCCGGCCTGCGCATTCCGCAGAATAACGTGATATTGATCGGCGCGCTGGCGCTGCTAGGCGCATTGCGGATCACCTATGAACGCGGCGCGGAATTGCTGAATTTTGGGGCGTTCATCGCTTTCATGGGAGTAAATGCGGCGGCGTTTATGCGTTATTTCGTTCGTGCGAAGGAAAAGAAAATCAGCAACTTGCTGGTGCCTGCGCTGGGTTTTCTGATTTGCGGATTTATCTGGTGGAATCTGAGCCCCCGGGCAAAGATTCTTGGCACGATTTGGCTGGCGCTGGGAATTGCCTACGGGGCGTGGAAGACTTCGTGGTTCCGGAACGAAATGTCCTTCGATGCCGCTCCGGAGCAACAGCTGGAGTAACAGCTTGGCTGCGTTCGTTATTTTGATGATCAAATGTTTGCCTGACGGCCGGGAGGGCAAGTGAAACGGCAAGGTAGCAAAGACGCAACGGTGACGATGCGGGATGTCGCCGAAACCAGCGGATTTTCGCCCGCTACCGTTTCGATCGTGCTGAATAATGCTCCGCTCGCTCGCTATATCGCGCCGGCCACTAAAAAACGCATTGAGGAAACCGCCAAAAAATTAGGCTACCGCCCCAATGCCATGGCGCGATTCCTGCGCAGCAACCGCAGCCACAGCGTAGGAGTGATGATTTTCGATATTACCGATCCGTATTGCACGCCGGTGATGCGTGGCATCGAAAATGCCCTCTATCAATGTTCTTACGTTCCTATTTTTACGGACGCGCACAACCAGGGAAATCGCTTCGAGCGTTATCTGGAAATGTTGCTGGACCGTCACATCGAAGCGCTAATTGTGGTGGCCAATTGGCTTTTCGTGGACATTCATCTTCTCGCGGATATCAGCAAACGCAATATTCCCGCGGCGACGATCGGTTGCGAACTACCTGGCGACACGGTCAGCTCTATTGTCGTGGATAACGAAGCGGGTGGGCGCCTGGCCCTTGAGCATCTCTATCAACTTGGCCACCGCAAGATCGCCTTCATTCGCGGTCCAAAGATGCTGTTCGACACCGCCCCGCGCTGGCGTGGCATTCAGAAATTTGCGCAGGGTGCGGGGCTGGAGATCGACAATGCCCTGGTCGTGCAACTCCCGGATTCCCTCGATCCCAATTCGGGATTTGAAAACGGCCAGCGTTGTACCGACGAACTGCTGCAGAAAAGAAAGCGCTTTACCGCTTTGCTGGCATTCGATGATCTCACCGCGTTTGGAGCTATCCGTGCGTTAAGCAAGGCTGGTTTGAAAGTTCCGGAACAATGCTCGGTGATCGGCTTCGATGATGTGCCGCTGTCGTTGCTCGCGACTCCTCCATTGACCACTGTGCGCCAGCCGATGGAGGGGATGGGCAGCCTGGCCGTGAGCGTAATTATGGAAGGCATTAACGCGAACCTGGAGAAGCGCGAGGTAAGCATTGCGCGGCACAGAGCGAATCCGGAGCTGGTCATTCGCGAGTCGACTCGCGCGGCGGCGCTTTCGGGTGCTGATGACTAAATAACTGTAAACGCGGGGTATGCGAATTGTGATGCGAGATAAGACAAAAAAAGCGCGAGCAAAAAACTCACGCCTTTTTTATTGGTGGATTAACGGATTATTCCTTCGGTAGAAAAACTCCGGATGGGGCCAAAAACTCCACTCCCGGAATTTCGGTGGTTACCCGAATACGTTCGAATCGTCCCTTTTTCCCTCCACTACCTTCAAAAGTGAGCAGGTACTGATTGTTAAGATGGTTGGAAATCTCGTCGAAATAATTTTTAAGAGTGACCGGAGGCCCGAAGCCCAGGAAATAGGCCTCCCCGCCAGTTTCCTCCGATACCTCGCTCAATTCTGATTGAGCGTTATTCACCCGGAAAAATCCGCGCCCGACGTGTCCGGCGTCGGGAGCATATATGCTCCAGATATTAATATTGGCTTTCTGCGCGTTTTCGATGGTGGGATCCACGTCCGGACTAATCGGACCGAAATTCCCGCGGAAGTAATCGATGCCCGACGAGATCAGCATGATGGAGCGCCGCTCACCTGCGCCCGGCAACCGCTTGATGAGATCCTCCAACTCCAAATAAGGACTGGAAAAGGCGCCAAATCCACCATAGGGAATACGCAAAGCTTTAGCCGCAACGGCGTGGTCCTTGGTGAAATCCTGAGCCACCATGGCGGCTCCGTTACGCCCGTAAAACACGCCGATGTAAGTGGTTGGCGGTTGAGCCATCATGAATGCTTTCAGGTCGTTCCATTGTGAGGCGATGTTCTGGTCGAGCGAATCGTCGATCAGCACGGCGAGAAAAAGACTTTCTCCCTTTCGCCAGTCGGCGACCTGCAGGCGTTCCTTGCCTTTGTATACCTCGACGTCTCCCTTCTTAATCGGCGGGGGCTGGGTGTTTTTCTTGCCTACCGCGGTAACTGTGGTGGTAACCGGTTCGGCAGCGCGAGTGGTCGTAGCCGCGAAGCTCGCGACGGCCATTGCGGCAGCCAGCAAAATAGTAGTTCCTTGCTTGTGCATCGTTTTCATTTTCTCGCTCTCTTCTTCCGTCTATCGTATTAGATGCACAAAGTGAGCGATTTGACATCTGCCGCCCTTCCCGTGAAAGAGGCCGCTTGAACTTGTAGATTTTCTTACGTAAATAGCCTCGGTATCAGAGGCTTACGGATTGGCATCTAGCGGGAATTGTGCTCAAATGCCCTCGCCTCAACGCCTGCCTCCGGAGCCGTTCTCTTGAAAAATTATATTGGCGCGATTGATCAGGGCACTAGCAGCACGCGCTTCATGGTGTTCGACAAGAGCGCCCGGGTGGTCGCATTGGCGCAGAAAGAGCACGAACAGATTTTCCCGCGGCCGGGCTGGGTGGAGCATGATGCGTTGGAGATACTGCGACGCACGCGGGAAGTGATCGCGGAAGGGCTGGCACAGCGCGGCTTGCAGGCTGCGGACCTGGCGGCCATCGGCATAACCAATCAACGCGAGACCACGGTGGTATGGGACCGCAAAACGGGCGAGCCTATTGCCAATGCGATCGTATGGCAGGACACGCGCGTGTCAGAAGATGTGGCGCGATTCGCCGCGGAGGGTGGGCAGGATCGTTTTCGCGCGCGAACGGGTTTGCCGCTAAGCACATACTTCAGCGCGCTGAAGATCAGGTGGCTGCTGGCAAGTGTGCCCGGTGCACGCGATAAAGCTGCTGCCGGCGAATTGCTCTTCGGCAATATAGACACATTTTTGGTCTGGAATCTTACGGGCGGCGCTGCAGGCGGAGTGCACGTCACGGATGTAACTAACGCAAGCCGCACGCAACTTTTCAATTTGCAATTACTGGATTGGGATCCCGAGTTGCTTACTGCGTTTGATATTCCTCGCGCGATGCTGCCGCGAGTTTGTTCCAGCAGTGAAATTTACGGAGAGGCTGCAATCAGCGAAATCAAAGGCGTGCCGATCGCCGGGATTCTTGGCGATCAGCAAGCAGCGTTGGTCGGACAAGCTTGTTTCCAACCCGGCGAAGCGAAAAATACTTACGGCACTGGTTGCTTTCTTTTAATGAATACCGGGGAACGAATGGTGCCCAGCAAATGCGGCCTGCTCACCACGGTAGCCTATAAATTTGGCAAGCACCCGGCGCATTATGCGCTGGAAGGCAGCGTGGCTATCGCGGGCGCGCTGGTGCAATGGCTGCGCGACAATCTGAGTTTAATCCAGCGCAGCGAAGATGTGGAAACACTGGCGCGCACCGTGAACGATAATGGCGGCGTTTATTTTGTGCCCGCCTTTTCGGGATTGTACGCGCCGCACTGGAAAGAGAATGCACGCGGCGTCATTGCCGGGCTTACGCGTTACGCCAACAAAGGGCACCTCGCGCGTGCCGTACTGGAAGCCACCGCGTATCAAACGCGTGAAGTAGTGGAAGCGATGGAAGAGGATGCCGGGATTTCGCTCGCCAACCTGCGGGTGGATGGAGGCATGGTCGTCGATGAAGTGTTGATGCAATTCCAGGCCGATATTTTGCGCCGCGAGGTTTTGCGCCCGGTGATTCAAGAGACGACTGCGCTGGGTGCCGCTTATGCCGCGGGATTAGCGATAAAGTTTTTTCCCGGGCTTGAAGAGTTGCGCGCCAACTGGGCGGTGTCGCGTTCATGGAAACCGAAACTAGACGAAGCGAGTCGCGAACAGCTTTATCGGCAATGGAAAAAGGCCGTGGTTCGCTCATTGGACTGGGCCGATTCGTAGATTTAAAAGGGACAAGGAGATTCGATGACCATGCCATCGCCACTGCTCGGCGAATTTCTTGGCACAATGATCATGATTTTGCTGGGCGATGGTGTGGTTGCCGCAGTGCTTCTGAAGCGTTCGAAAGCGGAGGGCAGCGGTTGGATGGTCATCACCGCGGGTTGGGCCTTTGCGGTAATGGCCGGAGTATTCGTGGCTCTTGCTTGCGGCGGCGAAGCAAATTTGAATCCCGCGGTGACGTTGGGCCTTGCGGTACGCACAGGAATCTATAGCAAGTTCCTGCCGTTTTTTGTGGTGCAACTTCTGGGCGGAATCGCGGGTGCTGTGCTGGTCTGGCTGCAATATCTGCCGCACTGGCGCGAGACGCCCGATGCTTCGCCGAAACTGGCATGCTTTTGTACTTCTCCGGCGATCCGAAGTTTTTGGCCAAACCTTCTGAGCGAAATCATTGCCACATTTGTTTTGATTTTTGTTATCGGCGCGATTTATTCGAAGTTTGTGTTTGCCAAAGGTCCAGCGCCCGGATTTTTCGCGGTCTATGTGGTTTCCAGCCTGGTCTGGGGAGTGGGGCTTTCGCTGGGAGGCTCCACAGGCTATGCCATCAATCCTGCGCGGGATTTGGGACCGCGCATCGCACATGCGATTTTGCCGATCCCCGGCAAAGGCGGGTCCGATTGGAGCTATGCTCCGGTACCCATCATTGGTCCACTAGTGGGTGGAGCGTTGGCGGGACTGTCGCTGCGCCTTCTCAATATTTGAAATATCATGTGAAGTTGTGAAATGAATCCTGCCCGCTCCATCTTGCTGGCTGCAGCGCAAAATACCTGGCTGCGGGATCACGCTTCTAAGCACAGATTTGTACGCCGTACTGTTTCACGATTCATGCCTGGAGAAGAACTGAGCGACGCGGTGGCCGCTGCGCAACGTTTGCAGGCAAAAGATATTGGATCGATTTTCACGCGTCTGGGAGAGAACATAACGGACGAAGCTGAAGCGCGGAGCGTCGCCGACCATTACCTGGAAGTTTTGCGTAGCGTGCAGGAACGGCGGTTGGATGCAGAAATATCAATAAAGCCCACGCAGCTGGGACTTGATCTGTCTGCTGAGCTTTGCTACGACAATTTAAAAACTATCATTGAGCAGGAAGATCCACGGCGCGTGGTTTGGATCGACATGGAAGCCAGCAATTACGTGGATGCGACGTTACAGCTTTACCGGCGCGTGCTGCGAGAGTTTCCCAACGTCGGCGTGTGCCTGCAAGGTTACTTACGTCGCACTAAAGATGATTTGGCGAGCCTGCTGCCCTTGCGACCATCCATTCGCCTAGTAAAAGGAGCGTACAGCGAGCCGCCTGAGATTGTCTTCCCGGAAAAATCGCGCGTGGATGAAAACTATTTCCTGCTCGCCAAAGAAATGCTGCTTGCAAAAAAGGCCGAGCCGAAAATCCGCGCGGCTTTTGGAACGCACGACGTGGTACTGTTGCGGCGCATTTCAGAGTTTGCTGCAGCCAGCGGGCTTCCGAAGACCAGCGTGGAAGTGCAGATGCTTTATGGCATCAAGAGCGGTGAGCAGGAACGTCTGGCGCGTGAGGGATATAGTTCAAAAGTGCTCGTAGCCTATGGCAACCATTGGTATGCGTGGTTCATCAGGCGATTGGCCGAACGGCCCGCGAATTTGTGGTTTGTGGCGCGAAATCTTTTTTCTTCCCGCTGAAAATTTACATACCGCCAGTTGTTGAATTTTTGCAAAGGCAGTTCGCAGATAAATATGGCTACCAGCAAGTCTAAAGCGCCGGGTGAGGTCATGCCGTCAGTCCCGGCAGCGGCGGTGATGAGTTTTATCAAAGACACGCGAGGGCTGCTGAACTGGACGACCCGAGACTTGGCTGAAACGCTCGACATTCCGGTAAGCGAAGCCGCCAAAGTAATCCCTATTATGGAAATGCAAGGGTACGTCAAAGGTGCGCAAGGTACGCGGGAATGGTTCACTACTCTTGCGGGGCAAACCGTTTCAGGCTCGAAGCAGCCGCACTATACGCGCGAGCGCGTGGAAGCGGCACTAGCTGCTTTGAAGGAACGTATTGCGGCGGCTCGTAAGGATTTTAGGTCGCCATTCAAAATTTCCGCAGCAGTGGCGTTTGGCGATTTTCTCAGTGACCGGCCGCGCGTGCAGGCGCCCGACGTCGGGATCGAACTTGTAAAGCGCAAGTCTGACGCAGGCGCAAAGACTTCAGCGACTGAGGCCAAAGCGCGGCTGGCATTCCTGAAACAATTGCGCGGCAAAAATGCTCCGCTCAATATTCAGCCTTACCAGGAGTGGATGAGCAAGCGCTCACATAAAGAATTGCTGCGAAGTTAATACACTTCAACGTGAAATTGGCAGGGCAAAAGTGCCAGATTTGGGCTGTTTAGGCCTAAACTTAGATCATGCAAATCGCCCAGTACCTACCCGCAAATGCCGTTTTAAGCCTCAAAAGAAGCGTGCTAACATACCTGCAGTTCGGAACAGCCCGAGGCTAAATGACCAAAAAACCGAAGACTACGAAAGCTGGAGTTGTACAAAAAATCATTGAACCCTGCGTTCCGCATGAGCCGGAAATGGCTGAAATTGCCATTGAAGGCGCTGACCATCTCTATCGCGAAATTCGAATCGAGAATGCGCTGGAAGATGACAAAGGCAAAGCAGTTAAGCTCAAGCCCGGGGCCCAGGTGGAAGTCACCGTGGAAGCTGACCCGAAGGAAACTGCGCCCGCAGCGTGACCCGCGGGTCCTAGACTTTTAGTCACGAAGACTGTGACTCTCGCCGTTTTCTAACTCATTTCGATAAACTAATTTCCTGCAGCATGTAGTGTGTGTAGTCCTGCCCCGTATCACTCTGGACCGTAACGCCTGCTGCATTCCTGATCTTCCCGTGTTTGTCCTGACGAGCAAGGATCTCACCAAGGAAGAAGAAAAGTATATCCACGCGCATGCCGAATCGCTTTTCCGTAAGCAGCATTCTTGGAGAGAACCGTTGATGGAAGCAGTTGCAGCGAGTGGTGACCCGCCAAGTTCTGGTGAATGCTTGAAACAAAATATTCTCGTCGTGGAAGACAATCAGCTCAACCGGGAGCTCCTCTGCGACTGGCTCGAAATGGAGGGCTACGAAGTCTGGTTTGCGGCAAACCTGAAGACAAGTTACGAAGTTCTTGCCAAGCGGCTTCCTAATGCCGTTTTACTCGATATCAATCTCGGCGCAGAAAATGGTCTCGACCTCGTCGCATGGATGCAGCAAAAACCCTCGTTGGGAGAAATTCCCGTCATCGCGGTGACGACACACGCTCTAGTAACAGCGCAGCAACAGATCCTTCAGGCGGGTTGCAGAGCTTGCCTCTCGAAACCAATCAATTTTGAAGAGCTTCGAGAGCAGTTGAATCGCTGGATGCAAGATCTCACCGTGTCTTGTCCGAACTCTTAACTTTTCGTGTTGGTGCAGTCACGTCGGAAATCAAGGGGCCACAATGCAAAATACTGCGGCAAATTCCGATGACCCTGAAAACGGGGTTCACGTCTCGGAACTCACATAATGTATGGTGTGTTGCTGGCGAAACCGGTTGGAACATCACCCGTTGCATCGAATTCGATATGGCAGACAAACTATTTGTCACCCAAGCTGACCACTCTTGTAAGTAACCTATCTGCTCGAACAAGTTGGTGCCGAAGGCGAGGATCGAAATTCCGGCGGAGGAGTGACAGGCGGGAAGTTTCGAGAAAAGAAGATCGATACCTACGACCTACGAAGCTCCAGTACGAATCCGCACCTACATTTCGTTTACGAGATCCTTGACAAACTATTACTGAAAGTCCGAGCCAAACTACTCCTATACGTGACTATGGGCAATCTGAGGGTTCGCATCTATTTTGTCCTGCACCAGGTCATCGGCCAATCTCCGTTGCCGCCGAATCCAACGTAAGACACGCAATTTTTGGGCTCATAACAATCAACCTTTTAGTTTGAAGCTAAGGCGGCTGCCGACGGCAGGGCTCCGATCAGCATCAACCCCGCCCACTGCCGTGAATTCCCGCCAATCTCACCCGGCACTTCGCCTGTCTACAATGTTACCGACAAACTCTCGCACTACCCCGAAGCCATCAACCAAGGTCATCGCGAGGTCACACTCCCTAGCTAGTGCCGCGAAAACGCGTTCCCATTCCGCAGGCGGCGGCTCGAGCGGTCGAGGAATGACGTGCGTGGCCCTCCCCGCGAACGTGGCTTCGATGGCCGCCGCAAGTCTCGACTCGTCGAGCTTTCCGCGCCGGATCAGAAGGATCATGTCGACCAAGTCTTTCGTTCTGGTATTGATTCGATCCAGACGCGGCAGCGAGTACGCGTGCAACTTCTCGGCGAACTGCTGCTCCCGCGAAATCACCGGAAGTACTGGCGGCGCAATTCCGCCAAAGCCCAACCAGTCCCTTCCCTTCACTTCGTCCAGCGGCTCCATTACTTCGTCGCCGATCCCAATGTCGACGTGAAAGCTTGCAAACACTCGCCCGTCCATTCGAGCCTCGACCGGGTAACGGCTTCCCCCTTCCGGCCCTCCGGCCATGTCCTCCCGCGGTTCTCCGATCAGAAACTCGAAATAGTCAGGGAGTTCCATAGACGTTGCTTCCTGGAGCATAGCGCGCACTTGTTGCCTCGGCTCCCCGGGATTCTTGACCAATCGAGTTCCGTCATGGAGCGTCAGATCGATATCCTTCGTCGTTCGTGCGGAACGAATCCGCAACTCCATAACGTATCCGCCCTTCAGCATCCATGGATACGTTCCCTTGGGACCTTTCGGAAATAGCCTGGCCAAGAGACGATCAAAGGCGACTTGCCGCCGCAGACGTTGCAAGTCCGTCGTTTCTTCGCGCGCGCGCGCTTGAAGCCTGGTTTCCAAGGCGGTGCGAAATCCTCCTGCCGTTTTGTACTGTTTTGTTTCGTCCATCAGCTGCGTTGTGCGACTAGGTCTCGGAAAGAGTCTTGGACTTCGTTGTGCG
>DASYJM010000165.1:0-8059 GCA_035996445.1 Candidatus Acidiferrum sp. | reverse complement strand
TTCGCCCCGCCGCCAGGGCCGCCCCCCGGGCTGCCAAAGAAACTAGAATGACTGCCCGTTACAGGAAAAACCTGATTGATGTACCACCAGCCGCGAGCGTTATAACGGTGTCGTTAAGGGCAAAAAGATGCAAGGCTCGGAAAGACCATCGCAAGAAGAGTGGCGGGACTTGTATCTTGCCGCACTCTTCGAGGCGGACTTGGAGAAATTGCCGCAACGAATCGCGGAAGCAGAGTGCGCGCTGAGTCGTCGTGCTCGCGAGTTGTGGTATTCCGGTTGCGATCACAAAACAGAGGAGCACGCGCTGACCGGCGCCATGCGAGCTCTAGAAGCGTTGCGCAATATACATCAGTGCCCTCGCCCAGTGCCCGGGGTCCGCAAGGATGTTGCTAGAGCAGGTTCCGGCATACTTTGGCGAAGTAGGTAAGTCTGCGATGTATGGAAATGAACGTTCAAGCGCGGGCCGGTTGTTGACCCTGAACGATTTGAAAGCGAGGAGAATGACCATGAAAGTGCTGCTAGCACTGATTCTTTTGATTGCTGGGCTAACGCAGGCCCGAACTAACCAAGTTTCAGCGACACGAAATCCGCAGGAAAGCCGGACTCCAGCAGTGAGTCAATCCGGTCCAGAAAGAATCGCAAAGGAAGTACACCACGAATTGGTTCTGCTTCCTTACTACGGTGTTTTCGACAATCTTGCTTATCGAGTATCTCCCGACGGAACTGTTACGCTTCTGGGCCAAGTGGCCCGTCCAACCCTGAAATCGGATGCGGAAAATGCAGTGAAGCGTATCGAGGGCGTTGAACGAGTTGATAATCAGATCCAAGTCTTGCCTACGTCTCCGATGGACGACCAGATTCGTCTCGAAACTTACCGAGCCATCTATGGCAATACTGTTCTAAGTCCGTACGGGCTCCGGGCCGTGCCTCCAATTCACATCATTGTCAATCAAGGACACGTCGCTTTGGAGGGCGTGGTCGCTAAACAGATGGACAAACAGGTGGCGGAAACACAGGCAAAAAGTGTAGCGAATGTCTTCTCGGTGAACAACAACCTCCGGGTTGAGGAATGACACCGGAGAGTGTTCTAACGTCATGGACCAGATCCGCAAGGCGGGCGGTGAAGAACGGTCAAATTTAGTCACTTGGAAGAATACAAATGAGAAGCGATGCGCTGACGACCTACTTACAGGATCACTTGGCTGGTGCACTACATGCAATTGAACTGCTCAAGGCCATGCGCGACCATTTTGCTGAAAAGCCGCTCGGAACATTTGCAAGGGAGTTGCTTGCGGAGGTTGAATCGGACCGCGACGTCCTTGCAGGGTTGACGAAGCGTGTGAGTGGCACGGCGGGTGGGATGAAAGAGTGGGGTGCGTGGCTCGCGGAGAAGGTTAGCCGCTTGAAGCTAAAACATGGGTCCGCCGATGGACTCGGGACATTTGAAGCGCTTGAATTCCTAGCGATAGGAATTCACGGAAAACGGGCTCTCTGGCGTGCCATGGAGGTGGTCCGGGCATCAGATTCGCGTTTGCAGAGTATTGACTTCACTTCGCTCATTGCCCGTGCCGAAGACCAGCATCAAAAAGTGGAAGAACTACGGCTGGCTTGTGCTCAGTCTGTCTTCCACAGTGGCGGCGATGATGGAGAGCCTCGCCATACAGGATCAAAGACGCAAGAGGATTGAGGGCTTGGTGCCCAGCCATTGAACAATATTTCGGGGTAGAAACCGGCGCATTGGGGCAAGCTTAGGCCAGGACAAAAGAGCTATCAGCAGATTACTCGCTTTTGACCATCATCATGCAATTTCGGAAATCCAAGTCACAATTTTTGTCCAACTTTTGGAGAGGGGACCGCATCACAGGGGCGTTATAACGCTTCAGGTAGTCGGTGGAAATGAAAGGGGCCTACAAACCGGCGTTGTCGATTCTCCACAAGTCTCGTCCATCCATCATAGTTTCCCTAATTATCCAAATCGTCTCCGTCGGCAGGCTCCCTGCATTCGCTCAAACCGGTTCGATGCAGCAGCCAGCAATCGAGCGAAATTATCGGCCGCGTTCTTATCAAGGTCAACTCGAGGCTGATGATGGACAGTGGATTCGTCCGGCAAAAGATTACGCGAGCACCCGTTACAGCTCGCTAGACCAGATCAATGCCAAGAATGCTAAGGGTCTTAGGCTCGCTTTCACATTTTCTACGGGCATGACTCACGGGCATGAGGCTGCACCTCTTGTCGTGAACAACACGATGTACATCGTCACTCCCTTCCCGAACAATCTGTACGCTCTCGACCTTGGGAAGCCTGGGGCTCCGATGAAATGGGTGTATGAACCGGTGCCGACGCCCGCGTCGCAAGGAGTGGCATGCTGCGATGTGGTCAACCGAGGCGCTGCCTACGACGACGGCAAAATTTACTACAACACGCTAGACAATCAAACAGTCGCTGTAGACGCGGGCACAGGCCGGGAAGTTTGGAAAACGCGTGTTGGAGACATTAATAAAGGCGAGAGCATGACCATGGCTCCGCTTGTCGTCAAAGGGAAAGTCCTCGTAGGAAACAGTGGCGGTGAATTCGGAGTTCGTGGCTGGCTGACAGCGCTCGACGGAAAGACCGGGAAGATCGCCTGGAGGGCCTACACCGCGGGACCCGATAAAGATGTTCTGATCGGCCCGCGCTTCAAACCATTTTACCCGCAGGATCGAGGTCAAGACTTAGGTGTGAAGAGTTGGCCGCCGGACGCATGGAAAATTGGTGGTGGTGGCGTTTGGGGCTGGATTTCGTATGACCCGCAACTAAATCTAATTTACTACGGCACCGCCAACCCAGGTCCTTGGGACGCCGAGGCTCGTCCCGGCGACAACAAATTTACATCAGGCATCTTCGCGCGCGACCCGGACACGGGCGAGGCGGTGTGGTTTTACCAGTTCAGTCCGCACGACCTTTACGACTATGACGCCGTGAACGAAAACATTCTTCTGAATCTTCCTATCCACGGACAAACCCGCAATGTTCTCGTCCATCCCGATCGTAACGGCTACGTGTACGTCATGGATCGCACGAACGGTGAAGTCTTGTCTGCCAGCGTCTTCGCACCCATTACGACTAGCCGGGGCCTGAATCTGAAAACCGGTCAGCTTCAGTATGTTGAGGAGAAGAAGCCCATCACTGGAAAAGTGGTACGGGGCTTGTGTCCTGCGGCACCCGGGGCCAAAGATTGGCAGCCTTCGGCTTTTTCTCCACGCACTGGATTGATGTACATCCCCCACAACCATCTATGCATGGATGAAGAGGATCTCACACCAAACTATATCGCCGGCACTCCGTATGTAGGAGCGAATGTCCGCATGTATGACGCTCCCGGGGGATACGGAGGAGAATTCACCGCATGGGACCCGGTCGAGGGAAAAGTCGTGTGGACGATTCCCGATCATTTCCCGGTGTGGAGCGGAGCACTTGCAACTGCGGGAGACGTCGTCTTCTACGGGACGTTAGACGGATGGTTCAAGGCCGTCGACGCCCATGACGGAACGCTCCTGTGGCAATTCAAAACTGGCTCGGGAATTATCGGCCAACCTACAACGTACAAGGGACCAGATGGGAAACAATATGTCGCCATCTTGTCCGGCGTGGGCGGTTGGGCGGGAGCGATCGTGGCTGGCGGCCTCGACGCTCGCGATGAATCCGCCGCTTTGGGATTCGCGGCAGCTATGAAGGATCTCCCGCATTACACCAATAAAGGGGGAATGCTTTATGTATTCGCCCTCCCTTAAGTTCTTAGTTGGTTTCTTGTTGCTGATTTCTGAAGCGGGTGTGAATGCCCAGCCCCGCGAGTTGCGTGTATGCGCCGATCCCAACAACATGCCATTCTCCAGTCGGGATCAAGCTGGCTTTGAGAACCGCATCGCAGCACTCGTGGCGCAGGATCTAAACGCTCGTCTCACGTTCGTTTGGCAAAGAATGGGGCGCGGATTCGTTCGAGAATACCTCGATAAGGCCCAATGTGATTTGGTCATCGGAATCCCCACGAACTATCGGCCTCTTCTCACCACGAGCCCGTATTACCGCTCGACGTATGTGTTTGTCTCGAGGCGCAGCGACCCTGTTATCCCGTCGCTCGATTCTCCCGCCCTGCATGGTTTGAAAATAGGAGTACAGGTCTTGGATGAAGAATACACTCCGCCAGGCGAGGCGCTGGCGCGCAGGGGATTGCAAGGCGCGATCCTGGGCTTCGACACGATCGGCGACGGTGCAGAATCAATTGTTCAGGCCGTTACAAATCAAAAAGTCGACGTCTCGATTGTCTGGGGACCTCTTGCGGGCTACTTCGCGAGAAAAATTGGTCTCGACCTTACAGTTACTCCTGTTGAACCTAAAGTCGACCCACCTGATCTGCCATTCACCTTTGCAATTTCAATGGGCGTCCGAAAGGGAAACTTCGCACTGCGGGATCAATTGGAGAAAATCCTCTTGGACAGGGGACCCGACATCCGCGCCATTCTCGATGAATATGGAGTTCCGCAGCTGCCACTCGCTACTCTCGCAAACTCCCAAGGAGTCGCGAGGTGAAGCGTCGCTCTGCGCAAATCGGCGTCCTGCTGGGAGCGATGACAGTGCTCGCTTCGTGCAGTCGCGAAGACCGAGTTTTGCGTCAACCGCCGCCCGCAAATGACACGCTCAACACAATTCAGATTAGCGGCCTCAATCCCGGAGCGAATTTAATCCGAACACCACCGAGTTCGAACATGTATGAGGAGAGCGCCTACGCGTTATCCGAAGGCCAAAAACTCTACGAGGCGTATAACTGCGTCGGTTGTCACGCGCACGGTGGTGGCGGTATCGGCCCTCCTCTAATGGACCGCAATTGGATCTACGGTAGCGAACCGGGAAATATCTTTGCGACCATCATGCAAGGAAGGCCGAACGGCATGCCGTCTTTCCGAAACCGAGTCCCCGAATACCAAGCGTGGGAAATCGCTGCATATGTCCGCTCCATGGCGGGTCTGCTACCCAAGGGCGTGTCCCCCAACCGCACTGACCAAATGAATACAAAGCCGGCTGAGTCTTCAACTCCCGAACAGATCCCGACCGGAATTACCGGCGTCCCGGAGCAACCCAAGTGAACGCTGGACTCAGTCTCGCCCCTGCATATTTGCTGGCTCAGTCTATGCCTCTTGATCCGGGTCGCCACCACATCTTGCACCCTGCTTCGCCGCAGGCCGGCGGTATTGAATGGCTGTATTGGGCTATTTTTTGGATTCTTTTCGGGGTTTTTGTGCTCATGATCGCCGCCTTTACCAGGGCTGGCGCGAAGACAATCGTTGTCGCCAGCCATCCGCTTCCCATCCTTGAAAAAGATGAGGAAGGGGACCACCGGGCGGGTTGGGTGGTTGGCTCCGCCATTGCTATTGCCGTGATCACTCTGTTCGCCATTCTGGTGCTGAGCGTGGTTACCGGCAAGCGGGTCGAAGGACTGACATCCAAGAATCCAGTCACCATCCAAATCACCGGCCACCAGTGGTGGTGGGAAGTCACATATCCAAACTCACAGCCGGACCAGACAGTGACGACCGCCAATGAGATTCACGTTCCGGTGGGATTTCCGGTCGTCGTTCTGACCAATTCGCAAGACGTGATCCATAGCTTCTGGGCACCAAACATTACTGGCAAACGTGATTTGCTGCCTGGATACTCATCCGCTTTTTGGTTCCAGATAGATAGGGCTGGAATTTATCACGGCCAGTGCGCCGAGTTCTGCGGCTTGCAACACGCGCATATGGGATTTTCGATCGTTGCCCAGTCTGTCAATGAATTTCAGGCCTGGCAACAACAACAACTCAAACCAGCCTCTGAACCGTCTACCTCTGAAGTTATTCGCGGGCGCGAGGTTTTTCTCACTCATGCATGTGTGATGTGCCACACGATTCGTGGCACTGACGCCGGTTCGAGACTGGGTCCTGACCTTACTCACCTCGCTAGCCGCAACATGATTGCAGCTGAGACGCTGCCCAATACGGCGGGGGCGCTGGCTGGATGGGTCGTCGATCCGCAGCGCATTAAGCCGGGAACTCAAATGTCGCCGAATCCACTGTCCCCCGACGACCTTCAGGCCGTGGTCGAGTATTTACAGTCCCTTCATTGAGGAGGAGAGACTTGGCACTTGCAGAACCCATCCTTGCGAATGATCAAGATACTGGGCGGTCGGAACTCGCTCAGCGTCTCGCTCGCACCTGGCGGCAACCGAAAGGTTTCTGGGGATGGTTTTGCAACACTCATCACACCGATATCGGTATCCGTTTCATGGTGACCTCCTTCATCTTCTTATTATTGGGTGGTGTATTGGCGGCGCTAATCCGGCTGCAACTCATTCGGCCCGAAAATTCCTTGATTGATCCAGACCTTTACAACCAGATCTTCACGATGCACGGCAGCACGATGATCTTCTTGTTTGCCGTGCCCATGATGTTTCAGGGCTTCGGCGTTTACATCGTTCCCTTGATGTGCGGGGCGCGCAATATTGCTTTTCCGCGATTGAACGCCTTCAGTTACTACCTGTATGTCGGCGGTGCGTTGGTTCTCTGGGGTGGTTTTATAACAAATACTGGACCCGATGTTGGTTGGTTTGCATACGTGCCACTTTCTGGACCTGAGTATTCCCCAGGCCACCGCGCCGATATCTGGTCCCAGATGATCACCTTCACAGAGGTTTCCGCGCTGGGCGTTGCCATCTGCATCGCAACCACAATCTTGCGCCATCGCGCTCCCGGAATGACCCTCAATCGCATGCCCATCATGCTCTGGGAAAAACTCGTGATTTCGATCGCCGTTATATTCGCAATGCCGGCAGTAATGATAGCGAGCGGGCTACTACTTTTAGATCGATTGGTAGGGACACATTTTTTCAATCCGGCGGAAGGCGGAGACGTTCTCTTGTACCAGCACTTGTTCTGGTTCTTCGGACATCCCGAGGTCTACATCATTTTCCTTCCGGGAGCCGCCATCGTTTCAACTCTGGTGGAGTGTTTTTCTCGACGTCGGATATTCGGATACACGCCGATAGTGGTCTCTGTCGTGGCCACGGGATTTATCGGGTTCAGTGTGTGGGTTCACCACATGTTTGCGACCGGTTTGCCTCAGTTGAGCGAAAGTTTTTTTACCGCGGCAAGTCTTATGATCGTGATTCCCACAGGAACACAGTTCTTCTGCTGGGTAGCGACGATATGGTGTGGACGACTGCAGCTTCGATTGCCGATGCTGTGGTGCTTCGGCTTTTTCTTTGTTTTTTTAATCGGTGGATTGTCAGGAGCGATGCTCGCTTCCGTGCCGGTCGATTTGCAGGTCCACGATACTTACTTTGTGGTTGCACACTTCCACTATGTCCTGATTGGCGGCGCTCTTTTTCCTATGTTCGCCGGCATCTATTTCTGGTTCCCGAAGATGACGGGACGAATGGCGAACACGACACTGGGAAAGTGGCATTTCTGGCTCTTCTTCATCGGCTTCAATATCACCTTTTTCACGTTGCATTTTCTCGGACTGCGAGGCATGCCCCGCCGCGTCTACACCTATGGTCCAGATATGCATTGGCAGAGTTTAAACGTACTCGCGTCCAGTGGTGTGGTTTTCATGACCGCAGGGTTGCTGGTCTTTCTCGCCAATGTTTTCCGTAGCGTACGAGTTGGAGAAATCTCGGGGAACAATCCATGGGGAGACGCTGGGCTGGAATGGGCGATGTCGTCTCCGCCTCCTCCCTACAACTTTCTTCATGTGCCTACCGTAAGCGGCCGGGACCCTTTGTGGGAAGATCCGCCAGATCAGCCCGTTGTGGTGGGCCTTCGTGACGACATACGCGAAACTCTGGTGACCCACAGCCTGGATGCTGATCCACAACATAAGGACGAAGATCCGGGTCCAAGCATCTGGCCGTTTTTGAGTGCACTTACCGTCTCCGCTGCATTCGTGGGATCGATTTTTACTCCGTGGGCAGTTCCTGTTGGAGCGCCGCCGGTCATAGCCACTCTAATCGGATGGCTCTGGCCGCGTGGACAATCTCCCACTCCT
>DASYJM010000164.1:0-16211 GCA_035996445.1 Candidatus Acidiferrum sp. | reverse complement strand
AATCCAAAGGTATTTCTCCCGGAACTTGGCGACAGGGTCGGGCAAAGAGATTCCTACAACTTGACCTTCTGAATTTCAGGCCCCCAAGCGAAACTAAGGTTCGAGAAGCTGCTCGCGAAGGCTGGCCAAATCGGAATCAGAGAGTTTCAAACCGTCATGCAGATAATTGTCGAAAGAACCGTAGGTCTTGGTGATGTTGTCGAAGGTGGCCTGTAGCGTTTCCGGCTTGGTGGTCATGATCGCTTTTACTGTAGCGACGTCCGGAGGCTCCGAGAGTCCAAAGATTTTCTGCAGGTCCGCGGTTGTTCTCTCGATGCTTTCGGGGGCGAGCATGTACTGAGTCGTCAGAAGATAGTCCTGAACTACCGTTTCGCGCGGAACACCCAGCGCGGTCAGAAGAATTGCGCTGAAAACTCCTGTTCGGTCCTTGCCGGCAGTGCAATGTTCGACCGCAGGTAAATCGCCGGCTGCAATTCGATGAAGAATCTTTCCATACTGCGGCGCGTCTGTAATTGCGTAATCGTATCCTCGAATGGAGTCCTTAGTTTCGGCGTTTATTTTCGCCACTCTTTTCTTAAGGTCTTCTGCCGAGAGCGTTCCATCGCGATTTGGGCCTATTGGAACGGTCAGAACTTCAGGAGCGTTTCCGGCCCACTGGGTAGGATCGGGTGCGCGCATGCGCTCACCATCGGCACGCACATCGCACACGAGACGAATTCCAAGACTATTGAGATAAGCGGAGTCTTTAGGCGTCAGATTGACGAGATAATCCGACCGGTACACCAAGCCCCAACGAACATAATGGCCATCCGCCGTGCGATAACCTCCGAGATCGCGAAAATTGTTCGCGCCCTCAAGTGGAAGTCTCCTAACGGAAACGACCCTCGTGGCGCCGTTCGCCGATTTCAGATGGAAATAGATGCGGCCCGCACGTTCGGGCACGGAGATATTCCCAGTAGCGTTGCGCAGGATGCCTACGGGCTTTTCTGAATCGATGTGATCTGGCCGGGAACTGGCAAATACTTCGACGGCCTCTGAGTGCACTGCTGGCTGAAATTCAATCCGGTACGTGTTCGGGCCGATTTGCTCACAGGTGGGATTCTCAACACTGCCCGTAACCACGGACATCCGGGCGTTTATTTCGATCCCTGCTATCGCGATCAGGATTGCCACGAACACGGAAAGTATGTAAATACGCGATCTCGTAGAGCGCCTCCCGCCAATCGAAATTACAGTTTAACGCAAAGGCCTTGGCCATCGACTCGCGTCATTTTGCGAATGTAGGCGTCCAGCGCATGCCGAAGGAGTACGTGGTCCCATAGTATTCGCGCTGGATGGGATAAATTTCGCTGCCTTGATAAAAACCAAAAACTTCATTTGTCAGGTTGAGGAAGGAAGCAATCAAGTGGAAGTCGTGATAGCGGCCTGGCAAACGGTACATCGCTTGGGCGTCTACCTGAGTGTGCGGGTACAGATAGACGTCGCCATTCGGTCCTCTTATGCCGCCAGCGGCGCCGTCCGAAAAGTTGTACGCGAAAATATTCGCATCATTGTGTGAGAGGCCCATGCGCGCTGAGATTGGACCCTTGTCATAGGTGACGTCAAAGTTCCAGTTGTTCGGTGCTTGCCGCAAAAGACGGGGGTGATCTGTTCGTCCGAAAGTGGCGGGGAAGCTGGCTTGCGAAGTCGTATAGCTGTAATTTGCCGATACGCCTATGCCACCAAGCAGACCTGGAAGAGATCTCAGGTGTTGCTGCCAATTCATCTCAACGCCGCTGATGTGTCCGCCCGGTCCGTTTATTTTCTGAGTGACCCTGAACCCCGTAAACGGCCCGGTCGTCGGGGTCGACTGGACAGTATAGATAGGATCCGTCAAATCCTTATAAAACCAGCCGATCTGGATTATTCCTACAGTTTTCAAGTAGTGTTCAAACAAAAGATCGTAGTCGTTGGCATGCGTCGGTTTTAGATTTGGATTGCCCGTAAATACCCTCGTAGTTCCGCCGATGCCACCTTGATCCAAGGTAGCAAACGGAGGAAGGTCCCCGAAGTTAGGCCGGGCGATTCCGCGCCCATAAGCTGCACGAATGTTCGTGGAGGTGTTAATGCTGTATTGGAGTTGAGCGCTAGGCAAGACGTCCAGATAGGACTGCTCGCCAGGCACTCGAGAGTCGAAGAGAAAATTTCCGTTGGGATCGAAATTTGCTTGAGTGCCCAGGAAGGAGCCTTGGGTTCCCTCAAAGCGCAGGCCAGTCTGCAAGCGGAAACGTCCGACGGTGATGGTATTCATCACGTAGCCAGCATAGACGCGCTCGGAGAGAGAGAAATTGTTGGAATCCCCAGCTCGGTGGCTCCTGTTTGTGTCCGGGGTGAAGAGCGTGGAACTATTGGCGAGATAAAAAGAGTTAATTTTGTTCCAATCGGTTGTAGGCCCAACCTGATAGGCCCCGAAGTAGTAGTCCGAATTGACGTAGCTTTGCAAGAACTGACTCATCGTCGCGCAACTATTGCAGTTGAAGTACAACTCCGTGTCCTTCTGGCTCTTTTGAGCGTCGCGCACCTTGAAGCCCGTCTCCCACGTACCAAAATGCGTGCCGATCCTATATTGGTGCGTCAACCAGATGTTCCCGGTGAAGTCCTGCTCGGAAGTGGGCTTGCTGTTGTACTGCACTTGAGAGAGGGTGTAGATGCTTGGGTCGTAAATGTTCACGCCGTTCAGGACGTTGAATTTCGGAGTAAAAGGATCTTTTGTATCGAGCCCAAAGACGATTCCCCCTGTTGAGTTGAAAACCGCTCTTGGAAATCCGCCCGAATAGCGCGCCTGGGCTCCCGAGACTTCGTAACCGATGATGTTGGACCCAAAGGTGTGCTGCGCGCCCACGGTCACGTTGAAGATCTGCTGAAATGGATTGCGAAATACATGGTTGAACACCATGTTGGTAGGCGCGGTAGTAGTAGCCGAGGTGTAATTGCTGACGTTGGGCGTATAAATCCAGTTTTGCCCGCCATCTTTGAATTCGGAGAATAATCCGCGGACGTAGAGAAACGCGCCAGTGCCCAGCTTGTAATCAGTGCTGGCGGCAAAACCGAAGCGAGTGCGGTCGTACCAGAATTGCCGCAAATCCTCGCCGAAAAATACGGGAACGCCGTCGGCGAAGTCGCCATTAGCAACACTCGTGGTTCCCGGTGCGGGTTCCACGTCGTCTACGCCACGGCCATTCCAATCATAGCTTCCGCCAAACATTATGCCGAAGCGCTTCTCTCTGCCGAAGCGCTTGCCAACCGTCCCAGCGAACTGATCGAGGTTCCGACCCCCTTCAATGGGAGTGTGGCCACCCATTCCAAGCAATGTGACGTACGGCTGGTCCGTAGCTTTTCTGGTTACCAGGTTCACGGAACCGCCGATGGCGTCACCCTCTTGGTTAGCAGAAAGGGTTTTATTGACTTCGATGGAATCGACGAGGTCCGAGGGAATGGCATCTAGCTTGACGTTGCGCACCGCTTCGGGGGACGGCAGATGCACGCCATCGACTGTCACGTTGCTGAGGCGCGGCTCGGTGCCGCGAATTTGCACGTACTTGCCTTCTCCTTCGTCGCGTTCCAGCGATACGCTCGGCAGTCGGCCAACCGCGTCCGCAATATTTGTGTTCGGCAAGCTGGTGATCACGTCCGCGGGGAGCACCTGCACTATATTGTCGGCAGTTTCTTCACGATTGAGTGCCTCGATCTCGCCGCGTTCGCGTTCACCACGAACGATGACTTCTTGACTGACCGTCGCGATTTGCAGCACGGCATCCACATTTACCGCGGCTCCGGAGCCTACAGCCACATCCTTCGAGAACGGGCCAAATCCTAAATAAGAAACCGTGAGTATGTACTTGCCGGGCGCCACATCGGGAATTGTAAATTGTCCGAGGCTGTCAGTCGTAGCCGTTTGCCCAGAGGGCTGCAGTTCGACGCGCGCCCCAATCAATGGATCTTGGTTCGAGTCCGTAGCGTGGCCGGTGATGGTAGCCTTGCGCTCTTGCGCCGTAAGGTGCAGTGGCGCTAGAACGTTTAGCAAGAGCAAAGCCAACAACATCGGACGAAAAAGATTACACATGGTCCGATCTCCTTTTCAATTTGCAGCTAAGCAGCAACATATTCCCGAGCGACGATTTCGAACTTCGTTCCGAGAGGGGTGATTTTCTCCGTCAGTCGTCTCTGTTGGTGAACGCTGACATCAGCTTCGAATTCAAGCAGAAAATTCGTGCCTACGTGCAAAACCTGGAAATGTTGGACCGAAATCTCCGCTTCAGCAAAAGCAGCATTGGTGGAAGACACAGTCGCTTCCAGACTTGGAGTGGTCACGCGAAATACCATTCGGCGTGTTTTAAGGCTGAAGAAATTTTCAAGCCAGCCCACGACCACCAGAAGAATTAAAATTAGCAGGCAGGCGAAGATTGCAACTACGTATAAGCCCCCGCCCACGGCCATTCCGATACTCGCGACAGAGAAAATTGTGGCGGCCGTGGTGAGTCCGACCACTGTACCGCGCTCCCGGATGATTGCGCCCGCACCCAGAAAACCGATACCCGAGATGATTTGCGCGGCAATACGAGTGTGGTCGCCAACGCCATATTTGCTCGCCAGCTGGTCAGAAAGTATGGTGAATAACGCTGATCCTATGCAGATGAACATATTCGTGCGCAAACCTGCAGATTTACGACGAATTTCACGCTCGAGGCCGATGACTCCGCCAAGAACCGCTGCGAGAACAAGCCGAAAAGGTATTGCCCCTACGATTTCTAAATCACGCAGTGAGTGCACCCGAGTCCCCTGAAAAATCCCGGCGAGCCTTGGTAACTGTAAACCGGTTGCTGCTTACGATAGAAATTACCCAAGCAATCGATTATTCCTTGGTATTGGACCAACGCAAGCCGAACATGTAGGTGCGACCGTAAAATTCGCGTTGAATGGGATAAATGGGACTGCCTTGATAAAATCCAAACACCTCATTGTTCAAATTGAGGAAAGACGCAATAAACTTCAACCCGCCATGCACGCGGTAGCTGGCTTGTAGATCCAATTGCGTATGCGCATAGGTATATTGATCCCCGTGCGGGCCTGTCACCCCGAGATCAGCGCCATCCTGAAAGTTATAAAGGTAGATATAAGCGTCATTGTGTGTCAGACCAAGGCGCGTTGACAGCCTGCGTTTATCGTAGGTGACGTCCACATTCCAGTTGCTCGGTCCTTGGCGTGCCAGTGCTGGGTCGATCGCGCGATTGGGTACCGCTGCTTTCGATGTTGTGTAACTATAATTCGCGAACACACCTAGGCCGTTCAGTGGTCCGGGAAGAAATGTCAGCAGTTGCTGGTAGGTAGCTTCAACGCCCAAAATGTGCGCTTTCGTACCATTCACCGGCTGAGTGGCGAGAAAGCCCGCAAACGGGCCGGTCGCTAAAGGATTCGGATTCGTTACGCTGAAGATCGGATCGCTGAGGTCTTTGTAGAATAGGCCAGCCTGAATAATGCCAACCGGCTTTAAATAGTGTTCTATAAGAAGATCGTAATTATTAGCTTTCGTAGGCCGAAGTGCGGGATTGCCTAGCGTAACGGACTGGCCGGGTCCCTGGTCGTTTTCCACGATGAAAGGCGGTAAATCGGAGAAGTTGGGTCTCGCGATACCACGCCCGTAGGCGGCACGAAGATTAGTGTTTGGGGTGAGCGCGTATTGAAATTGTATACTGGGCAGAACGTTTGTATAGGTATTGTTGCCTCGCACCGGGTCAGTCGAGACGTAGTCCCCGTTGGTGTCGAAAGTCACGTGATATCCCAGGAAATTTGATTGCGTGGTCTCAAAGCGTAGCCCCGCCTGTAAACGAACTTTCCCTAATGTCAACGTATTCATGGCGTAGCCCGCATACACCCGTTCGTTCGTATGGTAGTAATTGGGGTCGGAACGTGCGTGAGTGGCATTGACGTCTAATGTCATAGCTCCAGGATTAGCGGCGAGGAAAGCCAGGATCTTGTTGTAATCAGAAAATGGCGGTAGCGAGTAATTTCCGGAATAGAAATTTGGATCTTTGGGCGCATTGCCCAAGACTTGGCTGTATAACAAAGTTGGAGTTCCGGTAGCCACGTAAACCGGTTCATTGGTTTGGTTTCTTTTGTTGCTGTTGCGGACCTTTGCGCCTACCTCAAACGACCCGAAATGCGATCCGAGCAGATAATGGCGAGCCAATGACACAGACCCTTCCAGATCGAGTGCCCTCACGTGATCATCGGCAAGAACGGTTTTTGTAAATGTATAGTTTGTCGGATCGTTGATATCGATGCCATTCAACACCGGGAACTTTGGCGCCAAAGGATTGCTGGTATCGATACCGAACTGCACGGTTTTGGGAATTCTAAAGTATGTGCTCGGGAATTGCCCGTCCTGCTGCGGGCGGGAAACTGCAACTTGGTAGTCTAATAGGTAGTGGCCAAGGTTTAGTTTTTCGCCCGCGGCAATGCTAAAAATCTTTTGCTGTGGGGTGCGGTTGAGGTGCCTTAACTGTACGAACCCATTGGCGGCCGAAGAAGTCGTAGACTGCAAGTCGCCGACGTTTATCTCCGTGTTCCAGGTATCACCGAAGTCCCGAAAATCAGCAAACAGGCCGCGGATATACGCACTCGATCCGTTGTCTAGCCGGTAGTCTACGCTACCCGCGAAACCATAGCGATGCCGGCGGTACTGATATTCCCGCAGGTGTATTCCCGTGAATACCGCAACTGGGGCGCCTCCAGGGCCAAAGGGGCCGGTATCAGGGGCTGGTTCAATATTGTTAAAGCCCCGCGGGTTGTAGTCATAACTTCCGGTCAGCGCAACGCCCAGGCGCTTTCCCGTGCCGAACCGCTTCGCAACTGTACCGTCGAATTGCGACAGCTGGCGCCCGTTGATGATGGGCGTATAGCCATAAATTCCCGACACTGCGTAATACGGCTCATCATCCGCCGTTCTAGTTATCAGGTTGACAGAGCCACCTATGGCGTCTCCGTCCTGATTCGCGGACAGCGTCTTGCTGACCTCAATGGATTCCACCAAAACTGCCGGGATCACGTCAAGTTTGATGGTGCGAACATCGCTTTCCGGCGAAGTTATTCGTACACCATTGATGGTCAAATTGCTGAGCCGGGGTTCCGTACCGCGAATCTGGATGTACTTGCCCTCGCCTTCGTCACGCTCGAGTGAAATGCCGGGAAGCCTGCCTAACGCATCGGCCACGTTGGTGTTCGGCAAGCTGGTGATAACCTCGGCGGGCAAGACTTGGATAATTGTGTCGGCGGTTCGTTCGCGGTTGAGCGCTTCGATTTCGCCTCGCTCGCGTTCACCCCGAACGACTATCTGCTGACTTACCTCTTCAATCGTGAGTTCAACGTCTGCGTGGACTACACCCCCGGGGTTAACGGATACCGGAGCCGAGTAGGGAGCAAATCCTATATAGGAAACGCTGAGAGTGTAGTTACCGGCCGGCAGGTCAGGAATGGAATACTGACCTTGCTCATCGGTCACCGCCGTGAGCCCTATTGGCTGTACTTCTACGCGAGCTCCCTGCAATGCCACGTGGTCAGGCCCGGCTATCCGCCCGCTCACCGTTCCTCTTTCATCGGGATTTGGGGAAGAAGAGATTGCTCCACAGACATGCGGAAAGATAAGCAGCGCAACAATGCATACACAAGCCATAAACACAATTAGCCGATAAATAACTGGCGTGATTACGCGGCGTGAACCGCAGCGATCCACAAATTGACCGTAAAATCCGTTTCCCATGGTCTCGGCAAGCAACTTTAAGCTACTTTTCATTCTCTCCTCCGTGAGTAGCACCCCAATGCGGATTTAGAAAAAACATTTACCGTACCCACTGGGCCGTGAATGCCAGCGAGTAATTCAGGGATAAAAGTTTCCTTGCTTTTGCAATGCCGGTTCGCCATGCATTGTGAGTGCAAATGCGAATCGAAGTGAGTAAACAGTCCAGCTGATGAAAAGTAGGCTCACAATATTACGGCGTGATGAAGATGGCCACATGAACTTCGGAAGATGGCAACTTTTCTCGCCAGAAGGTTATGGATTCCATAACAAGCGAGCACGGAATATTCGAATGATGCCGATAACAAAGATTTGAAGGACAACTCTTAACGTACTATGTGGACCTATGTGCAAAGTTAAGCTCGTTATTTTTGACATTGGCGGAACGATTATCGAAGACAATGGCGAGGTCATATCCTCATTTACCGCGGCCCTAGAAGGGAATGGTTTGCTTGCCACCCAATCCGAGTTGACAGAATTGAAAGGCTCTTCAAAACGGGCGGTGATCAAGAAGTTTGTCGAGCGCCAATGGGGCCAACAGGATCCAGAAAACGAAACACGCATAGACAAGGCTTATCAGGATTTCAAAATGCAGTTGGAGAACAATTTCTCCAATGGCGGAGTCAAGCCGGTTCATGGTGCGGAGAGCACGTTCAATTGGCTCAGGGCACACGATATTCTCTTTGCTACCACTACAGGATTTTATAGAACTGTCACCGAACGCATACTGAATACCGCTGGATGGCAGGACATATTTGCTGCAAATATTTGTAGCGACGACGTAAAGATGGGGCGGCCCGCTCCTTTTATGATCTTCCGGGCAATGGAGACGGCCGGAATTGACGACGTGCGACAAGTTCTGAACGTAGGTGACACACGGCTAGATCTTCAAGCCGGAAACCGGGCCGGTGTGCTTGGTGTCGTCGGGGTCCTGACGGGTATCCAAAAGGAAGATCGTTTGAAGCAGGATTCACCTTCTCAATTGATTTCGAGTGTGGCGGATATTCCCGCTCTAATCGAACAACACTATTCTTGAATATTTGTATCGTCAGATGTGCAAGAAGCCAAGAGAATAGTGCGGAAGGCGCTGGCGGGCTGACTGAGGGTATGTTTCTTACGAGAAACCAATGCGAGAGGCCGCTCGAGAGAAACGCCGCTCACTTTCAGTGCACTCAATCGCCCCGTCGCTACTTCAGCTTGTACAGCGCGCCAGGAGAGAACAGCGATACCGAGATTGGCTTCCACCAACGCTTTGATCACCTGGTTGTTATTAAGCTCCATGCTATACACGAGAGGAACTTCTATTTCCGAGAATTTACTTTCCATAAACAATCGTGTTCCTGACGTGGACTCGCGAACTAGAAATTGCTCTTTGGCGAGAACGCCTGGCTCAACCGTAGCTTCCGCAGCAAGATGATGCCGTCTACTTACCACTACCACCAGTTCATCCACGCCGAACTTTTCGACCTCGAGATCGGCGGCCGGGGAGTGCGAAAGAGTGATGCCCAGCTCAAAAAGCCCATCCGCTACCGCCTCTTCGACCTCTTTCGAGTTGTGCACCTGCAAATTCAAGGCGACCTCCGGACAGCGCATGCGAAACTCGCCCAATGCGTGCGTCAATACGTGTTCAGCGGCAATGACGACGGTTGCAAGATCAAGGCGGCCGACAATCACTTTTCTTAACTCGGCAATGTCACTTTCCATGCCCGTGATTCGCGGCAGCACTTCATTCGCGTGGCGGTTTAGCAGAGTTCCGGATTCTGTTAGATATACGCGTCGTCCGACGCGGCGGAAAAGAGTAGTTCTGAGTTTACTTTCCAATTCGTGAATTTGGGTGGACACATATGGTTGGCTTACGTTGAGTTCTTCCGCAGCCCGCGAAAAACTTGAGTGTCTGGCCACCGATTCGAATATCCGAAGGCCCGCCAGCGTCAGTGCGGATGGAGCGTACGGGCTGCGAGATGGACTTTTATCAACCATGGACAATTCCCACTTAAAACTTAGCCAAACATCGATGAAAGTCTACCCCAATGGCGACAATTCTTAAGTCCCATGCCCGGCAAACAGCGATTCAATAATTGACGCTGATCGGCCGCGTAGTCCTCATATGGAGCTCAAAACTTATCACTGGAGAATAATATGCAGCTTGCCGATCGCACCAAGAAAATGACGCCGCCAGGCACCTCGCGAATGCGCGAACTTGCCAACGAACTAAAAAAGTCCGGCGTCGATATTATCAATTTTGCGGCCGGAGAGCTCGACGGCGATGCGAGCGCTCTCATAAAAAACTCAGCGAAGGCCAGCATCGATAACGGATGCAATAAATATACGCCGACTCTGGGTATCAAGGAGTTGCGTCAAAGCATTGCCAAACACGTGTCGAAGCGATGTGGCACGCCATACTGCGCGGAAGAGGTGGGCGTAACGGCAGGAGCGAAACAAGCTCTTTACAATGCCGCGATGGTCCTCTGCAATCCTGGAGACGAGATCATAATCCCGAGACCATTCTGGGTGACGTTTCCTGCGCAAGTCGAGCTGGCTGGGGCCAAGCCCGTGTATGTCGATACGCGCCAGACCGCTTACAAATTGTCCGCCGATCACGTTGACGAGGCTATCACTCCGGCCACCAAGGCCATCATCATCAACAGTCCGAATAATCCAACTGGGGCTGTTTATGAGCCCGAGTCGCTTTTGCGCATCGCTGAAATAGCGTTGGAGCGCAAAATCTGGATTGTCTTCGACGAATGCTATTCGGAACTGGTGAGAAACGGAGCGCACCATCGCAATGTGGTGCAACTTTTGGAGGCCATCAAACCACAATCCATTCTGGTGAACTCCTTCTCTAAGAGCTATGGCGTGACGGGTTGGAGAATTGGATACGCCTATGGGCCGAAGGAAGCGATCGCCGCAATGGAGAACTTGCAAGGGCATACCACATCAAATCCGTGCAGTATTTCCCAATACGCTGCACTCGCGGCGCTTCAAAACGACGATGGCAATTTTATTGCCGCGGTCAACTCTGTTCTGGAACAGCGGCTTCAGCTGGCGACAGGGATAATAGATTCGATGAAAGAAATCAGCTGCGCGCCGGCCGAAGGAGCTTTCTACCTTTTCCTAAATGTTGAGAAAAAGCTTGGCAAAGCGTATCGGGGACGTGAAGTTGAAAATGTTGGAATGCTTTCCGAACTGATTTTGAGCGAGGCGAACGTAGCCGTCGTTTCAGGAGATGCCTTTGGGGATTCCACCGGAGTTCGCGTGTCCTACGCCATCGGAACGGAACAGGTGGAGGAAGGCCTTCTTCGCATGAAACAGTTATTTGACCAAATTATCTAACCAGTACTGCAACGTTTTGGCACGCCACACCGAGTGCCGTGGCTTTCTTTCGTGGTGTCATCAAAGAGCATCCGGAGGTTTAGCGCCTGTGTTTCCATTCAAATAGCGGTCAAACCAGTAAATTTGCCATTGAAAGCTTTCCACTATATGGTTGGGTTCGCCCGTTCGAGTGAGGTTGTGATTTTCTCGAGGAAACAATACGAATTCGGAAGGCACTCCATAGTGCTGC
Source organism: Candidatus Acidiferrum sp. (assembly GCA_035996445.1). Taxonomy (GTDB): domain Bacteria; phylum Acidobacteriota; class Terriglobia; order Acidiferrales; family UBA7541; genus Acidiferrum. The sequence continues at coordinate 4,818 of DASYJM010000164.1, read as the reverse complement.
AGTGCACGGAACCACTGTTCTGCCTGTTCAAAAGGAAGTTGAAAGTCCATTTCGGAATGCAAAATCAAAGTGGGGGTTTTGACGTTTCGCGCGTACTTCAGAGGTGACGCATCCCAATATTGCGCGAAATCATCAAATAGAATGTCTTTGAAATAATCAGCGTGCCCGTAAGGTCCCTGGCGGGTCCCCTCATCGCTGATAAAGTTAGATAGTGACCGCAGCGTCACCGCGGCTTTAAAACGATTCGTATGCGAAACAATCCAATTCGTCATGTAGCCGCCATAGCTGCCACCCGTCACGCCCAAGTTGTTCGGATCAATCCAGTCGTAGCGTTTTAGAGCGGCGTCGACGCCGGCCATCACATCTTGATAGTCCATCAGCCCCCAGTTATTGATTTGCCTACGCTCGAACTTCTCTCCGTATCCCGTAGACCCGCGCGGGTTACAAAAGAAAACACCCCAGCCTTTCGCGGCAAATATCTGGAACTCGCTGTACCAATCCACCCCGAACATATCCCTCGGACCGCCGTGAATTACCAGCACCATCGGATAGTGCTTGCCAGGCTGCCAACCCGACGGTTTTACGAAGAACCCATCGATCGGCAATCCATCTGAACTTAGATATGGCAGGCGTTCCACTGGTTGAAGATCAAGTTGCTCCCACAATGCGCTGTTTAGATGAGTTAGTTGACGTTCGCTTTTCCCATCAAGATTCGATACATAGAGGTCGTCTAAATGTTGAAAATCATTAGCGAGATAAACCAATTTGTCCGCAGAACTACTGACATCGAAGCCCTGCACCCGACGCGGCCCATTCGTGACCACCTCGAGCCTGCGAGTGGCAACATCTGCTCGGAAGATTTGAGCTTCGCCTTTGATATTCGCTTGAAATAGAAGCGCGGCCGATGACCATTCCACCTGTGTGGGAATTAGATCAAGATCTTTCAGCGCAAGTTGCGATGGACGACCTCCTGATGAATCGGCCAGATATAATTTGGGAAATTGATGCACGGAAGTCTTGCCTGCAAAAATTATCTGCTTGCCATCTGGAGACCAGCGTGGGCTGACATCCTCGAAATCGTGGTCGGAAATCTTAATCAGAGAGCCGCCTGAAGCCGGAATTACCCATACGTCTGTATTATGGCTGTCGTCGTATGCCTTTCCCGAGCGGTCCGACACAAAAGCAATGCGCGTGCTATCCGGAGACCACTGCGGGTCCGTGTCGTTCCATTGCTGACCGCTGGTGATTTGGCGCCCCTCTCCCGCTGCAACATCCACGACCCACAAGTGCCGCCGTTTTCCATCGTCCCAACCGGAATCATTGCTCTTATAAATGGTGTGCGTATAGTGGCGGACGTCACTCTTGTGGTCTGCGGCCGCAATGTCCTCGTCGGGGGCAGATGCGCTGACGACAACGATTCTAGCTCCATCAGGCGACCACTGATATCCTTCAACTCCATTCTTAAGATTTGTCAGCGCCGTCGCCTCGCCGCCGCTCCTAACAGGCAGGAGATAGATTTGTACCTTAGGTTTGTTTGCGGTCGTCGGGTCCAGATTGCGTGCAGAGGTCATCGCGAGTGTTTTTCCGTCGGGACTCCATCGAGGCATGCTGGAACTGACTCCTTCTGCACTCAGCTTCCGAGGTGGATCAGCACTTTCGATTGTAAGGGACCATACTGCGGATTCCCGCCGATTCTTCTTCTGATTGATGGTGGTTACAACGTAAGCAACTATTTTTCCGTCCGGCGAGAGACGAGGATCGCTTATAAATTGAAAGGACAAATAGTCTTCTGGCGTAATGCTGCGCTTGGCTTGGGCTTTTATCTCGTTCTGCCCAATCACGCTTAAAAAAAATAGGCTCGCCACCAATGATGAACGCATATGCCTTGTCATGGGACGGATACTCTAGCACAAGAAAAACGACCGGCAGTAAAAGCGCGACTGAATTATTTGCATTTTCGTTTACGAGCGTGAGGCAGGCGTTGACTTCTGATTACGCCCACACTAGCATCGCCGCCCACACGCATGTCTCCTAGCCCTGACACTAAACTCGTACGCGTCATAGGCCGGTGGAGTTTAACTGCGCTGATGGTCAACGCGATTATTGGCAGCGGTATTTTCGGATTGCCGTCTATTGTCACGCACAGCATAGGCCGATTAGGTCCCTGGGCTTATCTCGTAGCCGCCGGCGGAATCGGGCTCGTGGCGGCGTGCTTTGCCGAGGTGAGTTCGCAGTTTTCTGAGGCTGGGGGACCCTACCTCTACGCTCGCGTTGCGTTCGGGCAGTTCGCGGGGATACAGGTCGCCTGGCTAGCGTGGCTCGTGAGGCTCACCTCAGGCGCGGCCAACGCTAATATCTTCGTGCAATACTTCGGCGGGTTCATGCCATCCGCACAATGGCACTCGGGACGGACAGTTGTGCTGTTGTTCCTGATCGGCGGACTGGCGACGATAAACGCCGCCGGCGTAAACGCGGGAGCCAAGCTCAGTAATTTCCTCGCAGTGGCGAAGCTATTGCCGCTCGTGATTTTTATCGTTGCCGGTCTCCTGTTGCTCCGTCATGAGAGCGCACCGTCAACCATGCTTGTAACTTCGGCAGCACCAGGAATTAGGCTGTGGTTGAGCACAGTTCTCCTAATCGTTTTCGCTTTGTCAGGCTTTGAGGCGGCGTTAATACCTATGGGTGAGGCCCGTGACGTGCGACACGATGCACCGGTCGCAATTCTCTTGGCGCTCATTGTTTGCGCGGGTATCTACATGCTAATTCAAATCGTGGTGCTCCGCGCCTTGGGACTAAATCCCAATGGGGACCGACCGCTCGCACAGGCGGCCCATGTTTTCCTGGGTCACAGCGGAGCTGTGCTGATGCAGGTTGGTGCACTGATCTCCGTGTATGGAAATTTGAGCTCAATGATGCTGAATGTTCCGCGACTGACCTATGCATTGGCCGAGCGCGGTGATTTTCCGAAAATATTTGGTTTAGTCAGCCGGAAATTTCGTACGCCCTATTTTTCCATAGGAGCATTTGCGGCGGGAATGTTTTTCCTCGCGCTGCTGGGGACATTTCAAGGTAACGCCGTTTTGTCTGCGGTCGCACGGCTAGTCACCTACGGGGTCGTTTGCGCTTGCGTAATCACCCTACGGCATAAGCAGCCGCGAGTTGATGCATTCCGACTCCCAGCCGGCACTCTGACGAGTGCCGTGGCTTTAGTGTTCGTGCTTACGCTTATTACGCAAATGGGATTTAAAGATTTGATAACCATCGGTGGAGTGATGGTCCTGGCATTCTTAAATTGGCTGTGGGCTCAACGGAAAGCCACCAATACTGAATAATTTCGCTCGCAAACCAACGCAATTCTCACCATGGCTAGGACGCTATTCCCAAAGCATTCTGACCTAGACAGACATTTCGCGGTGACCACCGAATTTCGCCGCGCCACGTCAGTCGCTCGGTGAGGCAATCGCGAGCATCGGTTGCCGCTGCTCCAATTGGAATCCATTTGAAAAACTCGAAAAACGTCAAAAGGCCGCCAATTCGAACGTTGTTGTGTCTCCTGCTAAGCTTCCCAAGCTTCGGACGTGGGCTCGATTTCCATCGCCCACTCCAACAAAATAAATTGCTTAACTAGCTCTCTAAGCTGCTTTGGCTGCTGCATTTCGATCCAATTGAAGCTGTTTCAACACTTCTATAACCGCAATCTCGCCCGTCTAGCAAATCAAGGGTCAGTTGAAAACACTGTTCGAGTTCTGTTTTCCAAACCAAGGGCGGAACAAGACGCTTCCAGCCCACCCTTTGTCTAAGTCTCTCTCGAATTTTTGCATCTCCTCCGTTGTGAACTGTGACTTGTGGCACTCCAAAGCATGGTGGTACGCCGTCTCATCGCTCTTCGTGAAGGTCACGCGCACAGTGAGATAAGATAGATCGGTGGCATACCAATGAGTGCGCCAAGGATTGTCGCTGTCATTCAGCACTTTGGCTTGGTCCGTGGAGAAGCCCACGTACAGAAGTTCCGGTGAATCCTTGCTCGCCTGAACAACCTGCGTAACTGCGGCCGAAACGAGACGATGGTCGGGATGACCGTACCCGCCCTCCGGTCCCCAGGTGATGATCACATCCGGGTGCAATTGCGAAATCAGGTTTTCGACCTTATCAGCCGCTATTTGTACATTTTTGCCTTTGGGACTAGTAACTGCACCGATTTGGCCGTTCACCAAATCGAAAAAAATCGGCGGTTGGACTCCGAGTTCTCGACATGCACAGACTGCCTCTTCGCGCCGCACTTTTGCAAGTTGTTCTCCTGCCGGAATGCCAGCATGCTCACGAACCCCAGTCTCACCGTTCGTTGCAATCGCTATGTAGACCTTAACTCCTTCGTGAGCGTAACGGGCAAGAATGGGGCCAGCAAAGGTCTCGTCATCTGGATGCGCGAACACGGCCAAAATCACGCGCGGCCTTTGCGTAGCTCCAACCACGAAGACGATGCAAAAAAAAATTACAAGAAGTCCGGCACGCTTCATTTGTCCTCCTCGCCAACCAAGCATTTCATTTGGAAGGCGTCAATATTCCCCGAGCATTAATAGCATCTTCTCCACCTTGTTAAACAGAGGCCGGCGTTGCCGAATGTAGGCTTTTCTCACTGGTTGTGTAACGGGCAATTCGGCACTAATTCCACTTGCCTGACTCGGAGAGATGGACGATTACGGCGTTACGCGTCCACTTGGCGACGCGTCCCGCTTCCGCAGAAGTGTGCGTGTAGATGTCTGCGGTCATCTTGATTGTGGAGTGCCCGAGGATCTTTGCGTCAACTTCAGGTTTCCC
>DASYJM010000163.1:0-5611 GCA_035996445.1 Candidatus Acidiferrum sp. | reverse complement strand
GTGGATTCTCTCAACCGAATGCAGCCCCTCGCGCTGCTCGTGCTTCGACTGGTCCTCGGATCGATCATGATCGCGCACGGTTATTCCAAAGTATGGGGCGGCTTTCATCATCACATGGACATGGTGGGTTCGCTCGGCATTCCCCGCTGGATGGCATACCTTTCCGCGGGGACGGAATTTTTTGGCGGAATTGGGATCGTGCTCGGATTGTTTACGCGCTTTTTCTCGCTCGCATTCCTGATCGAAATGAGCGTGGCTATCTGGAAGGTTCATTTCAAGCACGGTCTGACGGGACAGGGAGGCTACGAATTTCCGCTGGCGCTAGTGGCGATCGCGTTTACGCTTATGTGCTATGACGGCGGGCCGTGGGCAGCAACGTTTGGCGGAAGAAGCGGCGGCCGTAAGTTAAGAGCCTGAGCCAGCAGGAACTCTTGGCGCTACCTCCGGTGGCTATCGTTTACAAGTTCCTCGAATAACCCGGGCAAGCTTTGGGCGTCTGCTACTGAATTGCCGAAACGCGCCGACTCATAAGCGCGCGTAAAAGTGGCGACCTTTTGTTGCAGTGTTTCTTCCCGGATAGCCGCGACAAAGTCCACCGCTGTTTGCGAGGGCGCTTTATGCCAACCCAAGCGCGCCATACGGCTCACCATCCGGTCATACCAAAGAGAAGCGGCTTCGCGCGGAGCACGTTCCGGATGCGCCCGCAGGCTTTGGTTACGAATCCAGCGCCATAGCCGCCGCAGATTCATGAGCGCCATTAGGGCAACGAGCGAACCGAGAAGCATGCCAATCCACCGCAGAGGAAAGGTCGTCATGTGCCGGTGCGCGTGCCGCGCCGCGCGTATCATCGCCCAATGTTGCCGGCCTACCCAGCGCCGAGCGTCCTCCAAAAAATGACGGGTGTTGGTTGCCGCGTCCCGGCCTAATGATTGCTGATGTCGAACGTCGTAATTGATAATCCATTCGCGCCAGAAAGATGCCGCCGCATCCATGTAAAGCTGCGTTCGCGACCACCCGCTTCTCGATGGCAGGCTGCCCGCTGGGGTCGGATCAAAACTGATCCATCCCGACCCGGGGAAGTAGGCTTCAACCCAGGAATGAGCATCGCTGGCACGCACTACGTACTGTCCGGTGAGATCGTTATATTCACCACCTCGAAAACCAGTCACGATCCGCGAAGGAATATGCAAGGACCGCAACATCACTGCCATGGCGCTGGCGAAATATTCACAGTGGCCCATTTTTCTTTCGAATAAAAAGTTGGCCACGGGGTCCTGCGTAAAATTGCGGGGCAGCGTCAAGGTGTATCCGAAATGCGTCGCTAGATAGCGTTCTAAAGCCAACGTTTTGTCGTAGTTGCTGGGGGCAGAAACTGTGACCTCATCGGCCAGCTTCGCAATCCGGCTATCGAGCGGCGGCAAGGTTAAATATTTGTCAAAGTCGGGCGGCACCGTGTTTGGCGCCAGACGAAGTTCCTCCGCGTCGATATCTGGCAGTTGGGATTCCGCTTCGTATTGGTTGACTGGATGTTCGGCATCAACGTCGTAGACAGCGTCGCCCGCATCGATGGCGACTCCACGGAAGTTTCCAAAGAGGCGCTGCGGCTTCTCCGCCAGAAAGAAAACATTGGTTCCAAGTGGCTCCATCAGGACTCGGTAGCGGATCGATCGCCCGACAGCGAGCGGCGGTTTGGCGCGCGGAGGGGACAGTCGAAATGTTCCGTCCAACCCGGGCCGCACCTGGGATTGCTCGAAGAAATTCGTCCAAACGCGGCCGTCAAAAGCGCTAAGCGCGACGCCGCGCCACTTCAAGTCATAAGCGCCCTGCAAATCATTGTGTATCTGAATATGCATAACAACGGCGTTCGATTGTTGAATCTGCCCGATGCGACCCAGTTGCACGCGATCCGTAAACCCGGTGGATACGTCGCTCGTCGGGGTGTAAGCACTCATGTAGCGGGACGAAACGCGAGGTAGAAAAAAGAAAATCAAGAAGCTTCCGGTCAGGATCATCAACATCAGCGCCGGTGCAATCGCCAACAGTCCGTAAGCCATGCGATGGCTTGGGATCGCAGCGCTCGGATCCACGACACCTCGATTTTGGCGATGAGTCTGCTCGGCGATGGAATGTTGCATTTCCATCAAGACAAAAGTGACAATCGCAACTAATAGAAAACCGGCAAAGGAAAACAGGAAAACACCACCAACGGTAAGAACTGCCGCAGCCAGCACCATTAAGAACGCAAGTACGGCGAGCATGTAGTGGTCGCGCGTCCGTTGCAATGAGAACAACCGCACCACCATGGTGAAGAGCACAAGATGGACACTTGCACCGAGAAAACTGCGCGAGACAAAGAAGTAGTCGGCGGCGTAAACAAAGACGTAGATCAGGGTCAGGGAATTGGTCCACCGCTCCGGAATAGTGAACTCTCGCCGCGTCAGCAATTGATAGCCACGAAGCGCTAAAGCGCACCCCACGATTAAGACCGCTGGGAGATCCAAGCCACCGGTCGAGGCCAACGCTCCAAAACCGGTAAGCACCAGCAAGTAAAGCGCGACGTTAAAGTAGCGCTCTATTGCCTTCGCGACGGTTATTTCGCCCGAGTTAACGGAAAGCGTGGCCACTATCATCTATTGTTGGCGAAAGCAGTGGAGAAGGGAAGTGTCCCCGGTAACGTCGATCTTTTAAGTGTTTTGCAACGTCCTTCTGTTTACAATACCTGCCCATGGACTATCTTCTGAAAACGGAACCCTCGGTTTACTCATTCTCAGATCTGGAGCGCGAGAAGACCACAATTTGGGATGGGGTGACGAATCCCACGGCGGTCAAACATCTGCGCGAGATGAAGCCCGGCGATCGGCTGCTGATCTATCACACTGGCGAAGAAAAGAGCGCGGTTGGCACGGCGTCGGTAGTCTCGGTGGATGCAAGCGATCCCAAGACTCCTCAAGTGAAAATCAAAGCCGGCAAGCCAATCGCAAAGCCGAAAACGCTGGCGGAGATCAAGGCGCATAAATTATTCGCAGATTCGCCTCTGGTGCGGCAAGGACGGTTGAGCGTGGTTCCACTGACACCGGCCCAGTATTCGTGGATTGTCGGGGACTGACCTTAAACGCCAGAATGCTCCGTGGGAGCCGAGGGATCGTGTGAGCGGATGGGCTCCAAAGAAAATAGGGCTATTCGTCCTGGCTGTACTGGTGTTCCTTTTCTACATCGTCGAAGCAGCGATAAAGTTGGGGCTGCTCGCTGTAATGTTCTTTGCTGTTATGGGGATAGCGATATTCCTTTTTGAAGTGCGGCGATTGAAACCAAAATGATCGGGTGATCTGTTTGAGTGAGGAACATGGACCCGGGGAGCCGTCCATCGTTGCGGATTTGCAGGTCGAGCCCCTACCCCTTCTGGTGTGGCGTGGCTACGCTCTGACTACCCTCTCCGGGCAAGCCGGTTCCGGGCAGGCATAGGTGACGTGATTGCGCTGCCGGTCCAGGCTGATGATGAACATCGGGCGTCCGTGACGATCACAATTCGGCTGATTCGGAGTGATCACCGGCGCATCTCCGCGTTTCGGCGTGGCATATCCCACGCGTTCACCAAAACAACGATGGCAGAATTTATCGGTGCAACGAAAAAATTCAATACAATAGTCGGCGCTATACGGAGCCAGGGCCGGTTCCATGGTGCGGAAATGTTGATCACAAAGTGGGAGAAGGTCCGTCCGCATGCGAAGCGAGTTTAGCACCTGTACCGCTTGCGGGTCAGCGGTTGAAGCGGGTAAACAGGGCTCGTCCGGCGGTGCGGTTCGATCCAGCTCATAAGAAAACTTTTCGTAGCTCGCGTCGTAATATTTTACCCGACGGCGTGCGTGGTATCGCCCCGACGAAACGAATCTCGCGGGGTTGTTTGTGGCGCGAAAGGCGGTCGGCTACGAAGCTGCGCAGTTCCTGGTCGAGCGCCTCGGAAGCTCCGAAACCTTCGCGCAGTACGACAAACGCGCAAGGGATTTCTCCCGCAGCGATGTCGGGTTTTGCCACGACTCCGCAATCGCGAACTGCCGGATGTTCCAGCAATAAAGACTCAACCTCCGCGGGAGCGACGGGGAACCCCTTGTACTTGATCATCTCCTTGCTGCGGTCGAGCACATAGTAAAAGCCATCGGCATCGCGGCGAACGATGTCTCCAGAAAAATACCAGCCATCACGAAGGGCGGCATCCGTGGCCTGCTGATCCTTCCAGTATCCGAGCATGAACTGGGGCCCCCGCATGACGAGTTCGCCACATTCGCCCGGGGCGGCGTCATTGCCGGCCGCATCGAGAATGCGGCAGTCGGTAAGGGCGAGTGGGTGTCCAATCGAGGCGGGACGATTCATCTGCGGCGGATCGCAAAAGCCAACGTGAGTGACGGGCGAAGCCTCCGTCATGCCGTATCCCTGATTGACGGTGATACCCGTGAGGTCGGTGAGACGGCGTGCCAGTTCCGGAGCAAGCGGCGCCGCACCGCTCTTAAGCCAGCGGAGTTTATTATCTTTCGGGAAGATGCCTGCTTCGGCTGCCTGGCACATGGCATTGATGGCGGGCGGGACGACGGGCATCATGGTGACGCCCTCTTGAGTGAGTAAAGCGCACAGTTTTTGTATATCGAAGCGCGGCATTAGCACTAGCGTGGAACCGAGGCTGAGCGACAGCGTCAAAGCCACGGTGAGCCCGTAAATGTGGTAGAGCGGCAGAAAGCAGAGCATAACGTCATCTGCTCTGAGTGGAGCTGCATTTGGTCCCAGGACCTGATAGACATTTGCGACCAGGTTGTAGTGTGAAAGCATGACCCCTTTGGGCATGCCGGTTGTGCCGCTCGAGTAGGGAAGCGCCGCCACAGCCTCCTGCGTGCTTTGCGTGGAGCACGGAAGTTTCATGGAGTTCGGCCGCAACAAGCTCGCGAAGTCATGACACCCGGCACGTTGACTGCGAGTCGTGAAAACGCGTCGTAACGGCAGCCCGGTGAGAGTGACATTCTCCAGAAGTGGAGAGTCGGTAACGAGGAAAGTCGCTCCGGAATTTTCAAGTTGATAGCGAATTTCGCGCTCGCGGTAGGAAGGATTCAGCAGCGTTGGGATGCCTCCAGCGAGCGTAGCTGCGTGATAAGTTATGGCAAATTCCCAAGAGTTGGGGAGGAATATCCCTACCACATCGCCCGGAGCCAGTCCGGCGGAAACCAGGCCGCGGGCAAGGGATTCGACAAGACTGCCATACTCCCCGAAAGTGATACGGCGATTGCAGGAAGAATCAATCAGCGCTGTCTTACAGGCGTATTTTGTGCAGCTTTGTAATACAACATCGTGAACAAGGCGGTTAGTGGGATCCGCGAAGAGTTGAGTGCGAAGCATGTGCGCTGATTGTAATCGAGAGTTCAAGAGTTGAAGTTAGCGAAGCAGATGAAACAGAACTAACGGCAATAATATACGTGACACACACGAAGAAAATGGCGTATGTTTTAGTCGCATAAGTCGCAGAGTCTGAAGATCAAAGCACGTGAGCATAACTGGGTAACGCAATCGCAGAGGCCATAAGTAGCGTAGCTGGACACAGCTTGACTTACAGCGAACTTACGGGTCAGAG
>DASYJM010000162.1:0-33400 GCA_035996445.1 Candidatus Acidiferrum sp. | reverse complement strand
AAAACATCAGACAGAAAATACCAACAGGCAGGAACAGCGGCCAGTTACTCCGCAAAAATCGCCCGACTACATCCGCAACCGTAGGCTCCTGAATGACGCCTTTATCGAACGCCACCGCGACCGTCAAACCTGCGTGGTATGGAAGTGGAGCAGTGCTTCGCACTTCGACGCCATTCCCGGCGATATCAATTTCTGCGTCCTTGGCGCGCGAGCCGTACACACCCGTAAACACCGTAGCGCGAATATTGCTGGCTCCAGCCGGTAAAATTATTTGTGCCTGCGCGGATTGGATCGGTACATCCCACTCGTCCCCAGTCACGTTCCAATAAAGTTCGTCGTGGTCTTCAAAAAATCTAATCGCATCGCTAACGGTGTACTCGATGGAAACCGTTTGCACCGAATCGTCAGCATTAGGAATGTAAATTTTGAGCTTTCGATAATGGCGCACCCGGTTTGAATCGAATTTCAGGCGATGCCCGTTCCCATCGGTGACCTGTTTCACATCGAGGAACAAGGTGTAATTCAACCCCTGCGGTGTCACGTACTCCACCGGAATGGAGCGGTACAGTCCGTGCCAGTTGCTGCCGATGAAATGCGCGCGTATCGTTTCGGTTACGTCAATGGTGCCATTGCTGGCGACCACAATGTGCACATCGAAATTCTCAATGCGTAGTTCCTTGCCGCTGGCGGTGGCCACGTGCGACAGCGCAATAATCCCGATCAGGGCGATAAGCGCAAAATAGCGCGGTGCTGGCCGCACGAGCCGATCCCGCACGCAGCGGCAATAACCTATAAAAATGAAGCGGGAATTCTGCGTGCTCATGCTGACGCAGCAGGCGTGTTGAAGCTGACTTTGGGCGCTTCGCGCTCGGCGGGAGCCGAGATCTCAAAAAATTCACGCGGCTTGAATCCCAGCATATTGGCGAATATGTTGGTCGGGAATTGTTGGATTTTGGTGTTGAGATCGCGAACCACGGCATTGTAATAACGCCGCGCGTTTTGCACCGCATCTTCGATCTGCGTCAGCGAAGCCTGCAAAGCGGTAAAGCTTTCGACGGCGCGCAGTTGCGGATACGCTTCGGAGAGCGCAAATAAATTTTTAAGCGCGCCCGAGAGCATATCTTCGGCCTGCGCCTTATCGGCAGGTCCGCTGGCCGTCATGGCACGATTACGCGCATTGATGACCGCTTCCAGCGTCCCTTTTTCATGAGCCGCGTAGCCTTTGACGGTTTCCACCAGGTTAGGAATCAAGTCGTAGCGGCGTTTGAGTTGCACATCGATATCCGACCAGGCGTTGTCGGTCTGCACCTTGAGTCGGACCAATCCGTTGTACATTCCAATCGCAAAAATAACGATCAGAATGACAATGCCTAAAATAACGAAGCCGACCATGCGATGACCTCGCGGGGTACCGTACTTGATGCTATAGCGAGCCAATATACGTTGCGACGCCAACGGTGTAAAGGCGGTCGCGACCCATGGCCGCTACTTATATCTGTTATAGCAACGTGAAAATGTCACCCTAACGGCCCGATGAAAGTGTCACCTCGTTGTTAGTCCGCATGATGAAGCTTGCTGTCTCCGTAGTAGATCTCGATGCTACCTCGAAGTGATTCGCAGAGCTGAACCTTGGCACCGGCGAAGCTGAAGCGTTTTGGTTGCGGCGGGATTTGGAAACGGCGGCCGTCCCATTGCACAACATTGTCATTGCTGACGATGCGCTCATGGATGAAGCAGCAGATGCGACTGAGATCTTTGGGGGCCGCACGCCAAGCCTTTTCCGTTTCTCGAGGAGCGCAACCGAAGCGACGATTGTAGTCGGGCAGGAAACGGCGCAGGACCTCGCTGGCGGTGGGCAGATCGGTGGCGCCCGCGAGGCGGAGTTCACTGGTAAGGCGATCTTGAAAAGTGCCCCATAAACGCTCGATGCGGCCCTTGGCCTGAGGGCTGTTGGCCGGAATGTAAGTAACGCCGAGTTGCGCAAGAGCGCGTCCGAACTGGGTAGGTTGGCGTTTTCCCGTGAGTTGTTCTTCGACCGTCCAGTGGTCGTCGTTGCGTACGAAGACGCCGTGCTTGTCCCCATAGAAGCTGAGCGGGATGCCGTAACGCCGTAGTAAGCGACGCAGCAGATGAAAATACCCGTGAGCATCTTCCGTGGGAAAGAACTCGGCAACGGGAACCTTGCGCGTGGCGTCGTCGAGGAAGCCGAGGAGAGTAAGTTGTGGGCCGCGATCTTCGAGCCAGCGATGAAGGCTGCCATCTAGGAGGAGCATTTCGCCTTCGCGAGCGCGGCAAAGCCGGCGCTGGCGGTGCGCAGGAGCGCGCCGTTTCTTGGGGGAGCCGAGACCGTTCTGGCGGAGCAGACGGCGGAGCGTCTCCCGGCCGAGCGAAATACCTTCGAGCTCGCCAAGCTTCTCACAGAGATGATGATCGTTAAAACCAACATAGCGGGTGCGGGCGAGATGCAGGATACGGTCCCGCATACGCGCAGGAAGGCGGCGCGGGCTAGGCCGACCGCGACTGGCGTGTGCCAGAGCCGCCTCCCCGTCTTCGCGCATTCGTTTCCTCAAGCGCTTGATCTGGCGCACGCTCAAGCATAGGAGTTCGGCGGCTCTGACACACGCCACCTCTCCCTTCAAGGAAGCAGAAATTACCGCCACTCGTTGTAACTCTTTCTGGCTCACGGCGAATGTCTCCCTGTTCATGGGGTGACATTTTCACCGGGCTGTTAAGGGGTGACAGAATTATTGGGCCAAGACATGGCCGCTACTTATATCTATTCACATCGAAGTGCCGGCGGTAAGATATAAGGGGCTCCGGACGCCTGCGTTAGCGGAAGACTCTGAAGCGGTCCGATCGCGGGTGGTTGCCGCGCGCAACCGCCAACTGGAGCGATATCGCGGCGAGCAGGGAACCTATTCGAATGCGCAAATGTTGCACAAGATGCTCCGCAAGCACTGCCGGATCACCACCGAAGGCGAGAAATTACTGGAAAATGCCATCACCCGCCTGGGGGCTTTCGGCTCGTGCCCACGATCGCATCTTGAAAGTGGCGCGTACCAAAGGCGACTTGAAAGCAACCGAAAACATGACCCCAAAGCATTTAAGCCAGGCCATCCAGTACCGTACCTTGGACCGCTCGTACTGGGCCTAGGCGATTAGCTGCTCTGTCGGCGGCTCTGGCAAGTGGGTATACTCTGTCAGCCTTTCATCCGGCGGTGAACTGATACTCTTGAAACTCGATAATATCGGAAATATTACGGTATAACTGCAGTGCTCGATTGACTCTTTTTCCGGCACTGTGTTACCCATAAGGCACTCAAATGCGCGTCCAAACGGCTATGCTGGGTGGCAACTCATAAAAATGGCTGACCAGAAACACCTCGATGTCACGCTCGAAACGCAGGTCGAAAGTGTCAATGTTGCCGAGGAGATGTGTTTGCGCGTCGCCGAAGCCGCGGGCTTCGATGAGGACGATTGCTACCGCATCGGAATGTCTGTCCGGGAAGGGGTCATCAACGCGTTTCACTACGGCAATCAGGAACGCCCGGAGAAGAAAATTTATCTGGCTGTCGATTTAACGTCTGACAAAATGGTCATCCACGTTTTGGACGAGGGCAAGGGCTTCAAGCTTCGAGACGTTCCCAATCCATTGGCCGAAGAAAATCTTCTGAGCACCTCCGGGCGCGGAATTTTCTTGATGCGCTCCTTCATGGACGAGTTTGACGTGGTACCCGGCCGCACTGGCGGCGCGGAAATTATTATGTCCAAGAAATTGCCAAGCGCGGATGGCCACCCGGCGAATGACAATGACCAGGGCGACCAGAACGCGACTTCGCATCAAGCATAAAGTTTTCATTTATGGAAAGGCACCATGGCTCTATTACAAGCCACTTACAGAGATGCTGGAGTGGTGACCGTGCTGGACTTGAGCGGTCGCATAACCCTCGGCGAAGGCAGCGCTTTGCTGCGATCCACTATTCGCGAACTCCTCGATGACCAGCGTGTCAGGATTCTGGTCAATTTGGGGGACATCAATTACATCGATAGCGCCGGTATCGGCGAACTGGTTAGCGCCTACACCGCCGTCAAAAACCGCGGCGGCGAATTGAAGCTGCTGAATCTGACCAAAAAAGTCCGTGACCTGCTGCAAATCACGAAACTGTACACCGTTTTCGATGTGCACTCCGACGAAGTGACGGCTCTGCGCAGCTTCAACAACACAACCGTCTAGCCCAGGTCTAGCAATCGATGTAATATTTTGGAGCGTTCTTCGTCCTCACGTTCCTATTCGCGGTTAGGTCAGCCGCACGTAAAACAATTCCATGGTAAACGCTTCCTCTACAAATTGGATTTCTGAGCGCGCCTGCCAACTGGGTTTTGCCATGGCCGGGGTAGCGCGAGCCGAGAAATTTCCCGAGCTCGTAAACCAACAAGAATGGCTGGCGCGCGGCTACGCAGGCGAGATGAAATATTTAAGCGATGCGCGGCGCAGCGACCCACAGGCCGCGTTGCCCGGCGTTAGAAGCGTAATTATCTGCGTTTTGACCTACAACACCGAGCACGCACGAACCCCACAACCATGGGCGAATCTTCGCAACGAATCGGAAACGAGTGGGCCCCGCGGCTGGATCTCGCGATACGCATGGGGCGATGACTATCATGATGTCTTACGCGAAAAGTTGGAATTGATGCTCGACGAGTTGCGTGCCCAGCATCCACAACCGTTTGAAGCTCGCATTTACGCGGACACCGGCCCCATTAACGAGCGCGTGCTGGCCAAGCATGCTGGAATTGGATGGCTAGGCAAAAATACTCTGCTGCTCAACGAGCGCATCGGCTCATTTTTCTTTCTGGGCGTAATTCTAACTACCCTCGATTTGCCACCGACCTTGGGGACTTCCGATCTCCCGCCTGTAGACCGCTGTGGCACCTGCCGCAAATGCATTGATGCTTGTCCGACAGATGCGCTCGTTGAACCTTACGTGATGGATGCCCGAAAGTGCATTTCGTACCTGACCATCGAGTTGCGTGGAGCAATCCCGGAACAGCTTCGTGAACCGATGGGCCAACACATATTTGGCTGCGACATTTGCCAGGATGTCTGCCCCTGGAACCGTCACGCACCAGTCACTTACGCGACGGAATTTCAGCCGCGTTCGTTTGCTCATGCAACTGCCCCCGCAGCAGCATCCGGAGAAGAAAAGGAATTCAGTCTCAGCGGAAAAAATGGCGCTCCACGAGAACCACTGTTCTCGCCGCGACTCGAATGGCTTGCATCGCTGAGTCAACGCGACTTCACCGAAATGTTTCGCGGGAGCCCGATCAAGAGAACGAAGTGGCAAGGCTTTATTCGCAACGTGTGCGTTGCGCTGGGAAATTCAAAATTGCAGGGTGATTTGGCTGCGTTCGAAAGAGTATCAAGCGTATTGACGCGACTCGCGGCATCAGCAGATCCGGTAATCTCCGAATCTGCCCAATGGGCCATTTCGCGCATCCAAATGAGGCAAGCACATCGTGAAATGACGTGAAATGAATTGCCGGGCCAACACAAATGCTTGTGAGGTGGGAACCAGGGAGACAAGCGGTATAATTCATCGACTATATTTGTCGACTACTTACCACCGCAGTGCTCGCCGGCAAATGACTTTGCAGTTCTCGTTTTCAAGCCCGGGATAGCTTCACACTTTCAAATCTGAGCTGGAGGAAAAATTCGTGGCCTTTACTTTACCGCCGTTGCCGTATTCGTTCGACACATTGGAACCGCACATCGATGCCAAAACCATGGAAATCCATCACGACAAGCACCATGGAACTTATGTCACCAATTTAAACAAAGCCCTCGAGGCGCACGCCGACCTTCAGAATAAATCCATCGACGATCTGCTCAAGAATTTGGACGCCATCCCCGAAAATATCCGCACCGCTGTTCGCAACAATGGCGGCGGCCACTGGAATCACAGTTTGTTCTGGCCGCTGATGAAAAAGGGTGGCGGTGGCGAACCAAAGGGCGATCTCGCTTCGGCAATCAATTCCGCTTTCGGTTCATTTGCAGGCTTCCAGGAAAAAGTCGCGGCCGCCGGTGTGGCCCGTTTCGGTTCTGGCTGGGTGTGGTTGTTGGTGCGGGACGGCAAACTGGTCATAGACTCCACGCCTAATCAGGACACTCCCTACCAACTGTCAGGTGGCGGCAAAGTAGTACTGGGACTCGATGTTTGGGAGCACGCTTATTATTTGAAATATCAGAATCGCCGGCCGGACTACATCAAAGCCTGGTGGAATACTGTGAACTGGGACAAGTCGGCTGAACTGTACGACCAAGCCAAAAAGTAACCCTAAAGTAAAAAACGGCGCAAAAAAAGGCCTGCCCAAACCCTAGGGCAGGCCTTTCGTCAGGGGCAACAAACTAAGCCATGCAGCGCTTCACTAACGGCAGCACGTTAGAATTGGACGAGAAACCTTTCGGCAACTCGCCATAGTCGCTACGAGCTTCTCGGGTTGCTGGCGCCGTGGCAGCATTCGAGTGGCGCGAAGCCTCGCGAACCAGCTCCAGCCGTCCGCGCACACGGAACTTCGCTAGCAGCGAAGAAACATGGAATTTTACCGTGCGCTCCGAAAGGTTCAAATCCGCCGCGATCTCCTTGTTAGCCAGGCTTCGCATGATTCCGCCGAGCACTTCGTCTTCCCGGCGCGTCAGCTTCACAGAGGAGCCCGCGGAGCGGCCAGCTTGCAGTAACTTGTCGGCCTTTTCTTTGAGCCCATCCAGAAAGTCATTCTCGGCGGGAACCATCACAATGTAATCATTGGGAGACTGGCCGCGAACCATGCAATGCATGGCCAGCAGCCCAGCGGCCTGTTCGACGGGGAACTGGCCGTCAGGCCCGGCTTCCACGTTAAAGTGCGCTACTCCGGTGTTCTTCTCGTAAAAAAAATACATCTCGCGCGGTTGTTGACCTGGCCGTGCAGACAGATGTGGCTGTTCGTTTCTGCGAATAAGCTTCACTTAACCCCTCCAAATGCAGTCTCGACTACCGCCGAGACCCTTTAAGTTTTTTTACGATTTGCCCCTGAGCGAGGCCAGCTTTACAAACTAACTGCAAAGGAACTAACTGCTAAGGAAAACAGCAAACAGAAGCCAAGGTTGACAGTTGTTATCCCGTCGCCCTTGAAAAAGGGCACCCGACGTTCCGTCTGCGAGCACTGCACCGAACCGCTTCATCAATGCAAATTTTTATCCAAACTACAATTTATTATATTCCTACAGAAAACACAGTACTTAGCCTGAGTAGGCTATCGAACCTTTTAGGAGCGATGGTAGGAATTGCACGCACGGCGCAGTTTTTCCTCTTTTTCTCGCGAAACAATTGTCTTCGCGCCCACCTACACGTCTACAAACCCGTTGTAGCGCGTACAGCGTCGAGCGGCAACGCAATTATTTTTCGGGGAACACCGATCCGACAACACACATCGTGAATTAGTTGTGGAAAAAAGTGCGTCTGCGCGACGATAACCCACGAATTCAACCGCTAATAATGCGTGTTTGGTTCGAGGAGATTAATTCATAGCGAATATTCCGCCATCGAATCTTCCTGGTGAGCAATGAATGTGTGAAATTCATTAAATACACGAATGGAATTGCCGCGGGCAGCGCAATATTTACCCACGCTTGATTCATGATTTGCGCTTTCGACCCGGGAAGAATCTCCGTGACCGCGATTACGCGCAAGCTGGCGCGGATTGCGGACAACAATAAAATGAAAAATGTCAGTGCGCCAATATGCAACGCGGGGCGTTCACTGATTAAATCTCCAATCGTGAGGGCTAGGCCTAGGACTACCGTAACGCAGTACAGCAGGTGCGTAACTGCCGCTGCGCGCCAAATTTTTTGCGCGTACACCCGCGTAATCAAAATTTGCCGGTTGGTAAATTCTAGCAGCCCGCTTAAATCGGTCTCCACATAAGAAACCGTCAGGCATTCAGGAACAAAGAAAATAGAGCGCCCCGCGCGTTCCAGTGCGTTGGTCATTGAGTAATCATCGCTGACCGACGTACGCCACTCATCCAATACCCCGATTCCTTCGAATACCGATCGCCGAATGGCCGTGCCTCCGCCCCAGCAGAAATTTTTGCCCTTCTCGCTAAGCATGGTGACAATCGGCCCATTCCAGGCCGCCAGCAGTGCAGTTGCCAGGTTGCCACGATTGGCAATTAGCCAGCGCATAGTGGTCGTCGCGCCAATGCGATCATCGCCTAAAGGTGCCGTCAAGCGTTGCAACCAGGACCTTCCAGGTCGGCCATCAGAATCGGCGAATACCAGTACTTCGAACTCTTCCGGCAACTCCTCCACCGCCACTCGCAGGTTATTTACCTTCTCCCCGCAGCCTTCGGGCTGGCCCGCGACAACCAGGTGCGCTTTGGGTCGGGAGCTGGAAATAACCCGTTTCACGATCGCAGCCGCAGGATCGGATTCGGAGGCCAGAATAAAAAATACTTCATAGTTTTGATGATTGAATTCCGTGAGCGAAACCAGATTACGCTCTAATCCCGATTCGACACCCTTGCACGGACAGAGGACCGCAACGCGCGGCGCATGGAATCCCGGATCGGTACGCATCCGCCGGCGAGCGTAACCGAGCCATTGCAGACCCTGCCAGATGAGATACGCGCCTACGGCGATCTGAACGATGGCGAGCAAATAGAAGAGATCTTCCACGCGCCTTGAGGGTAGCAAAGGAAGATTGCTTGGGTTTGATTATCTGTGCGGTTAGAATCGCAGCGGTAAACGTCGAATAAGGGGGGAGTATGACCATGCCAAGAGTGAATACCGCTATGGTGACCTCGGCGCTGGAAATACCCGGGTATCGCATCGTCAAAAATTACGGCATCGTGCGGGGCATCATTGTGCGCTCGCGCAGCGTTATTGGAAGTCTCGGAGCTGCGTTGCAGACCATCGTGGGCGGAAATATCACCATCTTGACCACCCTGTGCGAGAAGACCCGCGAGGACGCTTTCGAATTAATGTTGCAGCACGCGCTGGAACACGGGGCAAACGCCGTGGTGTGCATGCGGTATGACGCTACGGAAGTGATGCAGGGTGTGACGGAAGTCCTCGCCTATGGAACCGCAGTGCATGTCGAACCGATCGCATAAGGCGCGGTGCATTTACAACCGAGCGAATAGGTCCCGGTAGTCGAATGCGCCAATGCAGACTTAATCGCTCATCGCAATTTGGCGGCGCCCTTTTGTGGCCCTGCCGAAGCCACCACGTGAGCGGCAAGATCCTCCAGGTCCCCGAGGGCACGGCTTGCCGCGATACGCGCTTTCTCCATAAATGACGAATCCAGCAGGAATGCTGAGCGATCGACAAACGGATGGTTGGCTACCTCAAAGGATTTGCGCGTTCGCCGCGTCCCGCTGCTTCGCCTGATTAAATTCTCGTAAATTTGTAGATCGGTCTGAAAATCAAGAGCGTCGCCAACGCTCCATTTTTGCTGGCGCGCCAGAGCATTCAGAAATTTGCGCCGGAATATCGCCACATCTTTTTGCGGCATGGGACGGGGCTTGGACTTTTTTGAAGATGGCGGCTCAAAGCACGCCGTTGAAAGCGCCTGAACCGTTAACGCCAAAAGAGCTTCACGTTGCAGAAGCGCAAGTCGATCGCGATACAACGAGGCATGCACCTGCAAAGCGTGGCGGCCATTTTCCACCACGTAGGAATCCACAAACCTGGGAATCACGCGCTCTCCGATCAGCGCTTCGGGCAGTCGTTGGGCTAGTTCATTTGCCAAGTCCGTGACATTTGGCGGCTGGCTGCGCATGCGTGGAGAGCCATGTTAGCAGGGTTTGTTTTGCAGCATATCGTGCTGCAAAAACAAAAACGGGCGCAAACTTCGCGCCCGTTACTTCTTACGGGGGCAGCCAATTTCTGTGCTAGTGAATTGTTTTAGTGAATTGCGCGCGGGGCATCTGGCCCAACGTGCGTTTTGGGTTTCGGTTCTGGAACGATTGGCGGAGGCGCAACAACTTCCTTCGATAGCGCGTGTTCCAGTACTTCTTCCAGCGTTCGAACGTAAGTGATCTTGATGTCGCCGAGAATTTCCGGCGTAAGATCCGCTACGGCGTTGGGCTCATTATCGGCAGGCAGCAAGACTTCCGTAATACCTGCGCGCTTGGCCCCGAGAACTTTCTCTTTTACGCCGCCGATTGGTAGAACAATTCCCGACAGCGTCATTTCACCGGTCATCGCCAGGCGATCACGCACCGGCCTTCCCGTCAGCAAGCTCACCAAAGCCGTAACCATCGCTGCGCCCGCGGATGGACCATCCTTGGGCACCGCGCCCGAAGGCACGTGAATGTGAATGTCATGCTTCCGGAAAAAGTCCGTGTCTATGCCATACCGCTCCGCGTTAGCGCGCACCCAAGTGAGCGCCGCGGTCATAGACTCCTGCATAACTTCGCCCAAGTGTCCGGTCATCGTGAACTGCTTGCCTCCACGCATGCGCGTGGCTTCGATGAAGATGATGTCGCCGCCCACAGGTGTCCACACCAAGCCGATCGCCACGCCGGGTTTCTTGACACGCTCTTCGACTTCTTTCTCGGTGCGATATTTCGGCACGCCCAGATATTCCCGGACGATTTCTGGTGTCACCACCATCTTGTCGAGTTTACCTTCGGCGATTCGTCGAGCCTGTTTGCGAGTGACCGTAGCAATCTCGCGCTCCAGGTTTCGAACGCCCGCTTCGCGAGTGAAGCTATGAATAATTTCGCGAATGGCATCGTCGCTGAATTCCAGCTGTTCCCCAACTTTCAAGCCGTGTTCCGCGGCCTGCTTGGGAATCAGGTATTTGTGCGCGATATGCAATTTTTCTTCGCCGGTATAGCCCGGCAGCTCGATGATCTCCATGCGATCGCGAAGAGGTTCTGGTATTGGATCCATCCAGTTCGCGGTAGCAATGAAGAGCACCTTCGACAAATCAAACGGCACGTCCAGGTAGTGATCGCGGAACGCGAAGTTCTGCTCTGGATCGAGTACTTCCATCAGCGCAGAAGACGGATCGCCACGGAAATCGCGTCCCAGTTTATCGACCTCGTCCAGCATGCAAACCGGGTCGTTCGATTCCGCGCGCTTCAGGCCCTGAATAATTTGGCCAGGCAATGCGCCGATGTACGTCCGGCGATGTCCGCGAATTTCTGCTTCATCATGCATGCCGCCCAGCGCCAGCCGCACGAATTTGCGGCCCAACGCGCGAGCGATGGATTTGCCAAGCGAGGTTTTGCCCACGCCCGGAGGCCCGACGAAGCACAGAATCGGCCCCTTCATACCTGGCTGAAGTTTTTTGACTGCCAGGTAATCCAGTATCCGTTCTTTGACCTTTTCCAGATCGTAGTGATCTTCGTCAAGAATCTCGCGCCCCTTGGCGATGTCGATTTCCTGGCTGCCCGAGGATTTTGACCACGGCAGCGAAGTCATCCACTCCAGGTACGTGCGAGAGACCATGTACTCCGCGGATGCCGGAGTCATCTTGGCGAGCCGCTTGATCTCGCGGTCGCATTCTTTCTTGGCTTCCGCGGTCATGCCCGCTTCTTCGACTTTTTTGCGAAGCTCGTCGATCTCCTGCATGGAATCGTCGGATTCGCCGAGCTCTTTCTGAATCGCTTTCATCTGCTCGCGCAACAAATATTCGCGCTGGTTCTGGCCCACTTGCTCCTGAACCTGTTCGTGAATTTTGGAACGCAGTTCCAGAACTTCGAGCTCCTTGGAAAGCTCGCGAATCAAGGTCTCCAGCCGTTTGCGAACGCTGGGAGTTTCGATTAACTCCTGGCGAAGCATGGTAGACAACGAAGGCAACGTGCCGGCGATAAAGTCCGCCAAACGTCCGGGATCATCAATATTCGCAGCGACCGAATGCAAATCATCGGAGAGCTGCGGAGAATGACTGACCACGTCGCGGAACAAATCCTGGGCGTTACGCTGTAGCGCTTCCAACTCGGAATCCTGTTCGGTATTCAAGTCGGGCTGGGCTTCAATGCGCGCGCGCAGGTAAGGCCGCAAACTAATCATGTCCACGACCTGTATCCGCTGCAAACCTTCCAGGAAGATGACCACGTTCCCGTTAGGCATCTTCACCGTTTTATGAACTTTCGCGAGCGTGCCGACTTTGTGCAGATCAGCGGCTGCTGGATCTTCCACACGGGGATCAAGCTGCGCTACAACGCCCAGCAGTTTTTCGTCCCCCATCAAGGCATTAACTAACGCCAGAGAGCTTTCACGTCCCACGGTCAACGGCAAAACCGCCCCCGGAAACAGGACCGTATCGCGGACAGGCAGGATAGGAAGGATCTCCGGTACAACAAATTTTTTCTCAACCATTATGTCCCCTAATCTGAAGCCGCGGACGAGAAAGGGTCCGGGCTTATGAAGCGTTAGATGCCATCAAAAAGAAAAAGGTGCCCTAAGATGTAAGTCCTTGCAGCACAAAATCTTAGTGCCTTACGCTCAATTATAAAACCCTGCTAACCCTCTCCTATCCTCCATTCTAAATATCCCATGTTCAATAAGATAACGCACTGCCTCATCCTGATGCGGACGAGATTTTGCGCATTCCGGGCTTCTTTTCCCCGTAATGTTGATCCACAAAGGCGACAGCCTCCTCCCTGGATCTTATTAACCCTTCCAGCTGGGCATCCTCAAGTGACCGTAGGATTTTGCTGAACAAAGGCCCTGACTGGTATCCCAAACTCTGCAGATCGTTCCCAGTCAGCAACCTGACCGGACGTATCTCCTCGACCGGCGTTTCCTCAAGGGTGCGGCGCACAAAATCGTAAGCGTCCAGGTGCCGGTGGCTCGACAGGCAGTCCAGGCGATGCAAGGCCAGGTGCTCGTCAAAGCGTGGCAGTCGTATGAACCGCTTCAGCGTGGAAGCGCGCATGCGCGATACGTCCTTAAACCGCATGTGATCGGCAATCAGCGCGAGAATCTGCTCACTGTCTTGATTCGAAAAGCGCAGGCGCGCACAGATAACTTCAGCCATGCGAACTCCCACATCCACATGGCCGTCGAAGCGAATGCGATCGCCAGTTTCCGAAATCGGCCTGAACGTGCGTGGTTTTCCTACATCATGCAGAAGAACGCCCCAGGCCAACGTGGCAGAAGTGGCGGAACTCTCGCTGGCAAGTCCCTCCAGCATCAGCAGAGTATGTGTCCAGACATCCCCTTCCGGATGGTACTGCGGCGGCTGCTCGACTCCCTGCATGGCCGCGACTTCCGGCAAAACCTGTTTCAGGAGGCCGCTTTCATCCAGCAGTTCCATACCGCGACGGGCCGCGCCTTCCGTCAGCAGCTTTGTCAATTCTTCACGGATTCGTTCGGCAGAAACCTGTCCTATTTCGTGGGCCTGCATGCGCATGGCAGCAAACGTTTCGGACTCGATCTGAAATCCGAAACGCGCGGCGAAGCGCACCGCCCGCAACATGCGCAGTTTGTCTTCCGTGAAACGCCGTGCCGGTTCGCCAATGGCCCGTACTATTCCGGCGCGCAAATCTGATAACCCGCCAACGAAATCGAGAATCTCTCCGGAGTCGTGCCGCATCAGCAGGCCGTTGATGGTGAAGTCGCGGCGTTGTACGTCCTGCTCTGGGCTGGATGTGAAAACCACGCGCTCCGGATGACGGCCATCGGCGGACCCGATGTCGGATCGAAAGGTAGCCACTTCCACCTGATGGCCCTCGCGAGGCACGATAATCACACCGAACTGCGCACCCACTGCGACCGAATCAGGAAATAGAGAAATAACGCGATCCGGTGTCGCGTCGGTGCTTACGTCATAATCTGCGGGCTCGCGACCGAGCAACAAATCGCGCACGCACCCCCCCACCAGGAAGGCTTGGTGCCCTTCACGAATTAACGTACTGCAAATCGAATTGGCCAGCTCGCGCGGCGTCACTTTTCGATTATGCGCCAGAGCGTAGTATGCGAGAAGACTTGTATCGCACACGATGTTAACTGGTGCCTAATGGCAGAAAGACCACTAAGAATCAAAGCTCAGTGATCCTCAGGCGTTGAGTCGCCGCGCCGCAGCGAACCCCCAAATTGTACTTTGCTGAAACCGAACCGGTCGCGCAATCGGTCCGTGGCATGCGTAAGTTTTTGCAGTTTTTCGCGTCGCTCGGCCTGAAGCAGATCGAGCTGCTCGCCGCCATGGCTGAAATTGCTCAGGCTTACTCCCAGAAGTCGAACTTTTCGGCGTTGATCGCGATGTTTCTGAAAAAGCTTCTGAAACACCGCGTTGATGCCCGCGTCCAGCGCCGTGCTTTCGCCAAGTGATTTGGAACGCGTGTGCGTATCGAATCCCGCATAGCGAATCGTCAATGTAAGCGTGCTGGCAGCGAGGCCCGCGTCGCGAAGACGCTTGCAGGCTTTTTGCGATAGATGGCTCAGCACCGCGGTCAAAGCCGCGGTATCATCCGTGTCCTCATTGAACGTGTGATTCTGAGAAATCGATTTAGGCTCCGCATCGACTACGAACTCGTAGGAGTCGCCACCACGCGCTTTGCGGTACAGCGCCGTGCCCCATTGCCCGAAAATTTTCTCAAGTCTTTCCCGCGGCTGCGCGGCAATTTGCTGCACCGTTTCGATTCCCAGCGCACGCAAGGCTCTTTCGGTGACTTTTCCGATCCCCGGAATCTTTCGCACCGGAAGCGGCGCCAGAAATCGCTCTTCGCTTCCCGCCGGAACCCAAACAAGTCCGCGAGGTTTGCCCTGATCTGAGGCTACTTTAGCTACCAAGCGTGTCGAAGCGAGACCTGCGGAACACGGCAGCCCGGTAGCGCGAGTGATGCTACGCAGAAGTTTGTCGGCCGCGCCTAGCGGAGGCCCGTGCAGCCGTTCTGTACCAGCAAGATCGAGATAAGCCTCGTCGATGGATACCATCTCCACCACAGGAGAAAAGTTTGTGAGTATCGTAGCGACCCGGTCGCTCCATTGCGTGTACTTCGCGTGGTGACCGTCCAAAAAAATAGCGTGCGGACACAGACGCCCTGCAGTTCGCAAAGGCATCGCGGATTGAATCCCGTACTTCCGTGCTTCGTAGCTCGCTGCCGTGACCACTCCACGTTGATCGGGCCGCCCGCCCACAACAACGGGCTTACCACGAAGCTCGGGCCGCTCCAGCAGTTCCACGGAAACAAAAAACGCGTCCATATCGACATGCAGTATCGACGTATCAGTCTGCGAAGTTAATTCGGCAGAGGCGTCATGCTTGGCGCGAAAACGTGCTAAATCCGGCATATTCAGCTAAGCCTACGCCCGTTGGGAACGACCGACAACATGCGGTCACGCACTCTCATTGATCCAAAAAATGTCGAGTCGATTGGATATTACTCTGGAGGTCGGCGTTCTGCAGCGATCACGCGTGGAATGCCTGCAAGGTCATTGCTCACGCCCACGGCCGTCCACTCACGCGCGTCCAACAGCGGTTGCACTGCGGGAAGACTGTCATGGCCAAGTTCCGCGACGAAGATGCCCCCAGGTTTCAGGTGCTGTCCTGCGATAGCTATCAGGCCGGCATAAAGTTCGTAACCTTCTTCGCCGCCATACAGCGCAACAGCGGGTTCATGATCGCGGACCTCGCGCGCCAGCGTGTTTGCATCGCGTCTAGGGACATACGGCGGATTGCTAACGATGAGGTCAAAAGCTGACTCTTTCGGACTGTGCCCCGCAGAATCGGTCTCAGCGCCGGTTCCGAATTGAGTCGAAAAATCCGCAGCCAGCGGCCGCGATAAATCAGATTCAAGAAAGTGAATACGGTTTGCTACCCCGTGACGAGCAGCATTTCTGCGCGCCACGACAAGCGCCGCGGAAGAAATATCCGTGGCATACACGGTCGCGGCCGGTAGTTCCTTCGCCAAAGCAATTGCAAGGCAGCCGGAGCCCGTTCCGATGTCCGCAATTAAAAAACCGTCGCCGTTCGTTTTTTGCGCCTTGCCTGCACGAAGTTCGCGCAACGCCAGCCGGTCCAGCGCAACTTCAATGACATGTTCCGTTTCCGGCCGGGGAATAAGCACGTCAGGGGTAACTTCGAACTCCAGGCTCCAGAATTCCTGTTTGCCCGTGAGATGCTGTGTGGGCTCGCCGTTCGCGCGACGATCAATTAAAGATAGAAAAGTGTCCAGCCCTTCGGAATTTATCGCTTCTTCAGGGTGCGCATACAACCACGCGCGGTCGCGCCGCAGCACGTGTAGCAACAGCAATTCAGCGGCAAGCGTGTACGAAGCGACCTGCTTCTCGCGGAGTCGCGAAATTCCCGTTCGCAGCGCGCCACGAATATCCATGGGTATATTTAGATCAAAACACAGGCTGTCTGACACCGAAACACGCGCTCGAAAATCACTTAGCCGCGCCCAACTCCTGATCCAGCCGTTCCGCTTCATAGTGCGAAACCAGGCCGTCTACCAGCGGCGCCAGCTTGCCGTCCATCACATCGGTAAGTTGGTGAAGCGTCATGCCAATGCGGTGATCGGTGACGCGATTTTGCGGAAAATTATAAGTGCGAATTTTTTCCGAACGGTCGCCCGTTTTGATCTGGCCACGCCGCTCCGCAACGATGGCCGCTTGCTGTTTTTCCTGTTCCTGCTCATAAAGCCGCGCGCGCAGAACGCGCATGGCCTTGGCTCGATTCTTGATCTGCGATTTTTCGTCCTGCTGGGAAACCACCAGGCCGCTGGGCAAATGCGTGATGCGCACCGCCGAATAGGTCGTGTTAACCGACTGCCCGCCTGGTCCAGAAGAGCAAAACGTATCGATGCGTAAATCTTTGGCCTCAATTTTAATGTCGATCTCATCGGCTTCCGGCAGCACCGCCACCGTGGCAGCGGAGGTATGGGTGCGCCCTTGCTGCTCCGTGGCCGGTACGCGCTGCACGCGGTGAACGCCACTTTCATATTTCAGCTTGGAATAAACCTTGTAGCCCTGAATGGCCGCCACGATTTCCTTCAGGCCGCCAAGTGAGGACGGAGAACTTTCCAGCACCTCCACTTTCCAGCCCAACGTTTCCGCGTATCGCGAATACATGCGAAAAAGTTCCGCGGCAAAAAGTGCCGCCTCGTCGCCCCCCGTGCCCGCGCGAATTTCCACGATGACGCTCTTTTCGTCGTTGGGATCTTTGGGAAGCAGCAACAATTTCAGCTCGCGTTCCACGGTTTCTTTGCGCGCCACCAATTGCTTTTCTTCGTCATAAGCCAGTTGCTTCATTTCTGAATCTTCCGCTTCGCCAATCATTTGGTGAGCGCCAGCCAGATCCTTCTCGATTTGTTTGAACTGGCGATGCTTTTCGACAATCTGTTCCAGTTCGGCGTGCTGCTTGGCTACTTTTTGAAAATGGGAAGAGTCGGACACCACTTCGGACGTGGAGAGCTCCTTGGTGAGCTCGTCGTAGCGTGCGCCCAGCTGATCTAATCTCTCGGATAGTGTTACGGCCATATAATCCTCGCGAATTAACTGTTCAGATGAATTGACGGAAGGAAAGTAACAATACCGAAGCCGTTAGGCTTGAAGAGGAGCCGCTAATAGAAGTTTGAGTTCACTGAATAAAGCTTAACACGCTTTTCGTTTGCGACGCGCCCGCATAGCTGCGGCTCCCAACCCCACCAAAAGCAATACTGCCGTACCTGGTTCGGGTACACCCACGGGAGGAGGAGTTCCGCCACCACCAGGAGGAGGTGTACCACCGCCACCACCAGGAGGAGGTGTACCACCGCCACCACCAGGAGGAGGTGTACCACCGCCGCCGCCCGGAGGAGGTGTACCACCGCCACCTGGAGGCGGCGTAGATGAACTCTTGTTACCAACAATTCCCCCGCCGCCCGGCAAAGGAAAAAACGGCGCAACTGGCACAAAGGCGGCACCCGGCCTGCCGGGACCGGAAAACATTGCCGGCACCGGAGCTGTATATGCCGCAAGATACGGTGACGAAACTATGGCCGGAAATACTGGGGCCTCCAACTCCGACGAACTGGGTTCGGCCGGGGCGTTAGGTCTCATTGGCAGAACTGAGACCCGATTCCCGCAGCGCGTTCGCGCCATATTGCGGCCATCGCTCAGCATAGCCTCGCCCTTTCGCAGCGCCAGCTTATGCTTGGTCCAAAATACTTTGTTACCGATGCGATAGGAAACGTACATCAGTTTCGGAGCATTCAGCGCCACCCGGCGAGCTTTCGCAAGGTCGAAGTCCGAATAGTGTTGGGCAACCACCGCATCCGCTGCCACTGCTTCCTTAAGCTCTTGCGGCGACTCCACTCCCCCGGCTATCACTGAGTACGGGAAAACAGCCCGCGAATGCCCAATTGGCGAAAGGACCGACGAAGGAGGCCAGAATGGCGCCGAGGCAGTCTCGAGGTTACCGGAAGGCTGCCAGGTTCGCCAACTAACGCTCAAGGAAGCGAACAATATGCCGATACAGCAAAAAGTGACGAAAGCGATGGTTGCCGCCGCCCGACTCAAGAGTGGAGCAGCCATTTTCGCAAGCTTCTCCGCGATTTTCACTTTGCGGGAGGTACGGCGGTGCTTAGACCGACTGGAGGACACCTAGACACCTCAGGCCCTTTGTGGCGCGCTGCTCGAGGGGCAACGTTCCACCTGGCCTTTAGAACAGGTTCCGATTCTAGCACTAGTCCGCACAGAACTCAGTAAGAAAATTGTGTGACCAATCAGTTAACATTTTAGCCCAAACAGGCATAGCGCCCCTCCTGCCTGAACGGCGTGGATCGGAGGGCTGACCGGCCGATAAGTTCCGGCAACCTTGGCTTCTACGTTCGGAGAACGGCTCGCGAATGGGGCTTTCCCTCGGATGCAACGGGTCGCATCGGCTCGCCAAATATAACCAAGAAGTTACTGCCCCCGTCGGCCTACGCTATCGTATTTCTTCGCTTAGTTGGTTGTCCCGCTGCATGGCTGCCCGCTTGGTTGAACGCCAACAAGTAAGAGCCCTGAAACGACTCTTTTAGCCGTTCTTAAAGCATTGATTCCTTTAAACCGCACCCCTTCATCTGTACACTCCCTCCATGCGTGTTCTGTTCGTCGGTGACATCGTTGGCTCGCCAGGACGCCAGATCGTTCGTGACCGTCTAGCCGACGTCGTGGCCCAAAAAAAAATCGATCTGGTGATCGCCAACGGTGAAAACTCCGCGGCCGGATTCGGCATCACTCCTCGCCTGGCCGATGAATTTCTCCACGACGGTATCGACGTCCTCACCGGCGGCAATCACAGTTGGGACCGTCGCGAAATCATGGATTACCTGCCCCACGAGCCTCGCCTGTTGCGTCCCGCAAATTTCCCGGATGGCAGCCCCGGCAGCGGTCTCTTCTGTGGCGCCGCCAAAAATGGCGTTAAGTATGCAGTTTTGAATCTTCAGGGCCGCACTTTCCTGCCCGCTATCGATGACCCATTTCGCAAGGCCGACACCGAGCTGAGCACGCTGTCGCCGGACATAGATTTCGTCTTCGTCGATATGCACGCGGAAACCACCAGTGAGAAGATCGCCATGGGCTGGTATCTGGACGGACGAGCCACCGCCGTCGTCGGAACGCATACTCACGTGCCCACCGCCGATGAGCATGTGTTACCCCAGGGTACGGCGTACATCACCGATGTGGGCATGACAGGGCCCCATGGCGGCGTCATCGGCATGGATCGTCAGGGCATCATCAAAAAATTTCTCGACGGCCTACCTGCCCGCTTCGAGGTCGCCGAAGGTGACATACAAATGAACACGGTCCTGATCGAAACTGCCGACGAATCGCCGCGAAACTCCGCCGGCCGCCTGCGCGCCCGCTCCATAGAGCGCCTCCGCTTTCGCCTAGATACATAACAGATACATAACCGTACGCCGCGGCGGAGATCATGCCCCGTACAGGACGCCTAGCGCCTGTAACGGGCAACCCTGGCGGGCCGTCCATGCTCTGAGCATTCAGGAAAATCAAATGAACATGGGAAAGTTACTATTTAATTCCTGCGCGTCAGTCTGTCTCCTGGCTGCCTGCGCCACCATCGCTTCCGCGCAGTATGAAGGCGAACTAACCGCCAAGCGCCGGCTGTTTCCAGAGGTCGGCGCAGGACTGCGCGCTCTCAAGCGTGGCGATAGCGACAAAACCTACATCCTGAGCTCACAAGGCTTGATGGTTTTCGATGCCAAAGAGCACAAGACCCTAACCATTGGCTCACCTGCAGCGAACGCACCCGCCTCCAAAACCACTGCTCCCGGAGCTCCCGCTCCAGGAATGACTTTCGCGGAGGATTTCGACGTCGATGCCGCGGGCCAGATTTATGTCGCTGACCGCGGTGCCAATCTGATTGTGGAGTATTCCGCCGATGGCAACCAGCTCAAATCCTTCCATGTGAATTCTCCGCTTTCTGTCGCCGTACTCCCGGATGGCGAAGTCGCCGTGGCAACATTGCACGATTCTCATCTCGTGGTCGTTTTTGATAAAAACGGCAGAGATATTCGAGATTTTGGTGAATTGGAGGAAATCTCCAGCCGCGAGGATTTAAATCGTTATCTCAACTCCGGCTACCTCGCTACTGACGCGCGCGGGAACATCTACTACGCGTTTATCTACACTCCGGAACCGACGGTTCGCCAATACGACCGCAACGGATATGCTTCTCCAACCATTCAATTCACTGAAATCGAGGCGTTCGCCGCCGCCCAAGCCGCCCGAAAGGAAATTGAACGCCAAGAGCGCAAGGGCAAGCAGCCGGCGTTCAAACCCATCCTCACCGCCATCGGCGTTGTCCGCGCCAGCGGCGAAGTATGGATCGCTCTCCATAACCGGCTTCTGCGTTTTGACAAAGACGGGTATCGCAAAGCCACATATCAGCTATACACCCCGGATGGAGCGCGCCTTGACGCCAACAGTATTCTCATCGAAAAGGATCGTATTGTAATCGGCAGCGACCCCCAAGGCGTCTTCGAATTCGACCGTCCCGACACCAAGCTAGGACAGTGAGTATTCTGAGCTCCACGACGCATGCGCCTGAAATTGGTTTCGCGCGATTAATGGGGCCTGCGGTGAATATCCAGTAATGCGGATCACCCAAAAAACTGCCCTCCCGGGTGAAGCCGACCGTCGCAGGTTCCTGTCCTTCCCTCGTGCCCAAGAGTGCCTTTGCGCTTCCCCATCATCGCTCCCCGATCTCTCGCGCAATCCTGCCCAACTTTCTTCTCGCGCCCACAACATGGGTCAGGCGCTTGAAATATATTTGTTAACAGTTCGAGATTTTAACAGGGCCAGTGACAACAGAAAATAGTTCTTGATGCTTCCAAACAAAAAATTCCTTCATTTATCCCCATAAAATTAAGAAAATTTTCATTAGCGAGTGGAAATTTGCGTTGTGGAAAAACTGTGCACCGTGTGTGCATGTCGGCAAACGCCGCACCACATTTTTCTCTTGCCCCATGCACTCGAATGGGCGACAATCCCGCGCTGTCACTCCCCGGCGGTTCGAGGGCCGGTAATTCCGAAAAGGACGCGACGGTTTGCAGGGGCGAAGTACTGGCACCATCGCGGGCAAGAATCCGAAGACTTAAGAAAGATGAATCCAAGTCTGCTTTCCACAGCTTATGCACATCTGTGGAAATAGCGTAGGCTTTCTATTCCTTACCGATGACTATCTCTGTTAATTCCTGGGAAAAGTTCTTAGACCATGTGAAGTCCCGGGTCAGCATCAATACCTTCAACACTTGGTTCCAGCCTACCCGCCTCAATCGCGCCGAGGGCGAAACGCTCTACGTGCAGATCCCCAGCACTGTTTTTCGCCAGGTTCTGACGCGCACCTACGGGGAAATCGTTAAAGCCGTGTTTCACGAGATTGGCACTCCCAACGTGAAGGTGCAGTACCTGTGTAACGATGACGCGCCCTTGGCGGCTGCCCCGGCAGCTTCCAGCACCAAACAATCCAAGCTCGATTTCGAGAGCAGCGACCATCAACTGAATCTTCGTTACACCTTTGACAGTTTCGTGGTCGGCAAGTCCAACGAGTTCGCCCACGCCGCGTCACGCGCCGTTGCCGAGCAACCTTCCAAGGCTTACAACCCGCTCTTCCTCTACGGCGGTGTGGGTATGGGCAAGACCCACTTGATGCACGCCATCGGGCACACTATCAAGCAGCGCAATCCCGCTATGCGCCTCAGTTACGTCAGCGCGGAAAAATTTACTATCGAAGTCATCAACTCCATCCGCTTCGATCGCATGATCAGTTTCCGCGACCGTTTTCATACTGTCGATGTCTTGCTCGTGGACGACATTCAGTTCATCGCCGGAAAAGAACGCACCCAGGAAGAGTTCTTCCACACTTTCAACGCTCTTTATGAACAGCAAAAGCAGATTGTCATTTCGAGCGACTGTTTGCCCAAAGACATCAACTCCATCGAAGAAAGATTGCGCTCGCGTTTCGAGTGGGGTTTGATCGCGGACATCCAACCGCCTGATCTCGAAACGAAAATCGCGATTCTTCAAAAGAAAGCTGATAACGATCGCTTTTCGCTTCCCGATGACGTTGCCGAATACATCGCGCGGGCTATTAAATCCAACGTGCGCGAACTCGAAGGCGCACTCACCCGTTTGATGGCCTATGCCTCACTGACGGGCGTGACTGTTTCACTTTCCACCGCACAGCAGGTTTTGCGCAACATAATCGCCTCGCAGGAGAAGCGCGTCACCATCGACTTGATTCAAAAACGCGTCAGTGAGCATTTCAATTTGCGCGAACAGGACCTAAAAGTTCGCAGCAACACCCGCGCCATCGCTTTCCCGCGCCAGGTAGCCATGTACATCGTCAAGCAGTTGACCACCGCCTCGCTGCCCGAGATCGGCCGCCAATTCGGCGGCAAACATCACACCACCGTCCTGCACTCCATCAACAAAATCGAAGAGCTCCGCCGCAACGACAAAGACCTGAACCGCACCATCACGCGCCTCATGGATGCACTACAATAGAGTCGAATGCTGGCTTTTCGCGTCTCAATCGCGTTTATCGTTTTACCGCGACAATAAACTCGCCTGAATCCTCTTGACCTCTCTCGCAATGCACAATTTTAGCCTGGAGGAAATTCCCAAACCCTCGTCTTTCTCGTCTCCTACTCTGGTGTTGGAAGAATTTTGAATAAACCATCCCCGCTTGGCACTGCCTCCGTTTGGACGCCATACATCCACTGCTTCTTCCAATAAGTAAAATTAAAAGTTTGATTCGACTACTTTCTAACTCCGTTGTTCGGGACTCCTTCCCGGCGACACTGTCGCTACTGCTTTTGTCTGTGAACAACCAGTGCCAAAACTCTTCATAAACTGTGCCCCAAAAAGGAAAAGTTGACCGTTAAATCTGGCCGGTACTTCAGTGCTCGCTACTTTTCCGACATTCCCACATTGACCCACTTGCGCACCTCAATATCTATCTCCCACTCATCAAACGCGCTTGTCGCGATTTCCACCAATCCACAGCAGTCATCAACACAACAAGCTTTATAGTTTCCTTAATCAAATTCAAAGTCTTGTTGCTTATGAAATTCCTTTATCCGCTCATTTCCACAGCATCCATAACCGCATTGCGCTTTATACTTCCAGCAAAAACGGGTAAAGTACCGCAGCGGTATAACTGCATAAGGAAGGCCAATGACCGCAACCGCACCCGTTTCGGCACGTGAGGATTATCAAGCGATGGAATTCAGCGTAACAAAGTCCGCGCTGTTAAATGAACTGACCACTACACAAGGCGTGGTCGAGCGCAAAACTACCATCCCCATACTGTCCAATATTCTTGTCGAAGCTAAAGGCACGCGCCTCACCATTACCGCCACGGACCTGGAACTCAGCATCCGCACGTCCTGCGAAGTAAAAATTAAAAAAGAAGGCGCGGGAACGATTCCCGCCAAGAAACTTCTCGAACTCGTTCGACTGCTGCCTGAAGGCGAAATTAGATTCCGTCTTCTGGAAAATCATTGGGTGGAAATCACCAGTGACAAAAAGAAATACAAACTGGTTGGCATGGCCAGAGAGAATTTTCCCGCCCTTCCCGCGATGCCGCATCCCTTGGTGAAGCTCCCGGCGGCTACGCTGCAGAGTTTGATCGCTAAAACCAAATTCGCCATCTCCATGGAAGAGTCTCGCTACACCTTGAATGGTGGCCTGCTTATCTTGAAGCCGGACACGATTGCTATGGTGGCAACCGATGGTCATCGCCTGGCACTCGCGGAAACTAGTCAAAAACTCAGCGGCCTAAACGGCGAAGTGAAAGTTTTAATCCCCAAGAAGGCCATGGACGAGGTCGAAAAACTTTCCAGTACCGCTGGTTCAGATGCTCAACTCGATTTTGCCAAGGACGAAAGCCACCTATTTTTCCAGGCGGGTCACCGCCTGCTGATCTCGCGCATTCTTACCGGTCAATTTCCCAATTACGAAGCAGTTTTGCCGCGGGAGAACAACAAAACGGTGGTCATCGAGCGAGCCGAATTGTGCGATGCTGTTCGCCGCGTCTCACAACTCGCCGACCAGCGTTCGCACGCCGTGAAACTGGCGGTCTCCAATGAAGGAATTGAAATTTCCGCATCGAGTCCGGAGTACGGCGAAGCTAAGGAAAATATCGAGAAGGAATACTCAGGCGACCCCATCGCCATCGGCTTCAATTCCAGCTACATGCTGGATTTTCTCGCGGCCGCCGCTGACGGACCGATCAGCATTGAACTAAAAGACGAACAATCCGCCGGCCAGATGCGTCCGCTGGCCGATGAGTCTTACCGTTATCGCTACATCATCATGCCCATGCGTATCTGATTTAGCTCCGATTCCTACCAAAAAAGCGCGCATGTTCTCCCTGACCGCAGTGCTCTTCAAAACGGTTCCGCCCAAGCTAAATCTCGCCTTGCTGTTGTAGGCCGACCGCTGCGGCCTGCTTAAGGTAAATATCTATCAACAAAAGGTTTATAGGCAGGTCTAAACCGTTTAACGGCTTGAGAAATTGGCCCAAATCGGCTACACTATTTCCGTTGTCGATTCGCGGTTGGGCCCTCCAAATCGGCACGTCGGCCAGGTGAAATTTTCGGGGTTTGGTTTCGCGCCAGGAACCAAATAATTATTTCGCTTGGAAAGTATCAGTCTTCGCCACGTCTCGCTGCGCGAGATGGGATGGAGCAGGAAACCTTACGAGTTTCAATCGCTACCGCGATCGAAATCAAAAGGTGAGGCGACGTACGGAGCATTCCGCAAGCACGCCTTCCTCGCTTCAAAGTTTTTGTTCAAATTTTTTGTTGAACGCTGAATTGCGTTCCATGGTCTTTTTGCGAACGTGGGGTTCGCAAAGAAATCAAATCGCGTCTTGAAAAATATTTAACTGCCCGTCAATGAATGCCGGGCAAAACTTTTAAAAGCAAAATTCACTGCGGAGTATTCATGGAAGATAGAGAACCGGTCATCGCTGCGACGCCAGGTCACAAATACGACGCCAAATCCATCAAAGTTCTTGGCGGCCTTGAAGCTGTTCGCTTGCGCCCCGCCATGTACATCGGCTCCACCGGTGAAATGGGTTTGCATCACCTGGTCTGGGAAGTCGTCGACAATTCCGTTGACGAAGCCATGGCCGGTTACGCCGATGAAATAAATGTCACCGTGCACGCCGACAATTCCGTCACCGTGGTCGATAACGGCCGCGGCATTCCCGTCGATATGCACGCTACGGAAAAGCGCCCCGCAGCCGAAGTGGTGCTCACCGTGCTGCACGCCGGCGGAAAGTTTGACAGCGATACTTACAAAGTTTCCGGCGGCCTTCACGGAGTGGGCGTATCTGTCGTCAACGCGCTCGCCGATTGGCTGGAGCTGGAAATTTCTCGCGACGGTGCAGTGTGGGAACAAACTTACGAAAAAGGCAAGCCCACCTCCAAGCTCAAGCAGACCGGCAAATCCCGCAAGACCGGCACAAAAATTACCTTCCATCCGGATCCCAGTATTTTCGATAAGTCCGTCTACAGTTTCGACACTTTGTCGCAGCGACTCCGCGAATTGGCTTTTCTGAACAAGGGTCTAAAAATTACGCTCACCGATGAGCGCAATGAAAAGAGTACAGAATTCCGGTTCACTGGCGGCATCACGGAATTCGTCAAGCATCTCAATCGCGGAAAATCCACGCTGCACGATTCGCCCATCTACATGGAAGGCAAGCGCGGCACAGTGGAAATTGAAATCGCGCTGCAATACAACGACACCTACGGCGAAAATGTTTTTGCCTTTGCCAACACTATCAATACCGTCGACGGTGGCACGCATCTTTCCGGTTTCCGTTCCTCACTTACGCGCTCGATCAATAATTTCGCTTCCTCCACCGGCATGCTCAAGGAGCAAAAAGACGAAGTCACCATCAATGGCGATGACGTGCGCGAAGGCCTTGTCGCGGTCATCAGCGTGCGCCTGCCGCAACCGCAATTTGAAGGACAGACCAAAGGCAAACTCAATAGCGACATCAAAGGTGACGTCGAGCAACTCGTTAACGAAAAGCTCGGTGAATGGTTCGACAAACATTCCACCGTCGCGCGCCGTATCGTCGGCAAGTGCATCGAAGCTGCCCGTGCTCGCGAAGCCGCGCGGAAGGCCCGCGAACTGACGCGCCGCAAGTCCGCCATGGATTCAAGCGGGCTGCCCGGCAAGCTCGCCGATTGCCAGGAACGCGACCCCGCGCGCTGCGAACTTTTCGTCGTTGAGGGCGAATCGGCAGGCGGCTCCGCGAAAATGGGCCGCGACCGCAAATATCAAGCGATCCTTCCGCTCAAAGGAAAAATTCTCAACGTAGAAAAAGCGCGCTACGACAAAATGCTTGGCCACGAAGAAATTCGCGCCATCATCACCGCGCTGGGCACCGGCATCGGCAAAGACGATTTCGACGCCAGTAAGCTGCGCTATCACAAAGTGATTCTTATGACCGATGCGGACGTCGATGGCAGCCACATCCGCACGTTGCTGCTCACATTTTTCTTCCGCCATATGAAGGAACTCATCGATCGCGGCCACATCTACATCGCGCAGCCGCCGCTCTATCGCGTGAAGCGCGGCAAGACCGAGCGCTACATTCGCGACGAGCACGAATTTGCGCATGAGCTGATGAAGCGCGCCACCGAAGACCACATCGTCAAAGCCAAAGAAGGCGTGAATCTCGAAGGCGCGGGCTTAACTTCATTTCTGCTGAACGTTCAGGAATATCAGGCCGCCGCCGCGAAACTCGGCCGGCGCCTTCGCGAGCCCGGTCTCGTCGATCTGCTTTCCGAGAGCCGCCTGGAAAAGAAGACCGACTTCGAGGACAAGAAGGCTCTGGAAAAACTTTTGAAAGAAATTGAAAAATCCAAGCTGAAGCTCGAGGGCAAGGTCACCTTCGACGAAGAACACAGCTTGTACGAAATCCAGTTTGGGCCGCCGCACAGCCAGAAAATCAATTGGGCCGTGGCTTCTACTGCCGAATACAAGCGGCTCCGCGGCCTCGCCAAACAAATTGAGGAATTCAATCATCCTCCGTTCACCATCGCGCGCAACGGCGACAAAGTTATCAAAGCCAATGCCAAAGACGTGCTCGACTACGTGGTTGAGGACGCGAAAAAAGATTTCACCATCACTCGTTTCAAAGGCCTCGGCGAAATGAATGCTGAGCAGTTGTGGGACACCACCATGAATTCCGACACGCGCACGCTGCTGCAGGTGAAGTTGGAAGATGCCGTCGCCGCCGAGGATATTTTCACCACGCTGATGGGCGAAAACGTGGAAGCGCGCCGCAAATTCATTGAGGAAAATGCGCTCGAAGTCGTGAACCTGGATATTTAGGATTGAAAAAACTGGTGGTCATCGCTCGGCGAGCACTGTTAGTTTTCGGAACTGCGCTAGCCGTTGAACGCTTATTTCAGGCTTCGAAGTCATTTCAAAATTGGCGATTTTCGATGCGGATTGGTGACACTTCCGCGGCTGAGGGCTGGAGAACCTTCATGACCGAGCAGTTAATCGAAGCAGTCCTTGTCTTTGGCCTGGCGTTCGGGGTCTTTGTTTGGTTCAAATCGGGGTCGGCAAATCAGTGATGATCTACCAGTTGGGATGGAGCACGTTACCCGGCTTGCGTGGATTGGCGTGCGGTGATTTTCGAGCCACACCGACGGTGGCGCCCGATAATGATCGCGGCGTGGCCATTGAAATCGCAACAGAAGCGCAACGCGATACGTTGTTACAGCAGCTGGAAAATTATTTTGGGGCGAAACGCTTTACCAACGCGGCAGACGCCTTCGATAGTGTCAAAGCGTTTGTTTTGGATCATGCAGCGAAGCAATAAATTTTGGAGATCGATGTACTACAGCAACTCGAGGAATTCATCCAGCGTCAGGCCGCTCTGTTTGAGAAGGTCAGCAAGAGGCCCTTTCGCGAGGGCTGAATGCATGGGCACAACCGTTCGAAAAACGATTTCGGCTGTGCGTTTCTCTAAAGAAACGTGGCTTCCTTTTTGCCGCAGTTCTACGAAACCGGCAGGCTTCCATGCTCGAATAACTCGCTCGCCCGAAACACTCGGAAGTTTCGCCACATCACGCCGAAACTTCGACGGTAGTCCAGAATTCCTGCGGTTCGACCCCCCGGTCTTCAGGCGCGCCCCAGGTTTCCAGATACAGTTCGATGGCTTCGCGCAAATTTCCGCGAGCAGTTTCGACATCGTGGCCTTGCGAAGTAACACCCAGTTCTGGACAGCGGGCGACGTAAAAGGTTTCCTCTTTGGTGATCAATACAGGGAATCGGTAAGTCATATGGCGATGCTAGCTCTGCCAGCGTAGTCAGGCAAGAACTCTAGATTTAAATTTCGAGGACCGTAACAGCGAGGATAAATGGCGGACGAGAAGAACACTTCAATACTGCTGCCCATCGATATCGAAGTAGAAATGCGCAAGTCGTATCTCGACTACGCCATGAGCGTGATCATCGCGCGCGCTCTGCCCGATGTGCGCGACGGGCTGAAGCCGGTGCAACGCCGCATCCTGGTGGCCATGAACGATCTGGGCCTCGCCTCCAATCGCGGCTATCGCAAATGCGCGAAGATATGCGGCGATACTTCCGGCAATTATCATCCTCACGGCGAAGCGGTGATCTATCCCGCGCTGGTTCGTCTCGCGCAGGATTTCAACATGCGTTACCCGTTGATCGACGGCCAGGGGAATTTTGGTTCCGTCGATGGCGATCCTCCAGCGGCGATGCGATACACCGAGGCGCGTCTCGCGAAAATTTCTGAAGATATCCTTGCCGACCTCGAAAAAGAAACCGTCGACTTCATCCCCAATTTTGATCAGACCCGCGAAGAGCCGGTGGTTCTTCCGTCGAGAATTCCGAATTTGCTGGTCAATGGCGCGAGCGGCATTGCCGTCGGCATGGCCACCAATATTCCTCCGCACAACCTGCGCGAAATCGTCGAAGCCGCCATCCTGTTAATCGATAAGCCCGACACGCCGCTCAAAGAAATCATGAAGATTGTGCCCGGTCCTGATTTTCCAACCGGCGCGTACATCGCCGGCCGCGAAGGCATCGAAGCAGCCTATCGCACTGGCCGCGGCAGTTTCATCATGCGTGCCAAAGCGGCGATCGAAGAAGCCGCCAAGGACCGGGAAAACATTGTCATCACCGAAATTCCTTACCAGGTCAACAAATCCCGCCTCATTGAACGTATCGCCGAGCTGGTGCAATCCAAAAAGCTCGAAGGCATCGCCGACGTACGCGACGAATCTTCCCGCGAAGGCATGCGCATCGTCATCGAATTGAAGCGCGGCGAAGAATCGCAGCTCATCCTCAATAATTTATTCAAGTTCACGCAGATGCAGGAATCCTTCGGCATGATTCTGCTGGCCATCGTGGCGGGCCAGCCGCGCGAACTTGGCTTGATTCCGCTGATCAAGCTGTTCATCGAGCATCGCGTGGAAGTTGTTCGCCGCCGCACAATTTTTGAGCTTCGTAAAGCCCGTGAGCGCGAGCATATTTTGGTCGGCTATCAGATCGCGCTTGACCATCTGGACGACGTGATTCGCATTATCCGCGGTTCTGGCAATCGTGCCGACGCCCGCGAAAACCTGCTCAAATATTTCACCGAGCAGGATGTCACCATCACCGAAAACGGCAAGTCCCGCAAGCTTTCTGGCGTCAAGCTGGACGGTCGCAAATACAAGGTCGGACCGATCGAAGGAGAAGCCGCCAGCCGCAGCACCGGGCTTACTCCCATCCAGGTCGATGCCATTCTCGAACTGCAACTGCACCGCCTTACGCAGCTCTCCGTCGATGAAATCCTGAAGGAATTAAAGTCCATTCGCGAGCACATCGCCGAGCTGGACGAAATCCTCAGCAGCGAAAAAAAGTTGAAGCAGGTCATTACCGCCGAGCTGCGTGAAGTCCACAAAGCTTACGGCGACGACCGCCGCACGCAAATCGTCGACAAGGTCGACGAGATCAAGCTGGAGGATTTAATCGCCGACACCGACATGCTGATTACCGTCAGCCATGCCGGATATATCAAGCGGACCTCCACCGACACTTATCGCCATCAGGGACGTGGCGGCAAAGGCCGCATCGGTGCGCGTACCAAGGAAGAAGATTTCGTCGAACATTTGTTCATCGCTTCCGCGCACAGTTATATTTTGATTTTCACTTCGAAGGGCCGCGCCTATTGGCTGAAAGTTTACGAACTGCCCGAGGCCGCAGCGGCCACGCGCGGCAAAGCCATCTCCAGCCTGGTGAAATTTCAGGAAGACGAGAAACTTACTGCTCTGGTCGCCGTGCGCAATCTTGAGGAAGTTGGCCGCTACGTTTTCATGGCCACCAAGAACGGCACAGTGAAGAAATCTGCGATTGTGGAATTCTCAAATCCGCGTTCTAACGGCATCATCGCCATCAATCTTGATGGCAACGATGAGTTGATCGGCGCGAAGTTAACGGACGGCAAGCAGATGATTTTTCTGGCGAGTCACGAAGGCCAGGCTATTTTGTTCCGTGAAACGGACGTGCGCCCCATGGGCCGCAATGCAGGCGGCGTAAATGGCATGGACCTCGACAAAGATGATTACGTGGTCAGCATGGACGCCGTGCCGCCCGATTTCAGCATTATCGAGAAAGAACATAAGCAAACGTCGCAAAATCTCGAGGAACTCGAAAACGAGCAGATCAAGGATTCGCTGGTAACGTTGATGCTTACCATTTCGGAAAAAGGTTTTGGGAAGCGTACTCCGCTAGCTGAATACCGCATTACCTCGCGCGGCGGCAAAGGTGTGGTCAATATGAAGACCACCGACCGCAACGGCTACGTGGTGGCGACTTTGCAGGTCACCGAAGAATCTGACGTGATGATCATCACCCACAACGGCAAAGTCATTCGCGTGCATGCCAACGAAATTCGTGAAGCAGGCCGCTCCACGCAAGGAGTGCGATTGTTGCGGCTGGATGCCGATGACTCCGTGGCCGCGGCCGCGGTGCTCCAGGAAGAATCGGAAGAGGAAAAGAAATAATCGCCATTCATGAAAATGACTCGCCGGTTCTTCGCCTCGTTACTTATTATCGTCGCGCCGCTGCTGCTGTCTGTCGGGCGTACGTCCGGCGATAATTCAAAATCGTCCCAATATTTTGCGTTCATCGGCACCTACACGGCAAAAACCGAAAGCAAAGGCATTTACTCATTTCACTTTGACTCCTCCACTGGCCACCTGACTGCCATGGCGTTGGCCGCTCCAGCACCAGACCCCTCGTTTCTGACCATGGCGGGCAACGAGAAATATCTTTACGCGGTCAATGAACTCTCCGAGTTTGACGGGAAAAAAAGCGGCGCAGTAACCTCATACTCTCTAGATTCCAAATCCGGGAGGTTGACGCAGCTGAATCAGATACTTAGCGGGGGAGCCGATCCTTGTTACGTTTCCTTCGATCAAAGCGGGAAATATCTTCTAGTTGCAAATTACACCGGCGGCAGTGTCTCTGTTTTTCCCGTCGCGGCTGATGGTCGCATCGGGCCCGCCTCCGCCTTCGTGCAACACACCGGCTCCGGTCCCAACAAAGAACGGCAGGAAGGTCCGCACGCGCACTACATCGCCACTTCAACCGACAATCGCTTTGTGTTTGTGGTCGATTTGGGCCTCGATGAAGTTGTGGTGTATCGCTTCGATCCCGCCAAAGGCTCACTCACTCCAAACGATCCGGCGTTCGCGAGGCTTGCTCCTGGCGCCGGGCCGCGCCACATGGCATTTCATCCCAACGGCAAATTCGCCTACGTCCTCAACGAAGTGAACTCCACTGTTACGGCCTTCGCCTACGATTCAAACAACGGTTCTTTCTCAACCCTGCAAACACTTTCCACAATTTCGAAGGATTTCGCTGCGCACAACGACACCGCCGAAATTGTTGTGCATCCTTCAGGGAAATTTCTTTACGTCTCAAATCGCGGCCATGACAGCATCGCCGAATTTAAAATCCATCCGGCCCAAGGAACGCTGACGTTTGCCGGCGATTTTTCTACTCAGGGTAAGACGCCTAGAAATTTTGCGCTGGATCCGACAGGAAAGTTTTTGCTCACGGCTAACCAGGAATCAAACAACATCGTGGCCTTCCGCATCGACCCATCGAGCGGTGCGCTCACTGTCACCGGCCAAGTCGCGCAAGTTCCCGCACCTGTCGACATCGTTTTCGTCTCCGCAAGATAGCATATTACTACTTAAGTAACAGTACTAATAAGTTACGTAAACGGCCTCTAATTGCACGGATTTTTTGGCTGGTTTGATCCATCATGCTTCCACTGTCACGAATACCGGCGCGACAACGTTGACCGGGGATCTGGCGGTCTCGCCAGGGCTTGCCATAACTGGCGAGTCCACGTTGACTCTGAGCTACCCCTGAAAATACGTCGCCGGCGTGTACAGGCGGACTTCCCATCGTGGCGGCGTTGGTGCCGTTGACCTCGCTGGGTCCCTTGGCGCCGGAACTTTATTACCAGCGAAATCTTGCTGGACTCTCTGACTCCGGGGGTTTACACAGCTCCCTCGGGGACCAGCAATTTGACCGGAACACTTACGCTCAACGGTCAAGGTAACCTCAACGATTTCTGGGTTTTCCAGATGCCGAGCACCTTAATCACTCCCCCTGCATCGGTGGTCAACGTAATAAATACCGGTGCGGGCGGTGGCTTGGGCGGCGGCTTAACCACCCCACCGGGTGGCGCGGCACGCCAATAGCTTTAATGCCCGGGAGCGCCCCGGAACCGGGCACGATGCTCCTTCTGGGCTTCTGAATCGCTGGGTTCCTGTTTATCACACGCTTCAGGCGTTAACAGTCGCGACCATCAGCAATTCTATTTTGCCCATCCTTGTTCCAGGACCTTGCCGG
>DASYJM010000161.1:0-8368 GCA_035996445.1 Candidatus Acidiferrum sp. | reverse complement strand
AACGAGCCGTGGTCGTCGATGCGTAGCAGCAAGAAACGAAAAAGAACGAAAGAGAAAAACTCTTTTAGGTGAAAAGGAAGAAGTGTGCTCAAAAAAGATTTGACAGGGCCAGCATTGTTAGAGATGGACGATTACGGCGTTACACGTCCACTTGGCGACGCGTCCCGCTTCCGCAGAAGTGTGCGTGTAGATGTCTGCGGTCATCTTGATTGTGGAGTGCCCGAGGATCTTTGCGTCAACTTCAGGTTTCCCCCCTGCCTGAACCGCCGGTGGCTAGGATGTTATTTCAGCTCGATTCTTCCTTTCTTACCTGGGATTTCGCGTCTGGGTGACGAGGTGTCCAGTCTTGTGGCGGAAACGCCACGTGCCAGAACATAGGATTGGGCAGCATGAACTCCACTCCCACTTGAGGCTGAGAGGTTTGAGATTTTTCAATGTGTGCGACAACACACTCCAGTGCAGCTTTTGTCAGGATGTTCGACAGTGTGAGCCGTTGTCCTCTGCAAACCTTCGTGAACACTGGAATCAACGCACCATGAGCACTGATCGCTTGCGTCTGAGTCTCTTCTTCAAAATGCAACCCAACGCCAGTCTGTCCGGAGATTCGAACCGGCATTGTCATCAATACTCGCTGACTCCTTCGGCGGTTTGCCGCGAGCCAGGAGGTCTCGCGGGATTCGGCAAGCCACGTTTCAAGAGTCCGAAACTGCTCCGGCTCAATGGCGGTAAACACCAGCCCCATGCCCTGGCTGGCTCTGGAGTAGACGACCCTTGCCCGGGCTTCAAACAATTGTGCCCCCTTCGTGATGCG
This sequence comes from Candidatus Acidiferrum sp., assembly GCA_035996445.1. Classification (GTDB taxonomy): domain Bacteria; phylum Acidobacteriota; class Terriglobia; order Acidiferrales; family UBA7541; genus Acidiferrum. The sequence goes on along the minus strand of DASYJM010000161.1, from coordinate 7,557 downwards.
TACGTCCGTGACCGTCCCTAAAGACAGGGCACTGTTCGTGTCCACATAGCAGCCCTGCTGACTTAAGTCACGAACGCGCGTTTCAATTCGCGCGCCGGATTCAGTCGCTACTACCTCAACAGCGGCAATAAAATTGTAGCGAGGATGAGTCCGGCGGTCTGCCCCGGCCAGCGCGACGGACGAGCCAGCAGGCTTCTCCTGCTCAACAGTGGCAAGCAACTCGTCGCCCAGATCAATCACGTAGTCTTCCCCGGCAAACGCTGTGGGATCGCTACCGGGCATCTTCACCTCGACAGGGGCAATGAATTCTTCGCCATGATGAGTCTGGCGGTCTGCACCCGTCAGCGCGGTGGCAGGGCCGGCAGACTTTACCGCATCAATGGGAATCTTGGCAGGCCTCCCACCTTTCGAGCTCCGTTTGCGCTTGCGCCGCTTCATGGCGATACGATTTTAGCGCAAAGGTGCAGACAGGGCTGTACAGTGCACCTGACAATGCGTCCATTAGTAAACGCAAGTTGAAAGTGACCAGTGACCTTCGTCGGCAAAGATGCCGTGACCCGACGTGTTGGTACCGCATCCGGCTGGGGAACGCTTGTTGGGGTCGCCTAACGACGCTCGAGGCAGCGTCAAATATTCATGGGAGAACTGGCGCTACAAGTATGTTGAGAGCCTGGGAGAGAACGTTGAGTTTGAATTTGTCAATGCACGCGGATCGGTGAACGTATACATAGGTGCCGAGCGGCCGCCATTGCCTCAGTACAAAGATTTGGAAGGGATGGCGGTTTCGAAGATCCTGCCTGATCAAGTCTGTTTCGGTCATCGAATGCGGTTCGTACGAGCGACAGGACTCTTCAACACAATCGAAAAATTAGGGCTGCGCGGGTCGCCGTGGCAACGCCTTTGAAAGATCCATCACCCACTGCGGGAATGAGGGCGTATCTCTCGGCGGCTGCCCGCGAGTGATGGCCCAATGGTCCAGCCAACTCCCGCCTTCTTCTCCGACAAACTCGTCCGGCATGCTATAGGCCGAGTCGCTCAAGGCATCCTGCAGAGTAACGAAACTGTAGCCACGCTTGCGTAAAAGGTCGAGCAACTCACCGATATGATCAGCTTCGAGCCAGTTTCCGTGCAACAAGAGAATCTGCGCGGGTTCGTAGCCGATCAAACGCTTCGAAAGCTTTTCGTAATAATCAAAAACGTCACTTGTATGTTTCAAATAGGAATCGACGAGTTTTTGCTGCAGTTCGGTGTCGCCACGCCGGCGAGCGTCCTCGTAAACTCCGCTGTACATCCAGTCCCAGGCGTCCATGGTGACCGGCGCGATCCGGTAACCACGGTTCACGAGAAAAGCTTCCGCATCGCGTCGGTTCTGCAGATCGCGGCCGGTGTCGAGATAGGGATGGCGGAGATAGCGCATTTTCATGTTGTGCTGGGCAAGCAAGATCGCAGTCACCGTTTCACCGCGGATCACGTCCTCTTCCCATTCCTTCAAGCTCACGCGGTTGATCGAAGTGTGTGAGAAGGTATGATTGCCGAGTTCAAAACCGTAGTCGACCCACATCTTCAGTGCATTGATGCGAGCGTCGACCTCGCCAAGCTTATAGAGCTTTTTTTCGTTCACGAACCCAACGGCCGGCACCTTCTGATCGCGGAGAGCAGTCAAGAGCTTGGCGGTCATTTCATTGATTTCCGCGCCGGTCATGAAATTCGCGGCGGCGGCGGGCAGGTCATCAATGGTAATCGCGATCATGCGTTGCGAAGAATTCTGCGCGCGTGATGGAGCAACCCCGCCGAACAAGAGCAATAGGATCGCGAGAATCACCCTTCTAATGGATTGCTTCATGGACACCCCCCGCTACGGAAATCTGAAGATTTAAGGCACGCGCATGGTCCGGCTCTCGCCCCGATGGCTGGCTACGTTCCGCTAACCGCCAGATGTGCTTTCTCGTTCCACTTCGGGACGTTCACGCCCTTCACAATGAGCCACAGGCAAAATGACAATTCCCCGATAAAGGCGGGCACCCCCAGAATGGGGAAGATCGTCCCTGCGTATGTGGGGGCGAGGATTTGCGTAGAGCTAATCGTCAGATAACTCAGACCGGTAATCGTCATCAAGACGCCAAGAGCCTTGGGGAAATAGCCCGATCTGAAAAGCAAATATCCAAAAATCAGGCAAACAAAGCCAAAAAATACGAGGCTAATGGCATAGCCGTATGCATGCAACTTGAGCGAAATATACGCTAGAGCATGCAGCTGATGTGGTTCAAATGCCTTTAGGTAATCTGCGCCCCCCGATAGAAACAATGCCGCAACAAGATTTAGCTTGTTGACGCCGTCGATTGCGCATTCGACTAAGTTGAAAAACACCGCAAGCAAAGCAAGGTTTTTGTTCACCGGCCTGAGCAATACATAAAAGAGCAGCGCTTGAGCGACAGCACACACAAGCAATATCACGTCGCCGGCGATACTGCTGCGCCACAGCAACTGAGAAGCCATAATATTATTGGCAGTGGCTGTAGCATCTCCTGACACCGTGAATTTGTCTCTGACAAACAGCTCAGTGAAGATACCGATGACTATGACAATCAGATACAGCACCCCGCAGAGTCGTGCATAAACTTGTGGCGATGTTTCAACGGCATGATCGGTCATTTCGACTCCCTCGAGACGCGGCTAAGTTTCCATAATCCCTTCCATCATTTCATAGCCTCCAGGAGGGACCACTTCAGGTTATGTTGTATCACCGATACGTCGGAAACGCCGCTAACGCCTGGCACGCGTTACCGGACATCTGGTTTTTGCTCGGATTTCACTTTCCGGTTGATCGAAGAGATGTTTGGTGGGCAACACTGAGTTGACGAACGTAATCGGGCTGGGCAAGTTAGGGTGACACAGATAAACAGAAGCGGCAGAAAAAGACGCAGTTCGTGCGCCGACGGAAAAGTGTGCTCGAATACAGTGTTAAGCAAGAGAAAAAACTCTTGCAATGGCCGGCGTCGTTAGAGATAACGCGTTAATCAGGAGTTTGCCGTCCGACCTTAATCGCGGACTGATTAGAAGTTCGGGATTCTTGCACACGAGCATGTGCTCGTACATTGTGTCAATTATGTTCTTTATTCGCGGGTCAGAAGCTTTTTGCTGCAGGTAATCGAGCACACGTGATGTCAGCCCAGGTCTAAGGGTGCGCCACCCGGCCATGGCACTTGCTAATGAGCGGCTCCCCTTAATCTTTGACCCTTGACGCGGGCGCGCAAACTGGTATTTAGAACCTAGGCCCGGCCCGAATCCGCTTGAGGAGGAGAACCCCATGAGGATCTTCGTCGCAGCGGTTGCCCTAAGCGTTGCTTTAATTTCCGCCGCCACGCGTTTTCCAGAAGCCCCAACCGGCTTTGACAACAAAACCACAATGCACAGTCCTGCGCGGAATGCCACCAGAGCCCCGTGTCCGGCGCAGCATCGCAGGTGACGGAATTGCGGGTCGGTCATCAGGGGCCAGACGGACGCTTTCGCACTCCCGACATCCCCATCGCTCATGGAGCAGAGGTGGTTACCGGCCGCTCGCTGGTTAACGATCGAGCCATTTGCCCGAACGGGGCGTTCCCCGACAAGGAAATTCAGGAGCGTGTTCCAGAGACCGAACCGATCCGCACATTCCGCCTCTCGTTGAATCTTTTGGGCGATGGCTTCGTTGAGGCCATCGCCGATCAAACCCTCATTGATCTTTCCAAGCAACAATGCAAATCATCGCATGGGAAAATCTGCGGTCAGATTCTGTATGTTCCCGTCGTGGAAGCTCCTGGACAGATGGGCGTGGGCCGCTTCGGCTGGAAAGATCAGCATGCCAGCCTGTTATCGTTCGCCGGCGACGCGTACCTCAACGAGATGGGCATCACCAATCGCCTGCAACCCAATGAGGTGACCAGTCTCTGCAACACCGTCAGCGAGCCGAATGACACGACCGGGCCGGACGGCCTTTCCGACATTGACCACTTCGCCCGCTTCATTCGCGCGACCAAGGCGCCCACGCGCGATGCGGCGCTTGCCAGCAGTGCGGCTGCGAACAAGGGCCTGGGCTTGTTCGAGAAAATCGGTTGTGCTTCCTGTCATGTTGAAGCGCTGACCACTGCGGCCGCGGGAACAAAGATCAATGGCGGCACGTTTACCATTCCCGCTGCTCTAGGCTCTATCACCTTGCACCCGTACAGCGATTTCTTGATGCACGATGTGGGCACCGGAGACGGTATCTTGCAAGCCACGCGCGAGCATTATGGACACCAGGTCTTCCAACAGATGTCCGGGTATCTTTCAAAACAAGATTTTGAGCGCAGCCGAAACAAGATTCGCACCGCTCCTCTATGGGGCGTCCGCTTGGTCCACGATTGATGCATGACGGCGCTTCCCTAACACTTCTCGAAGCAATTACCCGACATAGCGGAGAGGCGGGGCACGTCATCAAGCAATTTGAAAAACTGAAATGTCCCGAGCAGAACGTCATCATCGAGTTCTTGAAGTCTCTGTGAGGTTCCGACTGCCTGCCTGAACGGTGGTACCTTCGGTCGGATTTTTCGGGCGCCTGCCGGCGCATTCTCAAGGAAAAGTACTTTTACCGCTGCCAGCTCAACTGGTCGATGCAACACCCTCTAATCAGTTGACCCGACAATGCTTCCCCTAGAAACCGATCTGTCCAGCGGTACTCAATCAGAACTAAACAGGGTAGTTGTTCCGTTTGAATCAACGCTCGCGAACGATTTTGGCCGTAGAGACTCCTGCAAATAGACTTCGAGCTAGTGTTGCGTCGACCCGTTGAGACCGCCGCGTCAATCAGGGCACTAAATTGGCTCTAGGGTCTAGCGGTGTTCGCTTGCCAGGCTTTGCGCAATTCTTCGCGGCGCGCGAGGACATGCGTTTTTGCTGCGTCAAAGTTGGAGTAGACGCGCGTGCCCTTAATGGTGTTGCAGGGAGAGCAGCAAGCCACAAGATTGCTGGCATCCTTCTTTCCTTTGCGGGCGCGCGGAATCACGAAATCGACGCGCATGACCAGCGCGTTTTCAAAACTCCCGCGTCCGTCCAACCCACAATACCGGCACACATAGTTATCACGCTCGAGAATCTTGCGGCCTTCTCCAACCGTTACCGGGGAATCTACGAGCGAAAGAGAAACGAGGCTAATCGGCATGTTGACCCTCCATAGCGGAAATCGTCGGAAGGGGAGCGCGACTTCCACTTTCTGGGGAATGAAGTTAGGACGGAGCGAGGGCGCCGTCAAGATGTGGGCCCGGCTGCTCCAACTCCTGTTAAGTCTCAGTGCTGTATCGGGCATTGAGAATCAAGGGTGGCTAGGCTCGTTCAATGACCAAAGTACTATCGCCGATCCTCGTAGGCGAATGTAAATCTGGGAAAGGAATCTAGATTTGCTTTTGTCAGGCCGGGAGCGTCCAGTGGAAAATCGTAGGAAATCAACCTCTAAAGGTCACTTAGTGTACGGGAGCGCGCAGAGGCAATGCTGGAACTTGAGGCCTGTTAATATGAATAGTAAGCCGTTGGCTACGATCGTGTTTGTGTTTCGCGAGCGGTTGAGCTCCACATTACCATGTCTGCAACATCTTCTCTCCACCACTCCCGGCCCATATAAACTAATATGCGTCGATGGGGGGGCGCCTGAATCAATTTCGACGTCTCTTCGGCAGCTTGCATCAAGGCACGGCTTCACCTTGATTCGAAGTGAAGATTACTTGTCCCCGAACGAATCCCGGAACCTCGCGTTAATGCATGTGCAGACACGCTATGTAGCCTTCGTGGATAACGACGTTAAAGTATCTCAAGACTGGTTGGATCCCCTAGTGCGTTGCGCAGAGGAAACGGGGGCGTGGCTTGTCGCTCCACTCTATATGGAGTCGCTTAGAGGGGAACTAAGGGTTCATATGTTCGGAGGGACAGTGCGGGTCCGTGATGAACAGGGACGGCCTGCTTATTTCGAAAAACATAATTTAGCGCACGAGTTTCTGGACGGCGAACGCCAGTTAGTGCGCCAGGCAACAGACCTTATAGAGTTTCATACACTTCTGATGAATATGGACGCCTACCGGAGCCTAGGTCCACTAGACGAAAAGTTCTTCAGCTGCTCAGACCATGCTGATTTGTGCTTGACCGTGAAAAACGCCGGAAAACAAATTTACCTCGAGCCTTCTTCCGTTATCACTCATGAACTGCCGGATCGCCTGGACGTCATTGACAGGGAGTATTTTGCATTGCGATGGAGCGAAGCCTGGACTCAAGCCTCGTTGGAGCGGCTGGCGGAGAAATACGCGATCCCACTGGAAGACAGGGGACTAAGGCAGGTCGGTAGATGGGTTAGACGACATCGACAAGGAGCAATGACTCCATATCCGCACATCCGTGGTTGGCTTGGAACTAAAGGGCATCAGACATTTCGCAGACTTATTGCTCAGCCTTTGGACAAGTGGCGAAGCTCGCGCCAGTATACGTCGTCTGAGTACGTTATAAACCGCAAAGCAGAGGCCAGAGTCATTGCTCAGTAATAAAACGAGCTTTATGGCTATTACGCATAGACTCATTTACAGCTTTACTAACCGACTCCTGGAATCTCCGTGAATCGTTGGCAGACTTCATGCTCTCTGGCCGTTTTCTGGATGACCCGATCCATCTCCTCAATGCGTGCTGCGGGTTGCTGCAGTTCCAATTTGAGCTGAGCCAGCAGAACACGGAATGAGTCGGACAGATGCAACTCACCGTCTTCCAGGATACGGGGCAGTTGCTCATCCAGATGACTTCGGCCCTTGGGCAGGGTCAGCCCACGTTCCAGAAGAAGGCTGCGAATCTGGTTCACCACCGCCGTGCGTCGCATCACCCAACGCTCGCGCACACGATGCAGAGCTTGCAGGTCCAACTGCTCCTCTGTCTTGATCGGCACAAAACGCATTCTTGGTCGTTGCACCGCTTCGGCAATGGCTTCGGCATCCAGGTACTCACTCTTGTTCGTCTGCACGTAAGGCTTTACGTATTGCGCCGGCATCCATCGCACTTCATGACCCTGCTCGCGCGGCGCCCGCCCCAGAAAGTGAGCTCCACTACAGGCCTCCATGCCAATCAACTGCACCTGCAAATTCGCGGTGAAGGCCAGCAGTTGGGTCCGAGAACATCTCTTGCGGATCATCACTCGGCCAGATAAATCCACTCCAACCAGATGAAAGACCGTCTTACCTAAATCAATGCCTAGCGCTTGTAGTTTCATGGAATGCCTTGCCACCGCACTCTACAACTTCTAGAGATCTGCGGCGGACCATCCCATTAACTAGGATCGTTTGGAAGAAGGAGGTACGTTTCGACGCCAACCATTTGAAACCACAAGCAGCTTGAACGTCTCTGGCAAAGAGTCCGTTCCACCTGGAAACCATTCCTGGCGGTAGCCATCGGGTTCTTGAGACGCTCGGATTCGAGGGGAAGTATCCACCGGACAAGTCAGGCCCGTGTTTCACCACACGCGAGTCTCCGATTTCACCCTATGCCCTCTCGGACAATCCAAGAAAGCCATAGGCC
>DASYJM010000160.1:0-29899 GCA_035996445.1 Candidatus Acidiferrum sp. | reverse complement strand
CAGGTTTGACGGTCGCGGTGGCGTTCGATAAAGGCGTCATTCAGGAGCCTACGGTTGCGGATGAAGTCGGGCGAATTTTGCGGAGTAACTGGCCGCTGTTCCTGCCTGTTGGTATTTTCTGTCTGATGTTTTATCTGTGGTGGACGCGCGGCCGCGATCCCCGGCTGCGTTCGATCGCCGCACAATATGAGCCGCCTAATCAACTCACCCCCGGCGAAGCAGGAACGTTGGTAGATAATTCCGCCAATATGCGCGACATCACCGCTTCCATCGTGGATCTTGCGGTTCGCGGCTACTTGGTCATCGAAGAGGTGCAGAAGGACCGCATGCTTGGCCTGATGCACGAGAAAGACTACAACTTCATATTGCAAAAAGAGCGATCGCAGTGGAGCGCGCTGAAGGCGCACGAACAGGCGCTTCTGGATGGGTTCTTTACTATGGGGACCGCGGGCGAAACCATTTCCATGGATAGTCTTCAGAACCGCTTTTACAAAACTTTGCCAATTATGAGGAGCGGAATTTTTGACTCACTCGTGTCGCAGGGCTTTTATAAGCGGCGGCCGGACAGTGTTCGCTCCACGTACATCGGCGCCGGTGTTGTTATCGGCGCGCTCATGATATGGGGTGGTGCTGCCATGGCGCGCGCCCTGGGCATCGCGCCATTGCCATTCATTGTCGGCGGAATTGTTTCCGCGCTGGTGATCTGCGCATTTGGCTGGTTTATGCCTGCGCACACGGAGCAAGGAACGCGTGCGCTAGAGAACGTGCTGGGCTTTGAGGATTTTCTAAATCATGTGGAGGCGGATCGCTTCAATCGCACCATAAAAACCCCACAAATGTTTGAGAAGTTTCTGCCCTTCGCGATGGCGTTCGGGGTGGAAAAAAATTGGAGCAAAGCTTTTGACGGGATCATGACGCAACCGCCCGGTTGGTATCGCGGCGGGTCCGGGCCGATTTTTTATCCCGTCAATTTCACCAATAACCTCAATAGCATGTCGTCGCGCGCGAGCAGCGTAATGGCTTCTGCGCCTCGGAGCTCCGGTGGTTCTGGTTTTGGGGGCGGCGGATCTTCGGGGGGTGGATTTGGCGGTGGCGGTGGCGGCGGGTTCTAGGCCGATCGCAATTTTGAACTGCACGCAATCCGGTCACGGCTGGGGGGACGTTGGTGCGGACTCGCCAGAAGCCCCGGTTGTTTCTCTTGGCCCCACGCCGTAGAGCCTCAAGACATCTTGTAGAGTTACGATTCCTTCCAGCTTGTGCACGTTGGCGCGATTCACCACCGGCAGCACGTCGAGTTGGCTGGCGCCCATGCGATCGAGCGCGATAGCCAGAGCATGGTCCATATGCACATGGGGAAATTCGCCCGCTTCCAGAATCTCGCTTAGCGGTTTCTTTGGCGCGCCTTCGGTGAGGGCTTTTTGCAGCCGGCTAAGGCTTGCCATGCCAATCACACCGCTTTCATCGACGACCGGCCAGGCGTAAAGCCGGCTGGTTGAAACCTTATTTATTGCTTCTTGAATGTTGGCGCGTGCATCCAAAACTTCTGTCGCCGCATGCATGGCCTGATATACCTGGCGCTGGCCTTGCTGTATGCGCGATCCCGCCGTGGGTAAATGAATGCCATCCTGGTGGGCCAAAACCTCGTAAACAGGTTCACGTTGAAAGCGCGACGATATGAAAAAACTGACCAGATTTGAAATCATCAGGGGAACGATCACGGCATAATCACGCGTAATTTCAAAAATCATCAGCACCGATGTCATCGGGGCGCGCACGATTCCCGCGAATGCTGTGCCCATGCCGACCAGTGCGTATGCGCCGGGGGTAGCGACGTAACCCGGAGCCACATGATGCGCCAACATTCCTACAATTCCGCCAAGCATGGCTCCGAGAAACAAACTCGGGCCAAAAATTCCGCCGGCATTCCCGGAGGCATAACTGATGGTCACTGCAAATAGTTTGAGCACGAGCAGCAGCAACATTAGTTTCAGGGCCATGCCGCCATTCAAAACGTCGCCTACGTATTTATAGCCGACGCCAAGTATCTGTGGCACAAAACAGGCCATGATCCCGACGGTCAAACCGCCGGCCACTGGTTGGAACCACACCGTTTTTTTCGGACGCCGCAAGAACCATGCGCGCATAGACAACAGCAGCCGGGTAAAAACCGCCGAAATGAAGCCGCCCAGAACTCCGAGAAGCGCATAAATTCCGAGCTCGCCCGGATGCACGAGCTGGTATTGCGGCACTTGAAACAGCGGATCATTGCCGAGCAGCAGCCGCAACATTCCCCAGGACGTTGCAGAAGCGAGCACTACGGAACCCAACACTGGCGCGTTTAAGTCGCCTACTACTTCTTCGAGTGCAAAAACTACCGCGGCAAGCGGGGTGTTGAATGCCGCAGCGATCGCGGCAGCTGCGCCTACGGGAATCAGCGCTTTCACTTTTTCCGGTTTCAATCCTAGGTAGCGGCCCAGGATGGAGGCGATGCCCGCACCCACCTGCACGGCAGGGCCTTCGCGCCCGAGTGGAATTCCGCATGCGAGCGTGGCCGAAGTGCAGAAAAACTTTCCGAAGACGCTACCAAAAGAAATGCGTCCTCCGCGAGCCCAGAGCGCTGCCTTCGTTTGTGGAACGCCGCTGCCGCGCGCATCGGGAAAAAATCGGTAGAGCAGATATCCCATGGCCAGCGAGCCGAGGACTGGAACGAGAAGTCTTCGGTAGGTGGAGGCGCCCACGGGATACAGACGCGCGCCGAATCGTTCGGTGATCAAAATGAAGGCGACTACGATCACACCGACTAGCGCGCCGATAAAGAGGGTTAGAACGAGGAAGACCTGATCCTCGCGCTGGTCACGGAACGCTCTCCATTGCCTGCCGGGCACATGCCACCATGGCGCCCGGACGGGGGTAACTGGAGTTACGTCGCTTGGGTCGGGCATAGCCACAGTAGCCACATTAAAAATATATTCGGCCTGCGCGGAAGAATTCTCAGGCGCTCCTTTTTCTCGCGCGTGACGTAGGCCTCTTGTTTCGTTTTCGCTTCGCTGTGCTGCGACGTAGTTCTGATCTACGTTGTGGCACGTTGATCCCGTTGAATTCCAGGATTCTTTCTGAAGGATGTTTCCGTTTCACGAGGGCGGTGATGACATCGGCGAGCGCTGCTCCGCTGGCTTTTAATTCGCTGAGGCGCTCGTGGGCGACGCGGTCCAATAATTTTGAGCCTTGCGGCGTCAGCGACACGCGCACTTCGCGCTTGTCGTCTTTGCTGCGGATTCTGCGTACCAGCCCGTGCAATTCCAGGCGGTCGATCAATTCTACGGCGCTGTGATGCTTGAGCGCCATGCGCCCGGCCAAAATGCGTATTGTGGCTACCGCTCCCTGGGGCAATCCACGGATGGCCAGGAGCATCAGATATTGTTGCGGTTCGAGATTTGAACGCTGAGCGGCTGCATCGCCTGCCTGAATGAAATGCCGTATGCGGTAACGGAGTTCAGCTAGGGCTCGATATTCCGTGTCTGAGACAGCATTTTTCATCACTATTAAAAGTATATCGCAATACGATATATCATGCCGACAGACTCGTTACGGGACTGACATTGGCGATTATTGGTTATAGGGGCGAGCCTGGGGGTTTAACGGCGGACAAATTGGAGCCGGCGCGGGGTCTACTTCGTGAAACATTCAGATCGGCTTGCGAAAAGCTTTTTGTGTTTTGTAGTGTTCGTACCCATGGCGTAAGTAAAACTGATGAGCGCGTTTGCGGATTACGTTGGAGCGCACGGACATACTCTTACACCCGCGACTGCGCGCCCAATGTTCCGCGGCGCGCAACAGAAGAGCTCCCGTTCCGCGGCTGCGTCCGTCGTCGGCCACTATCAACCCATTGACTTCGGCGCGCAGTTGCACCTCGAGCAGCGGAGAGACGCTGACGTGCAGCCAGCCGACAACCTCCCGCTCAGGCGATTCCGCGACGAGCACGGCGTGCTGCGATGCGGGCTTTATTTTGCGCAATCGCTGGGCAATCTCTGTAGGTTTCGCGGGATAACCCAATTGGCCGGAAAGCTCCGCGATGCGCGCGGCGTCAATGCTCTTTGCGCGCCGTATTTTGATTCCTGCTTGCATGGTTGCGGGATTTGATTGTTTTTGATTTGTCGCCACGGCAGGGTATACCTAATTTATTTTCGGACCGAAATTTCTATGCGGTCAAAACGTCTTCTCGGAATCCAGCAAGATGGTCACCGGTCCTTCGTTGACCAATTCTACGGACATGGTGGCCTGAAAGACTCCCGTTCGCACCGGAACATTCAAGTTCGCCAAGGCCGCGCAAAATTCTTCATACAACATCTTTGCCTGTTCAGGGCGCGCGGCGGCCACAAAACTTGGGCGCCTTTGCCCACGTGCATCTCCGTAGAGTGTAAATTGGGAAACGACCATAGCGCTTCCTTTTACATCGACCAGAGAACGGTTCATCTTGCTTGCATCGTCTTCAAAGATGCGCAAATTCGCGATTTTTTCCGCCATTGACGTCGCTGTCGCGACGGTATCCGCGGTGCCCACACCCAGTAAAATCATTAGCCCGGCCGCGATCTCAGCTACGACCCGCTCTTCAATAGTAACGCGGGCGTGGCTGACACGTTGCAATACCGCTCGCATAAAATGTGGAATTCTCCTGTGGCCCCCGACTCGTGGTGGCCGTGTACCTATGGCGTCGGCGATTTTCTCGGCAATAATTCCGGCAACTGCGCTACGTTGTAGGCAAATACCGCCAACACCTGTGCGCCCTCGGCCAACTCGTCCCAGCGCACGCGATCCACTGTGTCGGCTTGCGAATGGTGCGTCTTGTCGTAATCGGCAATTTCTTGCACACACCAAAAGCCCGGTACTCCAGCCTCATCGAATGGCACGTGATCAGAGCCGTCTTCTTTTCGCACTGTAGGCTCCGCCAAACCTATTTCCTTGGCACGCGCCAGCGGATACATCACGCGATCAATCGTTTCTCGCGCTTCATAATTTCCCATAAGGCCGATGGTCAATACTTTTCCAGTGCCGCTATCATGCACCAACACGGCTGAGATTTTCTTGAGTTCATCCTGATGCTTTGCGACATAAGCCTTGGAACCGTTCAGGCCCTGTTCTTCGCCGGTAAATAATACGAAGCGAATGGTGCGCTTCGGTTTCACGCCGGACTTTTTGAGAGCGCGCGCCGCTTCGAGCACCGCGGTCGAACCAGTCCCGTTATCGGTGGCGCCCGTTGCCAAGTCCCAGGAATCCAGATGCGCACCGATAATCACGACTTCATCGGGCTTCTCACTGCCGGGTATTTCTGCAACGGTGTTATAGACTTCTGCGGGATTTCCGCTGAAACTTCCGCCGATGTTTACCTCAGCTTGCACGGGGCCAGAATCCAACAGACGCCACAGCAACGTGAAATCTTCTCTCACGATGAATGCCGTAGGGATTACGGCCGGCTGATAATTTTGACCGCTGACGCTCATGTGCAGCAGCCCAAACCATTTTTCTGAGCCGAGCAAAACCGCTGCGGCTTTTTCCTCAGCAAAAAATGTCAACTCCGCCGCGCGCAATTTCAGGTAGGCAGTGAAGTCGAATGGCTTGTCGCTTTTTGGAAAGGCGATGGGAATGGTTTCTTCGCCCCAGGGCGTCAACAATGGATTTTGTGGGGCTTGCAACTCGACGGGTCTGTTCAAAACAACGATGGCTCCTTTCAGTTTGCCTTTGTATTGCTGCAGGTCTTCCACTTTTTCGACCGCTACGCCAACTACTGGTCCCTTTACGTTTCCCTCCGTAGACGGCGACCACCCACCTGTGGCCATGGTGAGGTTGAGTGAAGTGGGTGCTTCGCCAGGTTTCGTCTCCGCGCTCAAAAACACGCGTCCCGTCGCCGGTCCGCGCGACCAGCGATTGGCGATGCTCCACGGTTCTTGATGAGCGTTGGCGAGTCCGAGCTGCTGGAACCGCGCCAGCATCCATCGACTGGCTTGGTCGAGTTGTTCGGAACCGGTCAAACGTGGTCCGATGTGGTCAGTCAAAAATTGCAAATTTGCTTTCAACTCAGGTTCATCGGCTTTTACCTGCGCCAGAATTTTCGTATCCATTGCGCTAAGCGGGTCCGGTTTTGCTGAGGCTCCGTTAGCGTCGTCAGAATCCGTTGGCTTGGCGTTCGCTTCTTCATTCTTTTTGGCGTCTGATTTTGCCGCTTCTGGTTTAGGGTTCACGGGACGTCGCGGCAGCATCGCCGGTAACTGCGCGGTGTTGTAAGCCCACGCGGCGAGCACTTGCGCGCCTTGATTCAAATCGTCTTTCCATACTTTGTCGAAAGTATCCGATTGGCTATGGTGGGTCTTCGTGTATTCGGCGCCATCCTGAATGGCCCAGAATCCCGGTACGCCTACATCGTCGAAGGAAGCATGATCGGTTCCGAAGGAGCGCTGCATGCTGGGTTCGAGTAGTTTCAGTTCACGCAAAGGCGCGATTTCCTGGTCCACGATTTCTCGATCCTGATAATTGTCGTGCAAGCCCAGGGTGAGCACTCGGCCGGTGCCGGTGTCGTGCACCAGGATTCCTGAAATTTTGTCGAGATCAGCTTTATGCGCTTCAACATATTTCAGCGAGCCAACTAATCCTTCTTCTTCGCCGCTAAACAGCGCGAAGCGTATGGTCCGCTTTGGTTTCAACGGTAATTTCGCCAGCACGCGGGCCGCTTCCAGGACCGCCATGGAACCGGTGCCGTTGTCTGTCGATCCAGTGGCGAGATCCCACGAATCCAGATGCGCGCCGAGCATGACAACTTCGTCGGGCTTCTCGCTTCCAGGAATTTCCGCGATGGTGTTGAAGACTTCCACAGGTTTTTCGCTGAACGAATTGGTCATATCCAATTCCACTTCCACGGGGCCATGTTTTAACATGCGGAAAAGCATGCGGTAGCCTTCGCCGGTCACAAAGGCGGTTGGTATTGCTCCGATCTCGAATTTTTCGCCGCCGATACCGGTCATGTTCAGCAGTGCATGTGGCTTATTTGAATCGCGCAACACCGCGGCCACACCCTCTTGTTTGAAAAAAGCGGTGCGAGCTTTCGCGGCTTCCTGCAAGACGGCGTATGGGGAAGGGGCAGGCGGTTCGCCCTTCATCGGCGGCGGCACCTGCATGGGGCGAACAAATTCACTTTTTGAATCTTCGGGTTTGGGCGGTGACAAGCTGGCGGGTTCCTGGTAAATCACCACTGCGCCTTTAAGCTTTCCGCGAAATTTCTCGAACTCTTCTTTCTTCTTTGCATCGAAGTAGACTACCGGCGCGTGTAACAGGCCCAGGGTGCCTGGCGACCAACCCGCGGCGGCGATGGTCAATGGATGCTCGGCAGGTCTCACGATACGCGCATGCGCAGTGCCGCGGGTCCACGCGTGCGCGATGGTCCACGGTTCAAGGTGCACATTGGTCAGGCCATACTTGCGAAACATTTCCGCGGTCCAATCGTTGGCCTGCTTCAATTGCGGCGAACCAGTCAGGCGCGCGCCGATGGCGTCCGATAAATGTTCCAGATTTTCCATTGTTTCACTGTGCTCACGGATTTCTCTTAGGATTTGCGCGTCAGCATCTGCGTAATCGTTGGTATCGCCGGCGGGGCGAGCCGTGGCATGAAGGACCCCCATCGCCAACAGCAGCACAAAGGCAAAAGCGATTACTCGACGTAAGTTCATCCGCGCTCCCTCAACAGTTTTGTGCATGCAAAAATACTTCCAAGCTAGTTTATTTCGTCTTTCGGCTGCGGCTGGCTAGCCGTTTTGACCGATTTCCAGATGATTTGACGTTTTTCTTACGATCGGGAGCGGCAGACTTGCGCCGCGATTTTGCTGGCGTGAACGATAAAGCCAGAAAACCGCGTGGGCCGATCTGACATTTGGGGCAGAAATAGCTGCTGCGCCCTGCCACGATGGCCCTGCGGATTATCGCTCCGCAGCGGTAGCACGTTTCGCCTTCGCGGCCGTAGGCCCGATGATGTTGCTGATATTCGCCGGGTTGCCCCTCGCCATCGACAAAGTTGGCGATGGAAGAGCCACGCATCACAATCGCTTTTTTCAGTATGTCTTGCAAAGCGCGATGAAGGACCACGGCCTGTTTTTTGTTGATACTCGCGCCCAACTTTGCAGGGTGAATTTTTGCGCGCCATAAACTTTCATCGGCATATATATTGCCGACTCCGCGGAGCACCGTCTGATCGAGCAGAAGCGCCTTGATGCGTGAGTGTCGCGATCGAATGCGGGTGGCAAATTCTTCGGCGGTCACTTCCAGAGGATCGGCGCCGAAGCCTTCGAGTTCGGCGGGCAATACTGCTGCTGACAAATAGGCCAGCCGGCCGAATCTGCGCGCGTCGGTGTAGCGCAATTCTCGTCCGTCATCTAACGCGAAGCTTGCATGGGTGTGTTTTTCCCAGGGCTGCGTGACGGCAGTGGAAGCGATGTGCCCGGTCATGCCCAAGTGAACGAGCAACGCCGACGGAGCGTTGTCAGCCTTCAAGGAATTTTCTTCACCCTGCGCGGCAGATAAACGTAGCAACATAAACTTGCCGTAACGTTCTACCGCTTCTATGCGGCGGCCTGGGAGCTGCCGCTCCATTAACGAAGGGTCATCGATGAAGTCCGTCTTTCTCAGCGTCACGGATAGGATCCGCCGGCCGAGTACGGTCAGCCGCAATCCCCGCGCAACGGTTTCGACTTCGGGAAGTTCAGGCATTAAGAGTGTTCATGAAAATATCACATTGCGCGTGACTGCTCGGTATTCGCCGGCCGACAGTCACGAAGCCGCGGCACTTAGTGCTTATGATAATTGGGGTACGGCGGATGCTCTGGGATGACTACGGGATTTTTTTTCAGAGCTTCCATCGTGACCTGCACGGCCTTTTCGAGTTGCGCGTCGTGTCCAGCGGCGACGGACGCTGGGTCATTTTCCACTTCGATGTCGGGCGCGATACCGTGGTTTTCTACTTCCCATTCGCCGTGTAGCCCATAGATCGCAGCCCGTGGCGCCATTACTCCGCCGCCATCCAGGAGCGATGGATATCCACCGATGCCCACAAGCCCGCCCCAGGTGCGCGTGCCCACCAACGGGCCAATCTTGTCTTGACGGAACATCCAAGGAAGCGCGTCGCCACCGGAGCCGGACATTTCATTGATGACCATTGTTTTCGGGCCGTAGATTTGCGCAAGGGGTGAGCACCATTTTTCGCCCTCGCGAGTGGTGGCGCAGTTTCGCAGCGGGCGTTCCAGCAAATCGATAATGTAATCGGCAATGGCGCCGCCGTGGTTGTAACGCTCGTCAATAACGGCAGCCTGTTTGTCGGTTTGTGCAAAATAAAAACGGTTAAAGTTCAAGAATCCGCCGTTGGCAGTATCGGGCACGTGCACATAAGCGACTTTGCCGCCGCTGAGCTCGCCGACTTTGCGGCGGTTATCTTCCTCCCATGCGCGCGTGCGCAGCTCAGCCTCATCGGCTACGGGCACGACAGTTACATCGCGTGCGTCCTTGCTGTCCGGATTGGGCCCGACCTTAATGCGAATCTGCTTGCCAGCGGTATTTTCAAAGTAGCTGTAGACATCGTTGGGTGGGCGGACATCGGCGCCATTTACTTCCAACAAATAATCGCCCAGCTTCACGTCCACTCCCGGCTGCGTAAGCGGTGCACGCAATTCGGGGTTCCAGTTTTCGCCATTGAATATTTTGGCGAAGCGGTAGCGGCCGTTCTCGACTTTATAGTCCGCGCCCAGAAGCCCGCTTTTTACCTCGGGAACTTTGGGAATGTCGCCGCCAAAAATAAACATATGCCCGATGGTCACTTCGCCAAGCATTTCCACGAAAAGATGATTCACGTCCGCGCGCCCACCGGCACCCTTTAAGTACGGAGCGTATTTCTTTTCAGCGGCGGCCAAATCGAGGCCGTGAAAATGGGGATCGTACAAAAAGTCGCGTTCGATCCTCCACACCTCGTGGTACATCTGATTCCATTCCGCGCGCGGATCAACTTTCACTTCCATTTCGTCGAACTTCAACGCGCCTTCTCCTGCTTTGGGAGCTGCGCCGGTGGCGGCGATGAACCACGTGGGACCTTGTCCAGTGTGGTACAAAACTTTTTCTCCATTGGCGGAAACCTCGAAAGCACTAACCCCGCTTAGGAACGGCTCGGTTTTTCGCGTCTTAATATCAAATTTCGTTACGGCCGCCGCCAGCGGAGCATTCAGTGGAGGAATGTCTGGAGTTTCCGTGAGGAAAAGAACACCCGCTTTCCCAGGATCAAGAGCAACGTAGTTGGAAGCTTTGATGGGCATGGATACGATGCGTTGACCGATATTCTCGAGGTCGATGGTGACTTTGACGGGCTCTTCTTTTTTGTCGGTATCCTTGGCTTTATCGTCGTCTTTGCCTTTAGTCTTATCGGCCTCGTTTTTTTTCTTATCTTTATCTTTGTCCTGGTCCTTTTTCTCAGTGTCTTTGGACTTGTCGCCATCCAACTTTTCGTCGTCGCTTTCCGGCTCTATGGGATTGGGGTCGGTTTTTTTTAAGACCACGGCGTAAATATTTCGCGATACGGGGCGTTGAAATCCGGAGAGATCGAGCCAAGTGATGGCCAGGCCAAGATCGGTACTCGCTGCGAAGTACAAAACTTTGCCGCCCTTATCGAAGACTGGATACCGCGCATCGCTTAAGCCGTCGGTAATTTGCGAAGTCTTCCCATTCTCGAGGGAATGCACGAACACGGCACGCATGTGATTCGGCAAGAATTTTGTGAACGTTAGCCATTTGCTATCTGGCGACCACGAGGGCGACATGGCCACGCCCCAGGCGTCGTACAAATCGGTGTCCACTTTTAGGGGAGCTGAAGCGCCTTTTTCGATATCCACATACCAAAGGTTTAAGCGCTTATCGGTGAAGGCGATTTTCTTGCTATCCGGCGACCACGTCGGGCTATAAAAAAAAGACGCCGGTCTCCCCAAGTCGATTTTCTTTACGGTTCCAAGCCCAGACTGTTCCACCAGGTGTAACGCGTATTCGCCGGACTCATCGGAAAAAAATGCCACCCACTTGCCATCCGGCGACCAGGAAGGGTCGCGTTCGGCTACCGTGGCAGTGCGGGTTAGATTTCGCGTATTGCCTTTCTCTGCGGGCACAGTGAAAATCTCGCTGCGCGCTTCAAAGACTGCGCGCGCGCCGCCTGGCGAGATAGCAGCTGCGGTAATCTTGTCCGCGACTTTTTCAAAATGCGGACGGGTGGCGGGCAAGTCTCCTGCGATGTGAATATCTATTTTCGTCGGCGCTGAATTTCGAGGATCAAAAAGATAGATTCCGCCAAATTGTTCATAGACCAGCGCATCAGGGCCAGCGGAAAGCGATTTTAAATCCAAGCCCTTGTTCTCTACGGCCTGCTTGACGCTTTTCGTTTTGGTGTCGTACGCGAATAGAGTTACCGGGCCGTTGCGGTCAGATAGAAAATAAACCGTGTCGCCCATCCAGACGGGCGCGAAGTCATTCGAATTTTCGCGTGGCAATTTTTCGAGCGACAAGTCGCTTAGTTTGACGATGTACACTGGCGTGGTTTGTCCGCCGCGATATCTTTTCCACGATTCTTGCCATTTCAAATTTGGAACATAGGCAAGCCGCGATGCATCCGGCGAATACCAGCCGGTTTCTCCGCGCCACATCGGCAACACTTCTGGGACTCCGCCTTCTACTGCGACGGTGTATAGCCGGTCGAAATCGGCATAGGCTACGCGCGCAGATCGAAATAAAATCCGCTTGCTGTCGGGAGTCCAGCCCACCACCACGTCCGCTCCGGGGTGCCAAGTGAGGCGCTTTGGCTCGCCACCTTCTGCGGGCATTACAAAGGCATCCATATTGCCGTCGTACTCTCCAGTGAAGGCGACAAATCTTCCATCCGGGGAAAACTGCGGGCCGGTTTCATGACCGCCGGTTGTTAATTGCCGCGCGTTCCCGCCATCGCGTGGAACACTCCACAAGTACCCGCCATACGCGAAGATAATTTCGGTTTTGCTCAAAGTGGGAGCTTGCACCAGGAGCGGGGTGTCTTCCGCGCCGGAAGAATAGCGGCCCAAGGCCAGCAAAAGACACAGTCCCGTCAGCAATCGAAAACGCATGTATCCTCCAAATATAGTCGTTAGGAATTTATTTCTGAGCGGGAGGGGGCCAGAATCCTGGCTCACTGATAACCCGCCCATCCTGTTTCTCGGCGAATTTTTTAACTGCCGCGGCAATCTCAGACCTTTTTCCGATCAAGGTAAAAACTAAATTGTCAGCAGGGAAATGTTTTTGAATCACTTGCATTGCAATGGCGGGCGTGACCGCGTCGAGGCGCGCTTCCAGGTCATTAATTTCACTATCGTCCAGGCCGTAAAATTCATGGACGGCGATTATCTGTGCCAACTGCCGGGAAGTTTCAATGGAGGGCGGGAATTGTCCTTTGATGTAACTCTTCGCGGATGCCAATTGTTCGGCGGTAATGCCTTGCTGGCGCAATTTCTGCAAAACCTGCAGCGCCATATCGATGGCTGGCACGGTGCTTTCGTTTTTGGTGAAGCTATAGATTCCGAAGGGCCCGGGGGCCTTGCGCGGATCGAACGCAGACTGCACCCCATAAGTCAGGCCCGACTCGACGCGCAACGCTTCATTCAATAAGGATGTGAACGACCCGCCGAATACGGTGTTCACCAGCCGGATGGCCACACGATCCGGATCCCCTGCGGCGGTCGCGACATTTCCAATGGCGAAATAGGTTTGCGTGGCATCGGGCTTGTCGACCAACAAAAGTTTTCTGCTCCTCACCGGCGGAATGACGGGGATTTTTACCGGTGTGACGGGCTTCGATGGCCATGGACCGAATACGTCTTCGAGCTTTTTCTTCATCTCCGCGGACTGAAAATCGCCGGCCACTGCGAGGATGATATTGCCGGGGACATAATACGATTCATAAAATTTCACAATCGCGTCGCGGTGAATCCTGGTCAGCGAGATTTCGTCTCCGTCCGACGGCCTGCCATAACCATTCCCATTGAAGAGGTAGGCGTCGTAGTACGTCCCGAGCACGGCGCGTGGTTCATCTTTGGCCGCGCGCACTCCGTCCAAGCTCTGCGCCAACAATTTATCGACTTCGGGCTGCGGGAAAACGGGATGCATCAGGGCGTCTGAAAACAAATCCAGTCCACGAGTGAGATCTTTGTTCAGAAATTCCCCCGATGCAGTAGAAAAGTCCGCGCCTGCACCCGCTTCAACCGATCCGCCGGTAAAATCAGCATCGGCGGCGAATTGCTGCGCTGTGCGTTTTTGGGTGCCTTTCCTGAGTAATTGAGCAGTTATCGATGCCAGGCCTTCCTCTCCTTGCGGGTCGGCCGCGGCGCCGGTCTTCACCAAGGCCGCGAAATTCACGATCGGAACGCCGTGCTTTTCGAGCAAAAGAACGGTCAGCCCGTTTTTGAAAACCACTTTTTCGTGTGGAGGTATATGAATCGATTGCGCGGATAGTGCAGTAGGAAAAATGAGAACCAGGGCGATGAGAACAAAACTATACTTCTTCGACGTGCTCATGGTTTTGCCTTATCCTCGTTGGCCGGCAGCAGCGTCGCTACGGTGCGGTTGTTGGCTCCAAAATATGCGTTTGCAACCCGCTGGACATCTTCTTTGGTAACCGCGGCGTAGTTTTTGGCTGCGTCAAAAAGCTTTTTGTAATCGCCAGAAAATACTTCATAGGTGCCAATGGTGTTAGCACGTCCATTGATGGTGCGCACCTGCTGATAGAACTCCATCAAGCGGATGTTTTTAGCTTTTTCCAATTCTTGATCACTGATGGTGGAAAGTTTTACTCGTTCGAGCTCCTCATAAATGGCCTTTTCGCATTTCTCCGGATCGACGGCTTGTTTTGGCTGGGCCACGATGATGGCTATGGTGGGATCGAAGGCCGGCTCGACGGAGGAGGAAACATCCAGCGCGATCTGATCCTTATCGACAAGGCGTTGATACATCCGCGAACTTTCGCCCTGGAACAAAATAGTGCGCAAAATATTTGTGGCGTAAAAGTCCGGATGATTGGTCTGTGGCACGTGGTAAGCAATCATCAACAGCGGCAACTCCGCTTGTTTGTGCACCACCAGGCGCCGTTCGCCAAGTTGCGGGGGTTCCGCGGTGATCACCGGCGGAGGTGGCGCATGGGGAGGAATGGGCTCAATCGTTTTTTCGCAGAGTTGGAAAATTTCCTCGGGGGTGACGTCGCCGACCACCACCATGGTGGCGTTGCTGGGCGAATAGCCCATGGCAAAGTGATGCTTGAGGTCATCGATGGTCCAGTGCTCGATATCACTCATCCATCCGATCACGGGCCACTGGTAGGAATGGGCGATGAAGGCAGTCGCCCACAATTGCTCGTCCAGTAACCCTCCGTTGTCGTTATCCACGCTGGAGCGGCGCTCAGAGGCCACCACTTTTCGCTCGGACTCGATCTTCTGCGGATCGAAATTTAAGTTCTGGATGCGATCCGCCTCGATATCGAAAATGAGCGGCATTGCCGAGCGCGGGAACCAATCCTGATATACGGTGACGTTCTGACTGGTGTAGGCGTTGTTCGAACCGCCGTTCGCCTCCATAACTTTGTCGAGTTCGCCTGGGCCATATTTTTTGGCGCCGTTAAACATCATGTGTTCAAAAAAGTGAGATATCCCGGTGGTGCCGGGCCGCTCATTGCGCGATCCGATGCGATAAAAAATGTAGAGCGCCACGTTGGGAATGCTGTGATCGCTTTGCACCAGGACTTTCATCCCATTTTTAAGGATGCGTTCCGTCACCGGGAACTGCTGGGCAAGCGCGGGCGTGCCAACACAACCAAGGCACGCGACATACACCATCGCGAACGTGGCCATCCGTAACCAATTGTTTTTCATGAATCACCCTTACGCAGGACGCTCTTCCATCAGACGTATAAAGCCGACAAAATGTTGCTGAACCGTCGGTAATCGAGCTCGGCGTTGACGGCAGATTTCAAGGCAATAGCGCGAAAACGCGCACCGGCCCGCCGGACCCGCCTTCCAGTTTGATGGGTGCCACAACCAAAAACGCGCCCGCTTCGGGAACTTTACTTAAATCCGGTAAATTTTCGAGGTGATAGAGACCGGCTCCGAGCGCTAAATGATGAACGCTGAAATCTTCGGACGCTCCATAATCCACGCTTAACGTGTCGCAGCCCAATCCGCTTATACTGCGGTCGATCAGGATTTTGGCAGCCTCGGTGGAGAAACCGGGAAAATGCATTTTTCCCTGTTTATCCTGATTGCGATATCGCTCGGCGTCGGGCCAGCGCGAGGCCCAACCGGTGCGCAACAACACAATGGCGCCTGGCGGTATGCGTCCGTGGGCGTGTTCCCATTTTTCGATCTGCCTCACTGGTAGCCGATAATCCGCGTCTTTGGAGGCCTCGTCGCGGACATCCAGAAGCACCGCGGGGCCGAAAAACTTATTTGCCGGGATTTGATCTATCGTGGCTTGGCCTGGAGGGAAGTGCGCCGGCGCATCCAGATGCGTGCCGTAATGCTCCAGCATCCAAAAACTGCGCGTGAAGTAGCCATTTTTTTCGATGGTGGCATTAATTTTGGCTTCAAAATATTTTTCGTCGCCCGGCCAGGGCACCAGCTTGTCGTTGATTGCGTAGCTGAGATCGAGCACGTGCGTTTTTCCGCCGGGTATGCCCTCCAACATTGAGGCTTGTCGTGAAATTTCCGGAGAGATGGTCATAAACGCAGCGACAATAACGATCAATACGCCTGTGCGGAACAAGGACATGAATCAACCTGACGGATCAATGGGCACTGGTAGCGACCAGCGCAAAATCAATCGTGCCGGTTCAGGGCAGCGGTATCCCCGGTGTGGCTACGATTCCGGCCATTCGCAATATTTCCTGGTATTCAGATTCCGTGATGGAGGAAACCACCAGGCGCACATTCTTGAGCAATTTTACTTTTTTTAGCGCTGGGTTGGCCCGCATTTCCGCGAGGGTAATCTGCCTGGGGAGCTTATCAAAGGCGCGCAGGTCCGCCACCAGGTTCTTCTCTTTACGATCGTGCGGATCAGGGTAAGGGTCGCGGGTAATTTCGGCGATGGAGTAGAGAGAACGCTCCGGGGCAGAGTGGTAACACAGCACCCGGTCGCCCTTGCGCACCTGCTTCAGCGCGCGAATGGCGTCAGGTTTGGAACCGGCGCCGTGCCACATCTCCTTACCCTTCACGAACAGCGTGTCCCAGTGGTAGTGGTGAGGGTCAGCGCCGAAGATCCAGTAATGTCGTTGCGAGGTCGGAATTGCCATCGAGACTTCGAGTCGGGCAGCAATATACACGGCAGGAGCCAAAAAGCGAAACAAAATATGAGGGTTAGCCGGGTACGGGAGAATTAAATCTGCGTAATGGACAGGGTCATAAATATCGCTATTGCGTACGGTTACTTATGGTACTTGTTTTCTTGGAGATACGGAGTTATCGAGGAACGGCGGTGTCCACGTAGACGTCTTCGCCGCGTAGCTGAACGGGGTAACACGCGACTCCCGGGGTTTGGTTGGGGGTCACGCTCCCGGAGGTTACGTCGAAGCTCCACCCATGCCAGGGACAGGTAACCACGTTTCCTTGCAGCGACCCCTGGCCCAGTGGTCCGCCCCGGTGAAGGCAGGTATTGCTAATAGCGTGGAATTGGCCCTCTACGTTGGCCAAGGCAATTGTCATTCCTTCCAGACGTATTTCGCGTATTTGGCCCGAAGCGATGTCGGTGGCCTTCGCTACGCGCACAAATGCCATGGATACTCCTAAACATCACTAGATATGGTATCCACAGGAACTTGCCGTTGCTAGTAGATCGTGGAGGACCAAAAAGGGGAGAAAACCTTTCAAAGGATTGTGGCAGTGGTGTGTGTAACTAGCAGACTCAAAACTATCCGAGCTTACTCGGAGTCCGTCCTGATGAGATTGCGGCCTGCACGTTTCGCCGCATATAGGGCTTTGTCGGCACGGCGCACCAGCGTCGTAAAATCGAGGGTGTCCTTGCCACTAAAGCCCACGATTCCGAAGCTGGCGGTTATGGTGACTTTTTCGTTGCCTATCTCGAACTGGTGCTCCACCAATTTTTCGCGTAAGCGTTCGACGGTTTTGTATAAGCCGTCGGCCTCCACATGGGTGATCACCATTAAAAACTCATCGCCGCCCATGCGGCCGCAAATATCAGATGCACGAGTAAAGCTTTTCAGAATGTCGCTGAATTCTTTTAGCAATATGTCGCCGCCAGCGTGGCCGTGCGTATCGTTGATGCTCTTAAATGAATCGAGGTCCGTGAGGATCACCCAGTAAGGGAATCCGTGACGAGCGGCTCCCCGCAATTGCCGCGCAGCCCAATCTTCGATGGCGCGCCGGTTCGGCAATCCGGTAAGCGGGTCGCTGTGCGCCATCTCTTCCAAAAGTTTGTTCTTGGCATCGATCTGGCGGTGGAGGTCAATAATTCGGCGTCCCACGCCGATGCGCGCCAGCAACTCACCGGGATCGAACGGTTTTGTTAAATAATCGTCAGCACCTGCGGCCAGTCCTTTAACGACGTTGTCTTTCTCCGCGATGCTGGTGAGCAAAATGATGTAGGTATAGCCGCGGTGTACATCGGCGCGTAGTCGCTGGCAGAGTTCCAGACCGGAGAGGTCGGGCATCATCCAATCGGTAATGACGATTGCAGGGAGATTGCGCGCAAATAAATCCAGCGCTTCCTGTCCGCTCTTGGCGAACATGAGGGAGTATGGATTGCCTTCTAACGCATGCTCGACTAGCTTGCGGTACACGGGTGAATCGTCGACCACAAGCACTTGCAAGTCCTGCGCAGTGGCATCATTCATACACAATTCATGTTCCATTAATGCGGGCCTGGGCATTTGGTGCCACCTAATGTGCGAGGGAAACCGTTCGGTTTATTCTAGCAGTGCGCTTGGACAGGAGTTCTGCGCTGCAGGATCTGGTTCGAAATGGTAACCATTTGCTAGATGGTTAGAGAGCTAGAGCGCTACGGCCACGGTATTAACAGCTCATGCAGATGATCAGAAATGGGCGGTGCTTCTTGACCTGTGCCTAGCTGGCGGCCTGCACTTTGGCGAGCAATTCGACAAATTTTTGCTTGCGCTCGGACTGGTCGTGGCCGGCTTCGGCGTCCGCCAGTTGAGTGATGTTCATGGAGCAGAATTTTGGCCCGCACATGGAGCAGAACTTCGCTTCCTTATAAAAATCGTCGGGTAACGATTCGTCATGCATGGCCCGGGCGGTGGGCGGATCGAGCGAAAGTTCGAATTGTTTATTCCAGTCGAACAGGAACCTGGCATAGCTTAGGGCGTCGTCGCGATCCCGAGCGCCCGGCCGGTGGCGTGCGACGTCAGCCGCATGGGCCGCAATTTTGTAGGCGATCACTCCTTGCTTTACGTCTTCCGGATTTGGCAGCCCCAGATGTTCTTTGGGCGTCACATAACAGAGCATCGACGCGCCGTGCCATCCGATCATGGCGGCGCCGATGGCGCTGGTGATGTGGTCATATCCTGGCGCGATGTCAATCACCAGCGGGCCGAGCGTATAGAAGGGCGCTTCGTGGCACCATTCCATTTCCTTATCGACCTGCTCTTTGATCTTGTCCAGCGGCACGTGTCCGGGGCCTTCGATCATCACCTGAACTTCATGTTCCCAGGCCCTAGTGGTCAGCTCGCCAAGCACTTTCAATTCGGCGAATTGCGCTTCGTCGCTGGCGTCTGCGATGCAGCCGGGGCGCAAGCCGTCGCCGAAGGAAAAGCTTACGTCGTGTTTCTTAAAAATTTTGCAGATATCTTCAATATTCTCGTACAGGAAATTCTGTTTCTTGTGATGCTCCATCCAGTGGGCCATCAGCGAACCGCCGCGGCTTACGATTCCAGTAATTCTCTTGCGTACCAGCGGAACATGTTCGCGCAGCACTCCGGCATGGATGGTCATGTAGTCCACTCCTTGCTCGGCCTGCTCTTCGATGACTTCCAGCATCAACCCGAGGGTCAGGTCCTCGGGACGGCGCACGCGGGAAATGGCTTCATAAACGGGCACGGTTCCAACCGGCACGGGAGAAGCTTCGATAATGGCTTTGCGGATTTTGGGGATGTCGCCGCCGGTGGAAAGATCCATCACGGTGTCCGCGCCATAGTGCACGGCGTGGTGCAACTTTTTCAATTCCTCGTCAATGTTGGAGGTAGTGGCGGAGTTGCCGATGTTGGCGTTGATCTTGCATTTGGTAGCGATGCCGATGCCCATCGGTTCCAGGTTGCGGTGGTGCACATTGGCTGGAATAATCAGGCGGCCAAGAGCGATTTCGCTGCGAATCAGCTCCGGGTCAATCTTTTCCCGGCCTGCTACAAAGCGCATCTCTTCGGTGATTACCCCGCGGCGCGCCCAGTGCATCTGGGACATATTGCGGTTGCCGTTGGCCGACGACTGTTCGCTCTCGCGCTTCTCGATCCACTTATCCCGGAACGCCATAATTCCCCCCTCAGAACGCTCGCATAGCGGACGGAGCCGTCTGCCTGATGCGAACAAGAAGTATCGCACCGCCCTTAGGGTGCCGCAACTGAGTGTCTGAAAGAGTGGTTGGTCAGTTTCCGATTACGCGACTTATACATTCAAACTTATCGGGACTTAGGGCGATTGCTTACGCGAACAGCCGTCCACTCACCGGTAATTCCGACATTGCCCACAAACGTACCGACTATTTCGTGCTCGTTCATTTTCCCAACCAAGAATGTTTTCACGCTTTGTCCGTCCGGTTGCGTAAGCTTTAGGCTAAAAACCAGAAAATTCCCGTCCTTGTGACCAAAATCGAGTTCACTTTCATCCTTCGGGCCCTTAGCATTGCCGTCCAGCCACTCGCCCTTTGGGCCAGAATAAATCAGCTTGCATACTCGGGACATTTCACCATGCGCACTCTTCAATTTTACGTTCCACGTTCCGAGACTCAGTCAAGCGTATTCGATAATGACCTCCTGCGGAGCTATCAATATTTCAACGATGGCAGGTGACTCCAAAAATTCCACATCCTCGTTGCCTGACATGAGTTTGTATCGGAATGTCACGTGGAAACTGCCAGGGGTGTGGGTAACAAATTTCCAAGTCCTAACATCGTCTTCGACAGCTCCTCGGAGCAACGGATGACCTGCCTCAGCCTCGGCAGTGCGCACCGATTCGCCATCGGTCGTGACTTTGACGCGCACTTCCCCTTGGCTTCGTGTTTGCCGTGCGAGCGGCGGATAAATCGGTTCCGAGTGCTGAACCACCTTGGGCAAGACATCCGGAACTTCTTGCGCCACTATACGTGGCACGGACGCGAGCAAGACCGACAGCACCAAGATAATGTAAGGAATACGCATTAATTTCTGCCCTTTGTTGTGGTCGCTGTAGATCATAGTCAAGTTCCCTTCACGCTGATCAGCGCTTCGGAAACTAACCGACTACCCGTGAACGCGGAAAGGTTCTCTGGCGCTGATTCAATTGGGCTACGGGAAAAAGGGGTAGAAACACCGAAGCGTCAAATCTCTTCGTCGTCCTCGCTGGCACGACGTACAACGGTGGTCTTGTGCGTGATTCTCACACTGTGTGCGCGAATCCCGGCCACGATGGCCCGCCGGATCTCCAGCGGGAGCATTTCAGGGGCAAACACGCCAGCCAAATCTCGCGGGAAAAACTTGATAAACAAGGCGGCCACGTGCGCGGTCGCGTAGGCCACCGGTGTAGTGAAGCGACCCTGTTGCCTTATCTGATAGAGCGTTGGGAACATGCAATCGGTTCGAATCAACAAGTGCTGGTCTTCTTTTTTGCCACGCTTGATGCCGCTGACCAGCACCGTCGCCGCGAACCGAGCATTTTGCAAAACACCCTGGCGAATCAATTTGGCGATCATGCGCGGCGAAGACGTCTGCGGGAAGTTTTTCTTCTGCAGCCCGCGCGATTTCGATAATTTGCCTTGTTTGTACCAACGGCGCAGGCGGTCAAATTCGTTTCCGCCAATTTTCACGTCCATATTTCGCATGGGAATAAAGTAGGGGAGGGTGGTCACTTCGTCTTGCGCGGCTAATACCACGATGGCGTTTCCAATGGGCTCAGGGAATCTGAATTTCTCCAGCTCCGCGAAGCGCTTCTGCATCAGGAATTTTCCATTGCGGTAAACGCGCGGATTGGAGATAGCCTCGTCAAATGAGACTTCCGGCGACCATTGCGAAATAGGGTCACGGCTTTCGGTGCTCTCGTACAAGCGAATCTGTACCGATTCCACCTCATGGAGCGCTTCCGTGGCGCGCTTTACAAGTAAATTTGTCAGCCCTGGCGCGGCTCCGGTGTTGATCAGGGCGGTGCGGTTCTTTGCTTCAAAGCGTTTGGCGAACGCGAATTGCTCGGATTTGAAGGGATTGCGTGTTAGGTGCGAACTCAAATCCAGGTAATGCGCGCGCAATCGGAGCGCCGCACGCATGACGATCTGGTTAAAAACAGAAGCTGAAGCGTTGACGATGAGTTGACAGCCCCGCGCCGCACGAACAATACCCAGTAAATTACGGGCGTTCACTTCAGTAACGGGAATGGTGCTTTTCCTGCCGAGGAATCTACGCGCGCGAGCGAGGTCGCGGTCACCGCACCAAACGTCATGTCCCTGACGCTCGAGCAGCTGTGCAAGGAGTGAGCCGGTGGCTCCGGCTCCCAAAACGAAGATGCGCATGGTGTGGGCAGAACTCTACCACACCCGAATTGCGATGTGCCCGCGAGAGGATTAGACTAGTGCTGTAACTCCGATCCCTGCCGCCTAAACGGAGAAAAAACCGATGGCGCCAGGGACGACGTGATTCGCGCCGCATGCCTCGTTTCGGCGACTGATCGCTCAGGGTTCGGGTGGAAACGCCCGGGCCTCCCGGTACTTGGAAAGGAGCTCTTCTCCGAATCTGATTTCGGACGGCGCCCGATTCCATTTACCGAATCGGGTTTTTTGATTTTTTGGGCTCCTTGGATGAACATGGCGCTTCACGACAAATTCGGAAGGCAAATCACCGATCTGCGGATCTCCGTCACGGACCGTTGTAATTTTCGCTGCGTGTACTGCCGCTCGGCGGACCCGGAAAACTATCGCGATCACGACAAAATATTGTCTTGGCCGGAGCTTTATCGGGTCGCGGGTATTTTTAAGAGCCTGGGTATCCGCAAAATGCGTGTTACTGGTGGCGAGCCGCTGGTGCGGCCCGGCGTGGAAGAGTTCATATCGCACCTTCGAGACCTGGGTGTCGAAGATATTTCCATGACCACGAATGGTCATCTGCTATCGGAACGTTGCGCGCGCCTGGTTTCCGCCGGCTTGCAGCGTCTCAATATTAGCCTCGATTCCCTGGATGCGGCAAAATTCGAGCGCATCACCCGCACTAAATCGTTTGCGTCGGTGATGAACAGCATTGAGGTGGCGCAAGCGTCGGCCCTCGCGCCGGCAAAAGTAAATGCTGTTCTGGTCCGCGGGATTAACGACGACGAAGTGGAAGATTTCGCTAGCTTCGCGCGCGAGCGGGGCCTGATTATGCGGTTTATCGAGTTCATGCCGCTAGACGCCGATCATCACTGGAACCGCGGCCTGGTGGTGCCGGCTGTCGAAGTTTACGGTCGCATTCACTCAAGATGGCCGCTGGAAGAAATTCCTCACCATTACAGTGAGACGGCGCGAAAATACCGCTTTGTCGACGGCACACCTGGCGAAATCGGACTAATCGCTCCGGTGACCCAACCATTCTGCGGGCACTGCTCGCGCATACGGCTGACCGCGGACGGGAAAATTAGAACCTGCTTATTCAGTAAGGAAGATCATGATCTGCGGTCGCTTTTGCGCGAGGGTGTGAGCGACGAAGATCTCGAGACTTATGTAACTTCGGTGGTCATGGAAAAGGAAGCAGGCCATCGGATCAACGAAGCGGACTTCCACCCTCCGAGTCGCTCCATGGTCTTCATCGGCGGCTAACTGCACGGCGAGTATTTACCGTGGCCCGATATCTTTTTGGGTGTAGGCTACGGTGGGGGTCGCGTTTTTTGAACTTAGTTGCCGCTTTTCGGCATCACACTAGATACCAGTCAAACACTCAACAAGGCTCCCAAATGGCAGACGAAGACGACGACGACCGAGATCAAGACGAAACGCCAGAACCGCCGCGACGTCTCTTCACACTTACGGAAGCGGAACGAGCTCGCAAGGAAATTGAACCCGTGTTGGTGGAAGCGATGGGTTGCCGTAAGAAGCTCGCCGGCCTGGAAAGCGATTTGTCCGCGGTTTCGTCACGCATCGCGATGATGGGCGGCGTGATCGTGCCGTACGAAAAACTTGCCGCGGTACGTTTGCAGCATGATCAACTGGCGGAGACGTTTAATTCCGCGCTCACGCAAATTATTGAAACGGGCTGCGTGATTAAAGATCTCGATGTGGGGTTATTGGATTTTCCAGCCATTATCGATAATCAGAATGTTTATCTGTGCTGGAAACTGGGCGAAGACCGTATTCGGTTTTATCACCGGCAGGATGAAGGCTTTTCGGGCCGCAAGCCTCTCGACCCGCGTGATCTTGGTTCGAGTGACATCGTTCAGTAAGCGGACCAGTAAGCGCCTGCGCAAACGCCATAAAAACTGGCAAATCTCTTCGCTAAAAGGAATTTCTTGCCGACACATCCCGAAAATCGCCTGAAAGATTCCGCCAGTCCCTATCTGCGCTCCGCCGCGCATCAACCCATCGATTGGTACGAGTGGGGCGAGGCAGCATTCGAACGCGCCAAAGCTGATGACAAACCGATGCTGCTGGATATTGGCGCGGTGTGGTGCCACTGGTGCCATGTTATCGACCGTGAATCCTACGAAAATCCGGACATCGCCAAAATCATCAGCGACAATTTCATCGCGGTGAAAGTGGATCGCGACGAGCGGCCTGACGTCGATTCGCGTTACCAGTCGGCTATCAGTTCCATCTCCGGTCAGGGCGGTTGGCCGCTAACTGGATTTTTGCTGCCGGATGGCCGTCCGTTTTTTGGCGGCACGTATTTTCCGCCTGAGGATCATATGGGCCGCCCCGGATTCCGGCGCGTTCTTCTCGCGGTGGCCGAATCGTACCGCAGCAAACGCGCTGAACTGGAGCGAGCCGCCAGTTCGCTTGCGGAGGCGGTGGCGCAAGCCGAAGTATTCACCGGTGCTCGCGCTGCATTTGATCCGGCGGTGGTGGAAACGCAAATCGCATCCATCACGCAGCTCTTCGACATTAAGAATGGCGGCTTCGGTAGCGCGCCGAAATTTCCTCACGCTTCGGCAATGGATCTGATTTTGGAACGCTTTCAGCAAACTGGCGAAAAACATTTGCTGGCTATGGCTGAAAGCACGCTGGTAAAGATGGCACGCGGCGGCGTCTATGATCAGCTCGCCGGAGGCTTTCATCGATACTCGGTGGATGAACGGTGGCTGGTGCCGCATTTCGAAAAAATGAGCTACGACAATTCCGAGCTGCTGCGAAATTATCTGCATGGCTGGCAGATTACGCAGAATCCGTTTCTGCGACGGACTGCCGAAGGCATCATTGCGTGGGTCAATGAAGATTTATCTGATCAGGAAAATGGCGGTTTTTACGCGAGCCAGGACGCCGATTATTCGCTGGACGACGACGGCGATTACTTTACGTGGACGCTGGAGGAGCTACAGGCCGCGTTAAGTCCACAGGAAGCCCGCGTCATGGAACTTCATTTCGACGTGGAAGCGCACGGCGAGATGCACCACAATCCCGCTAAGAATGTTTTGTGGATTGCCCGCGACGCGGGAGACATCGCTGCGCTGTTGGGATTGGAAGAACAAGCGGTCGCAGCCGCCATCGAAGTGGCAAAAGGAAAAATGCTTGCCGCTCGCCTGCTACGTCCGACACCTTACGTAGACCAGACCATGTATGTTTCCTGGAACGCCATGTTTATATCCGCTTATCTCGAGGCGGCTCGCGTTTTGGATGACCTGGTAGCTGAGAGCTGCCGGCGGTTTGCGCTGAAAACTCTGGAACGCATGCTCAAGGAAGCGTGGAACGAATCGCGTGGTTTTGCTCACCGCGTCGGCGGGCCGGCGCTGGATGGCTCACTCGACGATCAGATTTTTGGTGTGCTGGCGTTGCTGGACGCGTACGAAACCACACTGGATCCGCGCTATTTCGAGGCTGTGAAAAAAACTATGGACCTGGCTATCGCACGGTATGGGGATCCCGATGGCGGAGGTTTTTTTGATCGTCCGAAGGATGCCGTACCCATGGGCGGCTTGGATGTCCGGCGAAAACCTTTTCAGGATTCACCGACACCCGGTACCAATTCCGTGGCGGCCATCGCACTGATTCGTCTTCAATCCTTCAGCGGCGAAGAAGTGTATAGGAGCGCCGCGCAAAAGACTCTGGAGGCCTTTGCGGGTATTGCGCCGCGGTACGGCTTGTTCGCGGCAACCTATGGACTTGCGGCTACGCTTTTTGCGCATCACCCACTGCAAATTGTCATCACCGGCGCAGCGGACGATTGGGTAGCGCAATCGCTTGAATTGGCCGCGCATCGTGTATTTCGCTTCGGCAAAGCCGTTCTGTGGGTAACTCCGGGAACAAAACTCGCAGCTCTGGCAGGTGCCTTGAAAGAAACACTTCCGCATCTCCCCGCTGATAAACCGCTCGCGATTGTATGCGCCGGTCAAACTTGTTTGCCGCCCGCGACGGACGCGGCGCAGTTAACCGTTTTGCTACAGAACCGCGTCGCTGGCGCCGCCGCGCCCGCGTAGAACAGAAGCTGAAAAAACAAACGGACTCGACACATCATCGAACCCGTTTAGCTTGTTGCAAAGTTTTCTCGCGCTACTTTTTTGGGCGCGATTCTGGCGGCACTAATCCAGACAAGCGGTAATAAATCACCAATTGTCCATAGTGCTCACCAGAATGCTCGATTAGACCATAGGCCAGATCGGAGACGTGCATCTGCTGTTTGCTTTCTGGATCGGCAATCAAGTCAGCCATGCCCTTATCGCCTTTTGCCTTGATCGCGGCAGCACCGTCCTCGACCTCTTTTTTCACAAACGCCACAACGTCCGCCTTGGTTTTGTAGGTGGCACGCGGGGGATCTTCACTTCCTGGCTTTTTCCCCTGAACCGGGGCCGTAAAGTATTCCATCGATCCTGCTGCGTGGAGCAGTTGCTCAGCGAAACTGCGCACCTCTGGGGTAGGCTTGAAATCGTATTTGCTGTCGGGAAAATCCTCCGCCATGGCAGTCAATTTTCGTCCTATTTCATTCCACTGCGCTAAAACAATCTGTGAACTGCTGGGCATGGCTTTCGAAGCATCACTTTTTTGTTGCGTCTGCCGGGCGCGTGACGGCCATGCACACAACCCCGTAACCACTAACAACACAATCGCGGTCTTGATTATTCTTGTCATTCATCTCCTCCGTTTTTCAGCAAGAACCTAGCCGGGATGCTCGGCTTTGGCCCCACATCTTACTCCTGAAACAACTGCGGATCCCATTCCAAATCAGCTAAAACCGGCGTGTTACAATTGGATTTGGTAGCTGAGGAATCTTTTGTGAACTGGGCTTTCTTTGTGGTTCGTTTTGTCATCATTGTGGGGATTTTGTCGCTATTTTTCTTTTCACAGCGCTTTTGGCACCGGGCCATCTGGCGCGCCACGGCCAATTTTCGCAGCCAGTGGCTGCGCGTAGCGGCACGCCTGTTGTGGCTCGCCATGATATTTCTGGTTATCTGCGCCTTTATAGATGGCGTTCGCATGGATCACCATCACCTCATACCGCGGGGAACAGTCGTTTCGGCGCTGGTTGGCTTGTGGTTTTTCAGCGCAGTTTTTGGCTTCGTGGCGGTAAAACTTGTGCGCGGCTTGGATCTTTTGTGGTCCCGAATTCGCAAGAAGGCGCATCCGCAACCGGCCGCTGCGGCAGTGCAAGCTGACGTTAGTCTCGCGAGCGCCGCGAGTGTGGAACAGCTCCGCGATCCGGGGCGGCGTTATTTTTTCCGCGCCGCTACTGCAGCTGCGGGAGCAGCGCCATTCCTCGGTGCGATGTACGGTTACGCGGCTGAGCGTCTTAAGTATCAGGTGCACCGCCAGGAAATTCCCATCTCCAACCTGAATCCTGCGCTGGATGGCTTATCCATCGTGCAGATCAGTGACATTCATCTTAGCGGCTGCATGCCTCCTTCGCAGGTACGGCGCGCCGTAGAAATGGCCAACGAACTTGGCGCGCACCTCGCGGTAGTAACCGGCGATTTCATCACCGGCGCGAGTGACCCGCTGCCGGATTGCATTGAAGAAATTCGCCAATTGCGCGTACCGCTCGGCACCTTTGGTTGCAATGGCAACCATGAAATTTACGCGCGCGTCGAAGACCTGGCGCAATCTTTATTTGCGCAGGCGGGAATGAAGCTGTTACGCGGGGAGAACGCGCAACTTGCTTTTAACGGCGCACAATTCAACCTGATGGGCGTCGATTACCAGCGTGAACGCACCCTCGAAGGCCACAAAAAACAAACGCTCACAAATGTCGAGAAGCTGGTTCGCCGGGATATGACCAATATTCTGCTTTCACACAATCCCAATTCTTTTCCGCGGGCGGCGGAACTGGGTATCGAACTTTCGCTGGCAGGCCACACGCATGGCGGGCAGATTCAGGTAGAAATTCTCGATCACCGGCTCAGCCCAGCGCGGTTTATCACTGATTACATCGCGGGACTTTATCAACGGCCGCTGTTGGCGCCATCCCTGGATACTCCTCGATATTCTCGCGTGGATCGCTACGCAGAGGCTCCCAGGATTAGGCCGGTTCCGGCAGTGGTAAACGTCGCGGGAATGGCTTCCCTTTACGTCAATCGAGGTCTTGGAACAGTGGGGGCTCCGGTGCGCATTGGCGTACCGCCGGAGATTACACTCATCGTTCTGCGGCGGGCTTAATCTACGTTAGAGTTCAGCCGGTAAAGGGCCGATTCATGGCCGCGCTTCAAAAATCAAATTGAACGGCGTTTGTGTGGCGCGCCGGAAATGCGAAAACCCTCCAGAGGTGACCACCTCGCGCAAACGCTTCTCACCGGCCTGGGCTCCCAGCGCCAATCCTACTTCTTGCGAAAGCGAAGCCGGCGTGCAAAGTAGCGTGGACGCTCCGTAAAAGGCCCGGCCAATGGGATTCAAATTGTCCTCGAGCCTATCGCCGGCAAAAGGCTCCACGATCATCCAGGTACCGTCTTTTCTTAGGCTGGCGCGGACGTGGGAGGAAGCGCCCACGGGATCACCCATGTCGTGCAAGCAATCAAAAAAGGTTACAAAATCATAATCCGTGCCGGGGTATGACTTGGCGCTGGAAACCTCGAAACGGATGCGTTCGGCAACCTGCGCATCTTTGGCGCGTTGTTTCGCGGTCTCAATGGATTTCTCATGATAGTCGAATCCTACAAATTCAGAATTGGGATACGACTTGGCCATCAGAATCGTGGATGCGCCAAGTCCGCATCCGACGTCCGCTACCCGGGCACCTTTTTTTAGTTTTTCTTCCACGCCTGCCAGCGATGGTATCCAGGTACTGATCAGATTCGCAGCGTAGCCGGGACGAAAAAATCGTTCGGTGCCGACAAAAAGTTCATGGTGATGTTCGTGCCAACCCATGCCTTCGCCGGTCTTGAATCGCTCGGCGATCTGCTCTTCCGCTTTTGTTGCCGCGAGGGCCACTTGAAAAGCGCCGGGCAGGAATACGGGGCTGGATTCGTCGGCCATGGCAAATGCTTGCTCTTCACTTAGATGGAAGGTTCCTTTTTTGGCGTCGTAGGTGATGTATCCACCGGCAGCCTGCTCACTGAGCCATTCGCGAATGTAACGCTCCGATGTGCCGGTGGCCGTGGCGAGTTGGGCGGGCGTTTGCGGTCCGCCTTTTGCGAGTGCTTTATAGAGGCCCAACCTGTCTCCGATGCGAATCAGTGCGGCGTTAAAAGTGGCGCCAAAATCAACAATGGCCTTGCCCAGAAATTCATGGAGTTTATCTTGATCGATGCTCATTGGATGCTCCTCCGTGGGTGCAGGGTGGGCCGGATCTGGGTGCATTCTAGGAGCCTCTTGCAAGAACGGGCAACTAAAGATTTTCAGCGTGTCGTTAGCACATGATATGTCCGGTTGAAGGGCGGCCTAGAACTTGCGCTCGACTCAACTGTCAAAATTGCAGAACGCGTTAACACTTGGGGCTTTCCGCTGATTTATAACGGCCCCGCTCCCATCATCAGTGTCGGCTATGTTTCGGGATATTACAAAGCTAGACCACCGGTAGATGCGTGTGACGTTCCACGAACCGACCGAAGTTTCCAAGTGATGCACCTTGTGGTCAATGGTGCCTTTAACCCAGGAAACTCAGGTGCACCGCTGTTTTTATTTGGACAAAATAAGGCCGTCGGGCTTGTAATTTGGAAAAATATTGCATTCTCGGACAACGTCAAAAACGCGGTGAATGGTTTCATCAATGCGAGAACGTCGCTTAGCGGTAATTGTTTGCTGACAATGCCAGACGGCACAACGCAAAGCATCACTGACCAACAAATGATTGGTATTGTGAGACGGCAGGAACTGTTCGATTCATTCAAGGCGAAGGCTACCAACACAGCGAAGCTCCCGCCCATTCCAAAGAAGCCCCCTCTCAGGTCGCGGCCTGTGGGAACAAAAGTTTACAAGGGCTACGAGGCCACACATGACGAAGGGGCCGTTAGGATTTCACGGCGGGGGAAAGAAAAAACCAACGCTGGTAGACTCGTGAGAAACAAAAAGCCCC
>DASYJM010000159.1:0-8201 GCA_035996445.1 Candidatus Acidiferrum sp. | reverse complement strand
CCGATCGGGAAAGATGGGACACTGCAAGGTGATCTGATACTGCTCGCGAGCGGCGATCTGGATTTGTCGAATCGCGTCCAGCCCGACGACACGCTCATCTTTGAGGACGAGGATCACTCGTACGGCGGACCTGACAGCAAGGGATTGCCGGGCGATCCGCTGGCGGTCATACGAGATTTTGCCAAACAGATTGCGGCCAAAGGCATCAAGCGAATCAAGGGGCGAGTACTCGTGGATGCTTCGCTTTTCCCCGAAGGCTACCGCGAATTGGGCACCGGTGTAGTCGTTTCTCCAGTCGTGGTCAACGACAACATCATCGATGTGATCGTTAGTCCGGGCGCAACTGACAAATCTCCTGTGCAATTAAAGATCGCGCCGCAAACTGGCTACATCACTATCATCAACGAGGCGACCACAGGAAAGGCCGGGTCCAAAGCCTCCGTCGAATATGGTGACGATAAACTTAATGCTGACGGCTCACGAACCGTATCTCTCACCGGCAACTTCCCTTCCGATGGAAAGCCTGTCATGGCCTCCTTCGTTGTTCCAGAGCCGAGCCGTTTTGCTGCAACCGTACTCAGGGAAGCTCTGAAGGACCAGGGCATATCCGCAGCGCTCGCCGCTCCTGCGGAACAGCTCGACTTCAAAGCGCTGGCCAAGAACTACACACCGGAAAATGTGGTGGCGGAGCACGTTTCGCCGCCATTGAAAGAGGAGGTAAAAATCACGCTGAAGGTCAGCCAGAACGTGCATGCCAGCTCGATGCCGTTTCTTCTTGGGGCCCTGGTCGCCCACAAAGACGCGGACATCGAACAGACTGGTTTCGATGTCGAACATGATTTTCTTACCAAGGCGGGTCTGGATCTCCGCGGCGCAGCGCAAAGTGACGGCGCCGGTGGCAATGCCTATCTTTCGCCGGACTTCATGGTGCAATACCTTCTCTATATGTCTAAGCAGAAAGACTACAACGATTTTTACCGGGGGATGCCGATCCTTGGAAAAGATGGGACGTTGGTCAAAATACAGGTGAATTCGCCTGCAGCCGGACACGTGCACGCAAAAACGGGAACGTACAACCTGTATGACGCATTAAATAAAAAGATGATGGTGACCGGTAAGGGTCTCGCAGGCTACATGGACACTGCCAGGGGAGAACACCTCATTCTGGCGCTTTACGTCAACATGGTTTCGGTCCCGCTCGATGATCCGGACGCCACGCAAAAAATCGCCGGGGAAGCATTGGGGGAAATCGCTGCAGCCGCTTACGATTCACCGTTACCGAAGGCCCAGGCTCAGCGAACTGCATCCACCGGTAGTGATTTCGATGTGCTCATCAAGAATGGCCACATCATCGATGGATCCGGAAACCCATGGGTCTCTGGAGATATTGCAATTCGGGGTGACCGCATCGTGGCTATCGGAAATTTGCAAAATGCTCGTGCCACCCGCGTGATCGATGCCAAGGGACTAGTGATTTCACCGGGATTCATCGACATGCTGGGGCAATCGGAAGGTCCTTTGCTCATCGATAACCGTTCGCTCAGCAAGCTTTCGCAAGGAATCACCACCGAGATTACCGGCGAGGGTGGGTCGATCGCGCCGCAAAATGAACTGACCCTTGCTGCGTTGCAGCCCGCTCTTGACCATTACAAATTAAAAGTGGACTGGACCACTCTTGACGGTTATTTCGAGCGCCTCGAAAAGTCCGGGACGCCATTAAATATCGGCACGTATGTTGGTGCCGCTCAAGTACGCGAAGCAGTTCTCGGAGAAGTCGACCGAGCTCCCACGCCCGCCGAGCTCGATAAAATGAAGTCTCTTGTCGCTGCAGCCATGCAGGACGGTGCTTTCGGTCTATCGAGCGCTCTGATTTATCCTCCTGGACATTATGCGAAAACGGAAGAGTTGATCGAGCTGGCGAAAGTTGCCTCGAGCTATGGCGGCATTTACGCGACGCACATGCGCAGCGAGGGCCAGAGCGAGCCGCAAGCAATTGCGGAAGCTTTGCGCATCGGCAAGGAAGCTCAGCTGCCGGTTGAACTTTTCCATCTAAAAGTTTCCGGCAAAACACGTTGGGGCAACATGAACAAAATCGTCGCGCAAATCCAGACCGCGCGAGATGCGGGGCAAGATGTGACGGCCGACATGTATCCGTACATCGCCGGCGGCACGGCGCTGGCTTCCAGTCTTCCACC
This sequence comes from Candidatus Acidiferrum sp., assembly GCA_035996445.1. Taxonomy (GTDB): domain Bacteria; phylum Acidobacteriota; class Terriglobia; order Acidiferrales; family UBA7541; genus Acidiferrum. The sequence continues at coordinate 6,006 of DASYJM010000159.1, read as the reverse complement.
ATGGGTGGCCGAGGGTGGAATGGAAAAACTTTTGCAGCGCCTTCACGACCCAGCAATACGCGTGAAGATCAAATTAGAAATGGCCGCCGACCATCAGGGTTGGGAGAATCTTTTCTTCGATACCGGTGGAGGCGCTGGCGTAATGGTTGCTGGGGTGGAGAATACCGAGCTGAAGAAATTTGACGGGAAAACTATCGCGCAAATCGCGGAAGCACAAAAGAAATCCCAGCTCGATACGCTTTTTGATTTCATCATTGCGGACAAAGGACAAACCGGGGCCCTCTACTTCATGGCCAACGAGAACGACCTGGTCTTTGGATTAAAGCAACCGTGGACCAGTCTCTGCCTGGATGCCGGCGAAATGTCGCTCGATGGGCCGCTTTACGAAGCGCACACACACCCTCGCGCTTTCGGCGCCATGCCCCGATTCCTGGGACGCTACATCCGCGACCAGCACTTGCTTCCGCTGGAACAAGGCATTCGCAAAATGACATCTCTACCGGCCCAACGCGAGCGTCTGCTAGATCGAGGTCTGCTCAAGGAAGGCTATTTCGCAGATATCACCGTATTCGATCCGGTCACCATTAGGGATGCGGCTACTTATGCGCAACCGGCGCAACTTGCCGTAGGCGTCAAATATGTTTTCGTGAATGGTAAGTTGGAATTCGAAGATGGCAGGTTGACCGGCCAGATAGCGGGACGAGCACTTCGAGGACCTGGTTGGCGGCAACACGAGACCACTGCGAACTGACCAAATGAGCTTTTTGCGTAGTGCATAATCAAATTGTTCTTCTCTTCTCGATGAAAATGTTCCGTGCCAGGCTTGCAGCGCGTTAGCGTCACTGTGGTGTTCAGTTGCTTGGGTGTCCAAACTCTTAGGGCACGGCAGGATTTCAATCGCCTCATCATCTGCGCTCACGTTTTGGCCGAGCATCTCGGACAGTTTGCACGTCAACGTGCAAGAATTTTGGGCCCTAAATGGCCACCTGACGCGGTGGAAGTTGCGCAAGTGCAGCAAGAGGCGTAGTATCAATGACGCGGGGTGGAGCAGCCTGGTAGCTCGTCGGGCTCATAACCCGAAGGTCGTCAGTTCAAATCTGACCCCCGCAACCAATTCGGCACAGAAAACAAAAGGCTTCCGGCGCTCCAACCGGAAGCCTTTTCTGCTTCTGGGGGCAACTATGCCTGAACTATGCCTGTTTTCTGAACAGCGAGACTTTCTTCTGCGCCGCGAGCACGTCGGTGCTCGACACAATTGCGTAGCGGTCGAACATCGCTGAGGTGCGATGCCCAGTGAGTTCGCGCGCGACTACTTGCGGAACACCGGCGGCGAGAAGTCGCCGCGCGCACGTCCTGCGGAAATCGTGAAACAGCCGTCCCGGACAAGACGCTTTTTGCGTGGCTGTGGCCCACGACTTTTTGAACTCCACAATGTCAGGTAACCCTATAGTCGGGCATGTTCGGCAACCATCATTTGATACGCTCTTTTAGCTGACAATTGAAATCAACGATTACTCAAATGTCTGGCTTGCCCGCATGGTGATCTCAGGATTCACGCTACATGACTTGGCTCGAATATCATGAATTGACGAAGCACAGTGCAGAGTCGCTGCGACGAACTCAGCACTACCTCGATTGGGCCAATATGCCTAATCCGTTTCGGCTTTATGAAGGCGTTCCGGTCGTGGATTTGCCGGCCGACCCGCCAGCTCCACAGATTTTGGCTCTCGAAGTACTCGAGGGCAAAACAGGAAATACTCCGGCGAGGGACGGTGCGGAATTCCTTTCGCAGTTGATGTTTTATTCAGCCTCGATTAGCGCGTCCAAGCGAGTCCCCTCCACTGGAGCTATCTACTCTCTACGCGTCAATCCCTCTTCCGGTAATCTCCATCCGACCGAATTTCACTTTTGCACGCGAGGTCTGGTCGATTGGTCCGATGGCCTTTATCATTACCGTCCCTCATCCCACATGGCAGAACAACGTGCCATCGGAGATTTTGGCGCGAAACTTGTCGACAACTCTGCCCCGCTCATTTTCGTTCTGACCAGTATTGCTTGGCGCGAAGCATGGAAATACAGGGACCGGGCCTATCGGTATTGCTTACACGACATCGGACATGCCTGGCAGGCTCTCACGCTTGCGGCTCGATCTCTCGGAAGCGAGAGCTTTGCTATTGGGCATTTCTTGGATGACAGGGTGACGGAATCGTGTCTCCTCAGTGCGGATGAGTGGCCCATGTTAATCGTCGGGCTTCACGGCCCATCCATTCCGGTGAAGAAGCTGAATGCAGACGCGATGGTTGTGTTTGGCGGCCAGCCCAACCGACTGTCGGAGGAGCAAAAAACTTACCCTCTGATCGAGCGCATTCACACTGCCACGAAGCTCAGCACAGAATCCACCATCCCCTCTCTTGGCGAGCCGAAGGTATCCGGGCGCGGGGAAGTCAGCCTGCCGCCTCCTGTCTCCACAAACCACAGTTTCGGTGACGTCGTTCGTACACGGCGTTCTGCTCTTGACTTCAAGGATGGGCGCGAGTCGATCTCCTTCCCACAACTTGCGACTCTCCTGTCCACCACAAGAGAGCGTCTGTTCGCCGATTTCGCTGCACATCGTTACGTCCAACTCTATCTTTACGTCCATCGCGTCGAAGGCTTGGAGCCGGGTGTTTATCGCTTCTGGCCGGAGCATGCAGAGTTGGAAAGAATCAAACCAGGGGACCAACGCCTGGTGGCGGCAGCCCTCAGTTTGGGACAAGACCTGGCAGGTAATGCCTGCGTGGCATTTTCCATGATCGGCGATTTTGAGAATGCTGCCAGCAGGTACGGAGATCGCGGCTATCGATACGTGCATTTCGAGGCGGGAGCAATTGGACAACGAATGTATCTCGCTGCCGAGGCTCTTGGACTGGGAGCAACAGGCATCGGAGCATTTTTTGATGAAGAAGTGAACCGATATCTGGGCCTCACATCTGAGCTAGGGCAAGTCGTCTACCATTTCGCAATCGGTTACCCGGTTGCTGACCCGCGCCTGGAGGCTTGAAAACGTATGGTCGGTATCCTGGTACACGGAAACAACCACTTCATTCTGTCCGGACCGTTACCTGACGAGGCAACCGCACTGGCGCTGGTGCGGCAGTGGGCCATTGTCCAAATTGGCGAGGCGAAGTCGTCGTCGTTCCGGCAGTGGGAGATTAGGTCGAAAGAGTTTCGAGAGAACCTGGAATGGGCGGTCATTGTCCCGGGCGACCGTGAGACCTCTCCAGGAGTGGCTCAATTACTTGGAGAACTTTCAGCTCGCGGGGTAACGATCCGGAGATTGTCTAACGGCTGCTGGTAGGTTACGGGAGATGGCCACAAGCGCGTATATCAGTACTAATCCGACGGACGAGCTAATAACCTGCCGACCATCCGCCCAGAAGCTCCTATTTCACCCCACAGGTTGGAGAGAGGGGCTTCAGAGTGGCAGTCGCAACTTTTTCAAAAATGCGGTGTAGCGCGGGTCGCCGCGCAGGTTCTTTAGCAAAGACGAGAGTTTAGTTTCGGCGACTCCGCTGTCGTGCAGCACATAGGCCCGGTCCAACCACTTAAAAGCTTGGTCGGGCTCCTTTCGAGAGGCATAAACCTCGGCAATTTGGAAGGCTGACTGCGATTGGTATTTGGCAATTAACTCGCTCAAAGCGGCGTCTGACTCCCTCTTCCGACGAAGTGCGTAGTACGCGACAGCCTGTCCTTGTAAGCGCCACATGCCCATTTGTTCTCGCTCGATTTCTGCTAGAGCATTCTGAGCGCGTCCCTGAGCCAGATATACCAAGCCCAACCCTTCATGGATAGGGGGGAGATCAGGATCAAGTTCTAATGCCTTCTTGAATTCCGCCTCTGCTTCCTCGTGGCGGCCCATAGTAAAGCAGATTTCCGCGAGCGATCCGCGAATCGCTGCGTTGAGCGGATCCAATGCGATTGCCCGGCGAACTAATTCCACAGCTTCCTCAAAACGGCCGAAGGAATCTGCCAAACCGGCGGCGAGATTTAGAACTGCGGAATTTTCGGGGTCGAGTTCGACAGCGCGCTGTAGGGAAGTATTCGCTCCCGTCCAATCCCAATCGACCTCCCTCTTGATCTGGCCGGTTAGCGCGTGGGCCTCTGGTAGATTCGGATCGAGCACTAGAGCTCGCTCCACCGCTTCCCGCGACCGCCGCCGGCCCTCATTAAGGGGAATAGAGCCCCTGTCGGCCTGGCGAAAGAGGGTCCGAGATAAGCCTACCCAAGCCAGCGCATAGCTGGAATCCAGTTTGATCGCCTGTTCGTAGTAGCTTACGGCCCTGTTCAGATCTCCGGCGCTGTCCCGATCAAGGAAAAAACGTCCTTCCATGTAAGCGTCGAAGGCTTCCGCATTAACAGGACGCAACCGCCTCAAGTCAGCTTGCTGTTGCGGGGTCAAACGGATTTGGATCTCCCGCGCGACAGCTTTGGCTACTTCATCTTCCAGAGTGAGAATATCTCGCGGGCGATAGTCGTAATCCTGAGACCATAGATGACTTTGGTCGTTCACCTGAAGGAGTTGGACAGTCACGCGCAGATGATCCCCGCTCCCTCGAAGGCTGTTTTCCAGCACATATTGAACAGAGAGGTCACGTCCAATCTGGTCCAAGCGTTGGTCACCGTGTTTGTATCCCATCACGGAGGTTCGCGCGATGACTCCCAACTGCTCCGGATGAAGCCGGCTCAACTGTGCAATCATCTCCTCGGTCAGACCGTCGGCAAGGTACTCCTGTTTGGGATCGCCCGTGAGATTCTGGAAAGGCAGTACGGCCAGCATGATCTTTTCCGATCTTAGCGGTGATACGGCGCGATAGCGTCGCCAGGAAATATCACCCGCGACTACCAAGACGACCGCAACCGCACTCAAGACTGCAGCTATCCCCCAGCGACTCCCGTGTCTGGGAATTACTGCATTAATCTTTGGCAACTTGAGAACGCTTGGAGCTTCAGATGGCGAGTTCTCTTTTTTGGCTTTTGTTTCGACGGCTATTCCGAGCGTCGAGACGCCGGACGTAGGAACCTGCGCCGCATCCCGTTTCGTTACGTCTGGGGTTTCGGCCAGTGCGACATCCGCTGTGAACTGGTACCCCTTTCGGCTAAGCGTAACGATCAACCGACTATCTTCGGAATTGTCAGCCAGCGCTTTGCGCAAGAGCGAAATGTATTGCGTCAGATTCCCCTCTTCCACGAAGGCGTCCCCCCATACCGCTTTGAGCAATTCGTCCTTTGTAATCAACCGGTTGGGGTTTTGAGCTAGGAAAAGCAGGACGTCGAAGGCTTTCGGCGTGAGGGGGACGGGCGATTCGTCGCAGTAAAGTGTTCGTCTTTGGGAATCCAGCACATAAGGTCCGAAGCGATATAAGTGACTCATCAGCAGGCCATTAGGTCGTTCACAGAACCTCTTTCCGAATTTTTCACTTTTTTTCAGAGACCTTTGAGGACTTCCAAAAGGCCTTTCCAACAGAATGCATCGCGTCGGCCTGAGATCGCCCGGCACTTTGCAGTCGGCCGCGAACCCCCGGAGCGAATTGTAGGCTTCGTGCAAGTTCGCCGCAAGCCGCGGTCTCTGCCAGCAGTTTGTCGGCTATGGCAGGAAATTGAGGAATCACTCCAAAGGCGTTGAACATGGGAGCTCCGGCACAACCGTCCTGCAAAAAGAAGGAATAGAAAGGGAGAAATCAAGTGAGTGCAATCAGGAATTTGAATGTATCGGAGGTTCCCAAAGAAACCGACAGCTTCGGTCAAGTGTCGAGCACGAATTCGGATGATCGCCGATTTGCCAGCCTTTCACGCCGCCGCTTCGTAGCTGCAGCCGGTCTTGGCGCCGGCACTGCGGTATTTGCTCCGCGCCTCCTCTTTGCACACGAGACCGGTATCGTTCCGACAATGATCAATGAGGCCGCCCGAGCCAAGATTGAAGTTCATCCGCTCCGTCGCAACATCAGTGTTCTCGAGGGCTCAGGTGGG
>DASYJM010000158.1:0-24117 GCA_035996445.1 Candidatus Acidiferrum sp. | reverse complement strand
TTTTTTTAAGCCCACGAATCCGCGCCGTTTAAGGAGTAGCGAAGTGCCATTCCAATTCCACCAGCCACCGTTTGACTCACCGCGTCCACTCCGCTACCATCGCCGCGAATTTGTGGCTCGCGGCTTCGGCCACTCTTCGCCTTTGAAGTTGGGTGGCCCATCCTTGCGCTTTCTGCAAGGGCGGCGCTTTTTCCGAGCATTCTTTAGGCGCGGCTGCCGCCTTGCAACCTAGTTGGGGCTTTAGCCCCTGAAAGCTCGAATCCTAAAGCTGCAAACAAAAACAAGAATGCCCACCATCCATCGCGACCTCCTCCAATCCTTGATGCAGTCGGAACAACGGATATTCGCCACCGCTCACCCCAAATCCAAAGCTCTCTTCGATCGCGCCACCAAATCCCTTCTAGGCGGTGTCCCCATGAACTGGATGGCCAAATGGGCCGGCGCATTCCCTCCCTTCGTAAGCGAGGCTCGCGGAGCCGAAGTGCTAGATGTCGACGGACATCGCTACATCGATTTCTGCCTGGGCGACACCGCCGCCATGACCGGACACTCCCCGTCGCCCACCGTTTCCGCCGCGGAGGCGCAACTCGACCGTGGAATATCTCTGATGCTGCCCTCGGAGGACGCCGTCTGGGCCGGCGAAGAATTGCAGCGTCGCTTTCGTCTGCCTTACTGGCAATTCGCGTTGACCGCCACGGACGCGAATCGTTTCTCAATTCGTCTCGCGCGCCACATTGCCGACCGCCACAAAATTCTCGTCTTCAACTGGTGCTACCACGGAACCGTCGACGAATCCTTCATCACTCTGAAAGACGGCGTCTCGCGCGCGCGAGCAGGCAATATCGGCCCGCCCGTGGATCCGTCGATCACCACCAAAGTTGTGGAGTTCAATGACGTCGCTGCGCTGGAGAAAGCATTGCAACCCGGCGACGTCGCCTGCGTCCTCGCCGAACCCGCCCTCACCAATGTGGGCATCGTGCATCCCGCCTCCGACTATCACCGCCAATTACGCGATCTCACCCGCAGATACAAAACGCTGTTGATCATCGACGAAACCCACACCATCTGCGCCGGCCCTGGCGGTTTCACGCGCGCCGAAAATCTTGACCCGGACTTCCTTGTTTTTGGCAAAGCCATTGGCGCTGGAATTCCCGGCGCAGCGTACGGTTTCACCCAGGAAGTCGCCGACGCCATCTCCGCCCGCATGAATCTCGAAGACTGCGATGTTGGCGGCATCGGCGGTACGCTGGCTGGCAATGCGCTCTCACTCGCCGCCATGCGCGCCACGCTCGACAAAGTTTTGACCGAGGAAGCTTTCGCTCGAATGATCCCGCTAGCCGAAAGGTGGACGGCAGGCGTGCAGCAAACCATAACCAAATTCGAAATGCCCTGGCACGTCACCCGTCTGGGTTGCCGTGCCGAATATCTCTTTTCGCCCAATCCCGCGCGCAACGGCACCGAGGCTCACAATGCCATGGACTTTGAATTGGAGCGCTTCATGCATTTATTCGCGATGAACCGCGGCATTCTGCTAACCCCGTTCCACAACATGGCCCTCATGTCACCCGCGACCACCGCAGCTCATGTGGATCGCCACACCGAAGTCTTCCGCGAGGCCGTGCAGGCACTGGTTAATTAAGTTCCGCCGTCGCGTGGACTTGAATCCTGGATCTCGCAGTTGGGCGCCCCAGGTTCTCATTTGAACCTGGTCTTGCTTCGCGCGACCAAAGTTGCATCCCTCCAACTTCTCCACCAATCAAGATCACGCCAGAGTGTCCCAGGGTCGGTCTGTAACTATTCGTAGCGCAACGCCACCATCGGATCGACCTTTGTTGCCCGCCGCGCCGGAATAAAACACGCCAGCATCGCGACGAATCCAAGCCCAAACGCCACCGCCGCGTAAGTGATCGGGTCGGACGGTTTCACGTCATAGAGAATGGTTGACATCAATCGTGTCAGTCCAAGTGCCAGCAAAATACCGATGCCCACACCAATACCTGTAAGTTTCAGGCCGAGTTTTGTTATCAGGCCTAACACGTTTCCTCGTTGCGCCCCCAGTGCCATGCGAACTCCAATTTCGTGAGTGCGCTCGTTCACTGAGTACGACATCACTCCATAAATCCCCACCACCGCCAGCATCACCGCCAAGCCCGCAAAAAGGCCCAAAATGCGCATAAAGAAACGCCAATCCCCAATCGATTCCGCCAGCAACTCGTCCATTGTCATCACGTTCATCACCGGCTGATCCGGATCGATTTCAGCAACGGCGCTTTTCACCATCGAGATCAGGCTCGTCCCTCCGGTTAAAAGCTCGGGCCTCGCTTTCAGCACCAGGCCCTGATACAAGTGGGCGCGCGCAGCTCCACCAGGAAGCACTGTCGGCTGCTGCAGATAAGGCGCGTACACGAACGGAGGCGTCTGCCCTCCCAATCCAAAATGTTTCACATCCCCCACCACTCCAACTATCTGCCGCGGCCGCGGCTGATCCACGGGGTATGGATCGTAGCGCATCAGAATTTGCTGCCCGATGGGGTCCTCGTTAGGAAAATATCGGTGGGCGAACGTCTCGTTCACCACAATGACCCATGGCGCCCCAAGTGTGTCGTGCTCGTCCAGATAGCGTCCCTTTAACAATGGGATTTTCAACGTGTCAAATATTCCTGCGCTCGCTTCGCTGAACCCCGCTTGCGGTCGATTTTCGGGTGACGGCACGGGATGCCCGACAATCGAAAACGAGTACTGCTCGGCGCAACAGCGACTAGGTATCGCTCCGATCAACGCCGCCGATTCCACTCCAGGCAACGCGCTGGCCTTTTCCAGCAATCGTTGGAAAAAAGTCGTCACGGTCGGCAATATTGTTTCCATGTCCCCGCCCGGAATTCTTTCCAGATACTTGCCACCTTCCGGAATCTGGAAATCCATGGCCACCACATGGTTGGGGTCAAATCCAGGTTTAACCCGCTGCAATCGCAAAATCGTGTTGATCATCAAACCGGCTCCCACCAGTAGCACTAAAGCTAGCGCCACCTCGGCAACTGCCAACCCATGCCGCGCCAGCCGGCTTCCGGCAGTCGTCATTTTTCTCTCGCCTTCCCTCAGCACCACATTCAGGTTAGGTCGAGAGGCATGGAGCGCTGGGCCCAGCCCAAACAAAATCGCCGTCAGCAGCGACACCAACACCGTAAACATCAGCACTCGAGCATCTAAAGAAATGGCCGAAGCATTCGGAAAGTCACCTGCCAGCACCAAAAATAATTTAATTCCGGCCACCGTTAGCACTATTCCAAGTAGGCCTCCGGTAAAAGCCAGAAGAGCGCTCTCTGTTAGCAGCTGTTGAACCAATCTCCGTCGTCCAGCTCCCAGCGAAACCCGCAAGGCATATTCTTTACGCCGGGTCTCGGTACGAAATTGAAACAGATTGGCGACATTCAAGCAGGCAATCAACAAAACAAAGGCCACCGCTCCCAGCAGGGGATATAAAGCGCTGCGCGCCCACCCGAATAATTGTTCATGCAATAAAACAACTCTGTCGCCAAGCCCTTTATTTGTTGCCGGATACTGTTCTTCTAGCCGCCGCGCAATCACATCCATCTCTAGTTGTGCCTGTTCCATCGTCACGCCCGGTTTTAGTCGCGCAACCGGCATCAGCCAGTGATCGATGCGCCCCGAGTACCGCGACTTCTCCGGATTGATGGGCTGCCACAAATCGATCGATCGTCCGTAAAATGGCGCGAATCCCGCCGGCATCACCCCTACGATGGTTGATACGATTCCTTCGATCGTAATGCTCTTCCCCAGCACTTGCGGGTCGCTATGGTACTGCTGCTTCCAGAACGGGGTGCTGATCACAATCGTTTGCGCTCGATCCTGAGCCTCCTCGGCCTGAAACCCACGGCCCAGAACCGGCTTCACGCCCATCATGCTGAAAAAATTCGGCGTCACGTATTGGGTACGCAAAGCTCGCGGCTCGCCGATCCCTGTCCCGAGGGTGAGGCTATTGCCGCTACTCAGACAAATATCCTCGAACACGTGATTCTGTTTTTTCCAGTCGACCACTTCCGCGATCGGCGGAGCTTGTCGAACATTGGGCTTCGAATGTTCGGTTTGCCAGAGGACCACCAATCGTGCCGGGTCGGGATAGGGCAGCGGCCGGTACAGCAAGGCGTTCAGAACACTAAAAATCGTGCTGTTGGCCGCGATTCCCAATGCGAGAGACAAAACCACAACCACCAGGAACCCTGGGTTCTTCAACAAACTTCGCGTACTTAGCCGCAAGTCGGCCGACAAATTCTCCATCACCTCGGCGATTTTCATTGGTGAGTCACCTCACAGTCCTGGCCGTTCTTTCGCAGGCGTACATCGCAAGTCACGTCGGCCGCCCTTCCTTTGTACGAGATTCTGGGCAGCGATGTTCCGCCCGAGGACGGGACGCGCAGTGACTGCATAACTGAGAAGGACGCTACAAAACTAATTTAGTTTCGTGAATTTAGCACTTAGTATTTCCCAGGGATATAGCACCCGTCTCAGAAACGATAGTTATGCTGAAGTTAGTCGAAAGGATTTGTTTTGAGGTATGGCTAGCGGCGCGCTATTGTTGCCCGACATTCGGAAACGATTATCAGTCACAAAAAGGGGAGGACGCCGCAATACAGCGGCCCTCCCCCTTTCCTCCTACCGTCGGCCTATCTCTCTTCGCGCCGGTCATCGCGTCTCTCTTCGCGGTCGGGATGCTGGTGACGCCACTTCCAGTAGCTTCTCTGGTCTCTGGCTCGCTGCTCGTTGTACGAGCGATAGGGCCTGTGTCGTTCCACCATATAAGACCTGTACGCCCGATCTTCATGATCGTCCCAGTTATGATAGTCGCGATGGCGAGAATCATAGACCCGTGCTTGTATGCCTGCTTGGGGCTGCGGTGCGGCCATGACTGCCGGCGCGAAAATAGCTCCAGCTAACAATAACGAACCGACAAAACGATGAGTAGCTAACACGATAATTTCCTCCAACCTCAGATGAATTGAAAACCCAGGCCACTCAGAACTATGTTCTGAGCGGGCGAAGCCGTATGCTCCATTCAGCACATGTGCCCAATCACACAAGCAGTGTGGATTAATCTTCCGCGCGACAAGTATTAGGACGCAAAAAGAGGTAATTGAGGCGTGCCGGAGCAGCAAATTCGTGGCTTATCGCTGCTGCGCCTACTGCTGTTGTTGCTGTGCGCGCATCAGCTGCGTCTGATGGTCTTCTTCGAGGAATTGCGACCATTCTTCATCCGCCGCGAACTCCTCATCTGGCGGCAGCACTGCTTGCGATGGTGTCACGCGCACGCGCACCTGCAGTTCTGTCTCCGCCTTGCCTTTCATGGTTCCCATGGTTGGCGGGACGTCTGCATAATCTCTGCCCACCGCGGTGCGAATGTGCCGCTCCGCCGCGATCAAATTATTCGTGGGATCGAATCCCACCCAGCCTAGCCCCGGCAGCGCTGCTTCCACCCACGCGTGCGTGGCCCCATCCGCCGACCGATCCAGGTTGTCCTTGCCATGGTAGAGATACCCACTCACATACCGGCACGGAATTTCGGCTTTGCGCACCAGCGTAATCATAATGTGCGCGAAATCCTGGCATACTCCCTGCCGCGATCGCAGCGCGTGCTCGATCGGCGAATTCACCGCCGTGCTTTTCTTCACGTACGTAAAGCTGCGATACACTCCGGACGCTACGTCCATAAGAAATGCCAGCGGACTGCGGCCATCGCTTTTCGCAACGCCAATCTCGTTGGCTAACTCTTCAAGTTCCGGCGAGGACCGCGCAAAATGGCTCGGCGTCAGCGCGTCCCAATAGTCTCTTTTCTCGATCATTTCTTGCAGGTCATCCCAGACCTTGTAATCCATCGTTTCCGGCAAGGGTTGCTGTTCATCTATATTCACTAGCGAATCAGAAATAATGGTCAGTTGGCGGTGCCGCTGCGGCAAATCGAAATGATGCACAAGATTTCCGCGCGCATCCGTGTGCGCAAAAATTCGCGCGCGTGGGTTCACCGACAGCTGAAAAATAAAGCAGCGCTGGCTGCCTTCGCTGCGCGGATGCATGCGCACTTCCATCATGCTCTGCCACACCGAGTGGCTGTAACGATAGCGCGTAAAATGTCGGATAGCGTAGAACATTACGATTCGAACGCTACCTCAATGGGATATTCGATATAAACCTCATGCACCGCGGCGTGCAGGTCACGGCATTGCTCGATAATCGCCGCCAGATACATGTGTAAATCCCCACGAATCACTTCACCGATCTGCACGTAAGTCACCGCCGATCGCAATCGCCCGATCAAGCGCTCGATCTTCCCGGTCCTGCGGCTAAGCGAACGGTTACTGATCGAAGTCAATGCATGATGCATCCGGTCCAGCGCATAGCGGACCGAGTACGGAAACTCCGGTTGCAGCAAAATAAAATCGGCGATGCGTTCCGGTTTCAACTCCGCTGTGCAAACCTTGCAGTACGCTTCAAACGCCGCGCAACTGCTGAGCAATCCAACCCAGTCCAAATCGTCGGCACCCTTTTCCACCGAAAAGTAGGAGTCCAGCAAAATCGACAGATTGCAAGCTCGCTCGATATATTTCCCCAGCTGGATAAAGTGCCAGCCTTCGCCGTGATTGATGGTCGTATCGGTGATGCCATGAAAACGGTACGCCCCTTCGCGCACAATATTGACGATGCGCATTGCGCCCGCATCATCATCCGCATGCAAATCTGTGCCGGTCACTTCATGAAATAACTTATTAAGGTGCTCCCACATCTCCGAACTGATTTCCTCGCGCACCTGCCTGGCATTTTCGCGCGCGCCACCAATACACTTCATGATGGAAAACGCGCCTTCCGGGTCAGCCACCAGGAGATACAAAGCCCGCTGCGGATCCACATTCGCGGAGGTCGTTCCGCGCGCCAGCGAAGACACCGCGCGAAACCATCGCTCGTCCGTCGAAAATTTTGCAGGGTTCAGAATCAGTCCGTAAGTTGCTTCCACCACGCGCGACGCGTTGTCCGCCCTCTCAAAGTAGCGGCTCATCCAGTAAAGGCTGTCGGCTACGCGAGAAAGCATGGCGTTTTGTACTCATTTCCGTTTCTCAATTTTGCAGTACCCAGGTGTCTTTCGACCCACCGCCTTGCGAGGAGTTCACCACCAACGAACCCTTACGCAGCGCCACGCGCGTCAGCCCGCCCGGAACGATAGTGATGTTTTCTCCATAAACAACATAAGGCCGCAGGTCAACGTGCCGCGGCTCAATGGTTCCGTCCACAAAACATGGCGCGGTAGATAAATTAATCGTCGGTTGCGCTATGTAATTTCGCGGCTCGGCCATGATCCTGTCGCGAAATTCCGACCGTTGTTCCGAGGTACTGTGCGGTCCGATCAGCATCCCGTAACCGCCCGACTCGCCCACCGCCTTCACCACGTACTGATCCAACTTCTGGCAAACGTGATCGCGCTGCGCCACATCCGACATCAACAACGTCTCTACGTTGTCCAGAATGGGATCTTCGTTCAGGTAATACTTGATGATCTTCGGCACATACGCGTAGATCGCTTTGTCGTCCGCCACGCCGGTCCCCAGCGCATTTGCGAAAGCCACGTTTCCCGCGCGATACGCGTTGAACAATCCCACCGCACCCAGCGCGGAGTGCCCCTCAAAAACCAGTGGATCCAAATAATCGTCGTCAATGCGCCGGTAAATCACATCCACGCGCTGCAATCCAAACGTGGTGCGCATATAAACCACGTTGTCGTGAACCAGCAGGTCACGCCCTTCCACCAGTTCAATACCCATTTGCCGCGCCAGATAGGTATGCTCGAAGTACGCGGAATTGTAAGAACCTGGCGTAAGTAAGACTACCGTAGGCTCCGTACGGCCTTCCGGCGCCAGAGATTTCAGCGCCGACAAAAGTACCTGGCTGTACTGTTCAATCGGCCGTACGCGGCATTTCCGAAACAGCGTCGGAAAAATATGCTTCATCACCCTGCGACTGGTGAGCATGTACGACACGCCGCTCGGCACCCGCAGGTTGTCCTCGAGTACGATGAAGTTCCCCTGCGGCGTGCGAATCAAATCCGTGCCCACCACCGTCACATACACGTCGCGCGGCACTTTAATCCCGCGCATCTCCCGCCGGTAATGTTTACAGGTATAAACAATCTTCGCGGGAACAACGCCTTCCTCAATAATTCGCGCCTCGTGATACACATCCTTGAGAAAAAGATTCAGCGCCGTAATCCGTTGCGTCAGTCCGCGCTCGATCGTCTCCCACTCCGCCGCGGTGATAATGCGAGGCAGCAAATCATGGGGGAAAATTCGCTCCGTACCCTTTTCGCTTCCATAAACCGTAAATGTAATGCCCTGGTTAAAAAAGGACTGGTCGGCTTCCTGCTTGCTTCGCCGCAATTCATCAGCGCCAAGGTTCAGTAGTTGGGTATACAGCGGTCGGTATTGTTTGCGAGGAAGGTCCGTCGAGCGAAACATCTCGTCGTACGAGCCATTGAATTCGTAGCGCCGAAAGGCTTCGCTGGCGCTATGGTCAGGCGCATCCGTATCGATAATCATGGTAGTGCTGGACTTTAAGTCCCGCGCAAGCATAGCGCATCGCAGGAGCGTTGATTATCGGGAAAACCAATTAGAAACATCGAAAAAACGGCACTATAAGGCCCAAATCGCCCGGGAATTAAGTCCCCGACCGCGCCGTCTGCGCCACCGTCCCGGCGGTATCCCCGTCGATCGAGGGGAACTCAATATCCGGCAGCTGCTCCACGGCCCTCCGTAACGATTGCTCCCAGCTCGAATGGATCAGGGTCAGATCCCGGTCCCCGGCGCATACCCGACGGTAACGCGTCACTTCCAGGCTATCTTTCTTATAAAGCAGCAGGTCGAACGGGGGCCCCACCGTCACATTCGAGCGCATGGTGGCATCCAGAGACAACAAGGCATACTTGGCCGCCACTTCCAACGAGGTGGTCGCTTGAATCCCCCGGTCTAGTATCGGCCGCCCATACTTGCATTCGCCCAGTTGCAGGTACAACGAATCTTCCGTCGCGGCTATTGGATTACCCTGTGGATAAATCAAGTAAAGGTTCGGTTCCTGCCCCCGCACCTGCCCGCCCAGCAACAAATGAACGTTAAAGCTGAACGAATCGCGTTCCAGCGACGCTCGATCCAATTCCGAGATACGGCGCACGCAGTTACCTACGATGCGCGCCGCGTCATAAAGCGAGCTGGCCTGCGCCAACCCGCGCCCCGAATCAAAATCCGCGCGCAGCAGCGTCACCACCGACTGGCTGATGGACAAACTTCCGCTGGTCAAGATCACAAACATACGTTCGCCAGGCTGCACAAAGCTGTACATCTTGCGGCATACATTGACCTGGTCGAATCCCGCATTGGTGCGCGAATCCGATGCCAGCACCAACCCTTCCTGCGTCGTAATGCCCAAACAATATGTCACTAAGGCCTCGAAAAATAAGATGTGTGAAGCTACTGCATCATACACCGATTGTTTACTGTGAATTTATGATGTGTAGCATCGAAAAAGAATGTCACAGTACCAACCCCGAGTCGTGTTAGTTTCTGCATTCCACGTCTCAGGCTTTTAACTCCCTTAGGACACTCTGAATCTATGCTCATTCGTCTTGGTTACGACATGCAATTCGACACACCTTCGGAGGTCCCGATCGTAACCCTGCTCAACGTGCATCCTTCCCGCAAACAGGATCTACGCGAGCCCGACTATTTGCGCACTGACCCCGTCGTGAACATCGAAAATTACCACGACACCTTCGGCAATGATTGTTGTCGCTTGGTGGCCCCGCCCGGCAAGATTCGCTTGCACAATTCCACCCTCATCGAAGATTCAGGAAAACCCGACCTCCAAGGCTTCGACGCCCCGGAAAATCGCATCGAGCATCTCCCTCACGAAGTCCTTCCCTACCTGATGAACAGCCGCTATTGCGAAGTCGATCTTCTCTCCAATACCGCCTCCGAATTATTCGGCAATGTTCCCAAGGGTTGGCAGCGCGTGCGCGAAGTCTGCACCTGGGTGCACGCCAAAGTTACCTTCGGTTATGAATTTGCCAATCCCACGCGTAGCGCTTTGGGCGTCTACACCGAACGCGTCGGCGTGTGCCGCGATTTCCAACACCTCGCCATTACTTTTTGCCGTGCCCTCAATATCCCCGCGCGTTACGCCACAGGCTACCTGGGCGACATCGGCATTGTCGTCGCTCCCAGCCCCATGGATTTCAGCGCCTGGTTTGAAGTGTATCTCGGCGATCGCTGGTGGACTCTCGACGCGCGCCACAACATCCCGCGCATCGGTCGCGTCTTGATGGCCACCGGCCGCGACGCCACCGACTGCGCCATGACCACTTCCTTCGGCCGTGCCAAACTACTCAGCTTCCAAGTCGTCAGCGACGAAGTCCCACAGTAATTTTGTTGCCGTGCTGCCCGCGAATAAAAAAATGCCGGCCGAGTGCGACCTCGGCCGGCCCTAACCTAAACGCTTCGAACCAATCGTTGCGCATCAGTGAAAATGAAACATGTCAAACAAATCTCCGAGCGCTGGGCTGTTCGTCGGGACATAGGGATTGTCTGCCGTTGACTTCGGATTTGGGAAATTATCCCGGCTCCTGCTAGTCAACGGCTTCAAGTCCCAATTCCGCTCGATGAACTTCAAGATTGACACATGATCGGTGTAAGTATGGTTGATATGCCCGCCTTTCGTGTAAGCGGACACGATAATCATCGGAATGCGTGGCCCATCGCCAAAAAAATCCAATGGCTGAATGTAGCCCGAGTCGTAGTAACCTCCGCCCTCGTCAAACGTGATGATGAACGCGGTCTCGGCCATCAATTCAGGCTTGGCCCGCAGATGATCCATGGTTTTTTCCACCATGCCTTCGAACAAGTCCAACTTCGAAGACGCGGGATGCCCGTCAATTAGTCCGTCCGGCTTTACAAACGACACGGAGGGCAATTCATCTTTGTCGATCGCCGCGAAGAAATCCGTCGCATCCTTGATATGCGCGGCCCGTTGTGCGGGATCGCCCATAATGGCTGTGGCGTAGGATTCGAAGTTGCAAATGTTGCAGTAAGCCGCTCCTATTTGCACCAGTGGATCACTGCTGGTCGGATTATGCTGCAACTCTACCGCCGCGTTATATGCGCCTCCGTAATAGGCCCACG
The DNA here is from genome assembly GCA_035996445.1 of Candidatus Acidiferrum sp. GTDB lineage: Bacteria > Acidobacteriota > Terriglobia > Acidiferrales > UBA7541 > Acidiferrum. Next base: position 12,892 of record DASYJM010000158.1, on the reverse strand, counting down.
AAATTTCTTTCTCGTTTAGGGCCTCGCCAATCGTGCGCACGGTCGTCGGGGGTATAGAACCCCCTTTCGCGATTCCCGCCGTGTCCACCGTGCCATTGGGCAAAAATCCTGGCGAATCGTTGTTAATCATGTAGAAATGTTCCGCTTTGCAGTTCGGGTTAGGGTGATACGGCAATGATTCGAGGTAATCTCGTACCGCGTCAACACCCGGTTCATTCGGGTCCGCGCACTCCGTGAAGTTGCCGTCGAAATTCAGATCCACCTTATAAACATCGTCAGTGCCTGGGATCGGATCAGGATTCGCACTGTGTGACGGCGGTTTTGTTGCCTTGCCCTTTCCGTCGCTCCAAAACATTGCGTCGCCTGTGCCTAGCATCACGTGATTCGCGCCCGTCCCGCCCATGACCGACTGGTGGAAATTGTCGCTCATCGAATATTCGTCCGCCAGCTCCTTTAGAACCGGCACATCTCCCGATTGCACGTTGTAAAATGCCATCGAGTTGCCGCCGCCATTATCGGCGATCGCTCCGCCGCTGGCCGGATCCGACTGGTTTGTATAATTCACGATCACAAAGGGATAAAGGTCGTTCAGGCACCCGGACGGGTTGCTCTTGGTAGCGTTCGCGATATTGCAATCCGATTGCTGCCACATTTCATACAGCCGGTGTGTGGTATCTCCGGTATACGAGTCGTAAGGCAGCGCGTTGCCTTTTAGCTGGAACGGCCCGTTCGGCAGTTTGTCGAAATTCGTGATGCGCGTGTCTGGATCGGGCAGCACGAACGTTTCCGTGAACTCCGTCGCCGCACCGGTCGTAAGAAGGCTCAAATCGTCGTGATCTAATGACGGCTCAACGGCCGCCAAGAAATTCAGCAGGGTGCCTGCTGGAAAAATCGGCTTCGTCGGCGAGAAGTTTAGTGTCGGCGGCGGCAAGATGACGTACGGCTTCTTTTCGTTCGCACTCAAACTGACGAAAAATTTCGTTTTGAATGGCCTTACGGCTTCGAATTGCGCTGCCTTCTTAAAGTCCTTCCCCGGTGTTCCATCTGCATTGATGATGCGTTTGGACAACAGGTTCGACACCGAATCCTTGCTGCGCGGCACATACGTCGCGAAGACGTGATCGAATGTGCGATTTTCCCCGATAATCACAATTACGTGCTTGATCGGCGTCTCCGTTTTCTGGTGATCGGCCTGGCTGTCCACGCTGCCGCTCTGACTGAACGCCGGCCCCACGGCCAGCATCAACGACAAAAGCGATGCGCCTACTCTGGCGCTAATTCCCCAGTTGCGTTTTGAACGCGGGCCAGCCCCGAAATTTGATTTTTGGCCTAACTTTTTCCGATAGTAATCCCGCTTCTTTTGCTGCCACGTGTGTTCCATTCTTCCTCCGTAGTGACGACGGTATGTGCAACCTGTCGGCTAACGGCAAAGACTGTCTGAATGATGTTTCTTCCGCGTTACAACATTGTGGATAGTCGGTGAAGCGTCATTTACATGAATGCGAACAATTGATGCTCACTTTTAGTTATTAATTCATGGACGTTTGAAATGCACTGTTGCTACCTGGAGAAATACCCCGTCTTTGACCGCACCCTCAGCCCTTCGCGTTTCGCGCGGATTACTATCTTCCGAAATGATTCATCTTTCTTGTCGTTCGTGGGGTAATACGCCAGTTCATATGACGTTCGTAATTCTTCCGCGATTTGGTGAAAATACGTCCGCGGATCGATACTTCCTGCATCGATAGCCGCCCCGCCTGTCTCTTTGGCAATGCGGTCCATCACCCGAATCCCATATTGATTCCGAGCCGTCAATTTTCCGTGCGCTCTCTCCGTGTAGCGGATGGTGTAGACCAGGACGTTTGCGCCTTGAGCCGCGTCGATCGCGCTCATCATATCGTGGGAACTCGAGTTGTCCTCCCCATCGCTGAACATCAGCAGCGCCTTTCGGCCTTCTTCCTTCCCAAGTTTTTCCGTCACTGGATAATAGATTGAGTCATAAAATGCCGTGCCTAAATCGCGGTTTTCCGGCGGTCCAATTTCCGGAAACTTTTGGGTGTCCTTCTCGTATCGTTTCCAGGACTCTACCAACTCACTACTCGAATGAGAAAAATCGCTCACTAGCCGAATGTGGTTTCCAAATCCGACCAGGAACGCGCGGTCTCTCGTGGCCAGCACTTCCTTCAGGAACACTGCCAGATCGCCCTGATGCTTTTTCGCGAAGTGCTCCTGACTTCCGCTGGCATCTACAATCAATCCCAGCGTGAGCGGTACGTCCGCGCTTCGCGCAAAGTAAGCGATCTTCTGCGGCACGGTATCTTCTAGAATCTCGAAGTCGTCTTTCGTCAAGGTATCGACAAGTGCCCCGTCAGCATCGCGGACCGTAAACGCCACCGTCGCCAAGTTTACGTCCACTCGGATCGCTTCCTGAGCCAAACCTGCAGCGCTCGTCAGAGTCACAACCACCGCAGCCAAAATTGCCAGCCATCCACACACATCTCACCTCGCGACAGAACTATCTGGTTTACATACGCCCATCCTGCTGATTTTGTTCACCCACAACGCACTGCCACATTTCCTTTTTCATTCGCCACATGCTATCTTCCACTTCAAAGGGAGAATTCATGTCCGTAAACAAAGTTATTCTCGTCGGCCGTTTGGGCCGCGACCCCGAGACTCGTTACACCGGCGGCGGCCAGGCCGTGGCAAATTTTTCGATCGCCACAGACGAAACGTACAAAGATCGTAACGGTGAAAAACAGAAACGTACCGAGTGGCACAAGATCGTCGTGTGGGGCAAGCAAGCGGAGATCGCGCAGCAATATCTAAAAAAGGGCTCACTGCTCTTTCTCGAGGGCCGCATTCAATCACGGGAATGGCAAGATAAAGAAGGTCAGAAGCGCACCAGTTTTGAAATTGTCGCTAGCAATTTCCGTATGCTAGGCGGTCGCAGTGACGGTGCTGCGGTAGGTGCGGGAGCAGCCGCGGCAGTCGGCGGTGGCGCTCGTCACGCCGACGAGTTCGATGGTCACACAGCGCCACCCGACGACGCATTCGGCGGCGGCTCAGCGCCCGCCGGTCCCGACATATCCGACGAAGACATCCCCTTCTGAGTCTGCAAGCCCTCTGCAGTGTAAATGGATACCGCCCATGCTGCGTTAGGGTGAGGCCTATCGCAGAGCTTTTCGACGAATTATTTGTTCAAGTTCACGTTACGAACTTAAACTTTATTTCAGAAGCCTGAAAATTTATCGCATTATTGCTTCTTTGCGGATGGCCGGCCCAATCCCGCGGCTGTACCTTTCACAACAACCTTGAAAATAGTTGGTTTTTCGGCCGCCCTCTGAAACGCAATCTCCGTTGCCCCCGCACCCAAGAGTGCAAATTTCCACATCTCCTCAGTCCCGGCCGCGCCATTTCCAGCGGGCGGCGCCACATGGCTGTGCTCGATCAATCGCGCCTTTCCAGTGTCCAAGGCCTTCGCCAATGCCCATTCCGAAGCCGCAGCATCTTTCACCGGCAACGCAATCGTCAGCTCTCCTCCCGCTGGGATGGTTACCGTTTTGCCGCTTGGCCGCACCACCGACGTTTTGCCGTCGGAAACAGAAATGGCCATCAACCTGGCGCCCGCGAAAAGCCCTTTCGCATCAAACTCGAACGAATACCAAGCATGCCCCAACATCGCGCAAGAGTGGCAGCGCTCCCTTAACCGGTAATTCACAATAATGTGTACGCCGCCCTTCGCGCCCATCTCCACATCAGGAGTCTCCGTCGAGTAGCGGTCACCCGGCCACGGGGAAAGGTCCGGATGAGCCTTCGCTAAGCCGGCGTAGGTCGCATTGTTCTTCAGCGCGCGCGCCGCGACCGTCACCAGTTTGGAATTGTCCACATCGATGGCCGGAGGATCTCCATTCACGATTAACCACGATTGATTTTCATTGGCGCGATAAGGATAAAAAACGTAAGCAATATCTACCGGTCCAGCCGCTCTAAAGTCGCGCACGAATCCCGGCTCGCCCAACTGTTTGGAAAATTCGACTGCCGCGGGCGTGGCGCCGGCTTTCTTCATCTCGCCCGCAAAACAATCCTGCAACTTATCGGGGCGCAGGTCCTGACAGCTAGCCTTCACCGCATCGATAAATTTCGTGCCTCCTGCGAACACGACATTGACGGTAACTTTCTTCGCGACTCTCGGTTCATCTGCAGCGCCGTCTTTTTTGTTTTTATCTTGTTTCACCGCGGTCGATTGATCCGGCGCTGCCTGCTTTGCGGGCCCTTCCTGCTTCGCTTGAGCTTGCGTGCAAACGTAACTGGCTGCTGCCAGGCAGACCACCCCTGTACCCACACCGATCCGCGTCATGCATTTTCTCCTGGTTCTATTCAAGGATATTGCTTGCAAGAAAAAACTTTACTAGTCGCGATAGTAAGGGTCAATCAATCCATCGTGAACATGTTCGTTCATTTGCGATGTTGTTTCTCAGACCTGTAGTGCGGGGCATTTGGGGCATGAGGACTGTCGTAGGAGGATATAGACGCCCGGGCAACGGAGGTGTCGGTATACCTGTGGGCGTCACTTATGTAAGAAAAAACTCTTCCAGAAATCAACTAGCGACCGTCTACTGCCCGTTGCGCTTGCGCTCCTCATCCAACTTCCGGATGAACTCTTCGAACTTGGGCTTCTGTTCCGCACTCAAAATCGCCCGAATGTGCTCACGCCCTCTCTGTCGGGCTTCATCGACTTGCGGTTCCACCGTCTTCCGGATGCTCTTCAACTGTGACTGGATATCAGCGATGATGGCATCGACTTGCTGACTTTGCTCCGGCGTCAGCTTCGCTAAGGCAGTAAGTTCTCGCACCTTCTGCGCGCGTTTCGCGGCGTCCGTCGTGGGCCCAGCGTTCGTAACCGTAAATTTCTGGTGTACAAATACGTAGCCACCCAGACCTCCAAGGGCCACGCCCAGCAAAAACACCAATCCCACCCACAGAGCAGCTTTTCGGGTTGTTGAAGTCTCCGTCATCATTACCTTTCTGGCGGGCTCACCAAGGCATCGTCCAAAGTCGCTTGCCCTGCCGCACTGTCAAACAAGTATTGTGGAGCGGCTTCCGCTTTCGACTGCACGGATGGGGTATTTAACTGGCCTCCGTTCGGCCCGTAAAACCACGTCCCCACTAACAGAAGCAACGCGGAAACCCACGCCAGCCTGGACGCTAACTTCGCAACCGCCACGCTCCATTCCGTTAGCGCTCTTCGACCTTCCGTTTCGCGCTCCGCGATCTTGGCCATGACCCGCGCCGCGAACCAAGGCTTAATTTCATTCATCGCCGCGTTACGATGCTCGCGTGCCAGCTCCAGCGACCGCGCCAATAAATCTCGCGAAGCCCAAAATGTCTGCGCCGCTTCTTCGCATGCATCGCATTCGCGCGCATGTCCCAGCACCTCCGGCGGCAAACTATTCCTGAGCTCCGCCGAAGCCGCGGCCTCACCAACATCCGGTCGTAAATCTTCCAGCGCCTCGCGGTATTGCTCGCACAGCCGGTTCGCTTTCCTGAATTTGTCCCGCATATTTGTATCTCCTTACCTCTGCTTCCAACCGCCCTTGGCCCTATCTACACTCCTTCTTCATCACTTCTTCGCGTTCGCGCCATCCTTCGCACTTTTCTCTCGCTCCGCAGCCTTCCTGACTAGCCGACCTCGCGCTCGAAACAGGCGCACTTTCACGGTGTTCGCGTTTAACTCCAGCACGTCGGCAATTTCCTCGATGGAAAAACCCTCGACCTCTTTCAAAATCAGCATCAGCTTGTCCCGCTCCTCCAGGCCTTCTAAAAGCCGTTCCACCCGTTGCCGGTTCTCAAGTCTCTGGCGAATGTCTGGCCCCTCACCATCTGACTCTGAGGACGCCACCCGTTGCGCTTGCTCTTCGCTCAGGTCCGATTCATACAACAGTGGCCGCACCTTCTTTTTACGCAACAGGTCCCAGCACTCGTTCAATGTGATGCGATGCAGCCAGGTACTGAACGCTGCTCGGCCGTCAAAGCGCTTCAAGGAAAAGTAAGCTTTCACGAATACTTGTTGCGCGATGTCTTCAATATCCTCGTGCCGCCGCAGGATGCCCGCGGCTACCGCGAACACCCGCTGCTGGTGTCGCTTAATCAGCTCTTCGTAAGCTTCCTTATCGTTCGCTTGCGCACGTCGTACCAACTCGCGGTCATACGTTCCCTTGGCCTGCGCCGCCGCGCTCTTCCCCGCATCCACTAACTTCGAGGGGCGCTTGGGGCTGGGCTCAAGCGGGGCTAGTTTTGGGACGTGTGCCATGCCGATTTGGTTACGCTACACTCTCTCGCGATTTCCGTCACGTAACGTACAAAGTGCATCAAACGTTTCACTTCTATGAGTAGCAACTTTCTACTTGCCTAAAGACTTACCAGATGGAATAATGCGCACATGATTATTGGTGACCGCCTCCGCGTAATGCGCGAGGAAAAGAAACTTTCCCAGGGCGACATCGAAAAGCGAACCGGTTTACTCCGGTGCTATATCTCCCGCGTTGAAAATGGCCATACCGTCCCAGCCATTGAAACGCTCGAGAAGCTGGCTCGCGCGCTCGAGTGCCCACTCTATCAACTCTTCTACGACGGAGAAGAGCCACCCCAGCTTCCCAATCTTCCCAAGCGCAAATCGTCCGACGATATCGCCTGGGGAAGTGTTGGCAAAGAAGCCCGTTTCCTCAACAAACTGCGCCGTTTGCTCAGCAAGGTAGAAGATGAAGACCGCAAACTCATCTTGTACATGGCGCAGAAAATGGCCAACAGATAGATTTATCGTGGCTAGCTTTTCATCGCTACTAAGCTAACTGGTTAGCCTCACCTCACGCTAAAAAAAACCGGGCCGCGCACTCCCCCTCTGCGCGGTGATACCTCCTTATCCCCCTTTTCCTAATCGAGCAGGCTTCTCCGCTTCATTTCCGCTTTCATCCGTTGCTGTTCCCGCAAAGTAATTCCAAAGCGCCCCTCGTGTCGCAACAAAATTATTCCCACTCAATCGTGCTGGGGGGCTTCGAGCTAATGTCATATACCACCCGCGTTACTCCCGGAACCTCATTTACTATCCGTGTCGAAATTCGTTCTAGCACGTCGCCAGGCAATCTGACCCAGTCCGCCGTCATGGCGTCGTCGCTTTGCACCACTCGAACTGCAATCGTAAGCCCGTAGGTCCGCCCGTCTCCCATCACTCCAACGCTCCGTACCGGCAACAGCACCGCGAAGGCCTGCCACACTTTTTCGTACCATCCCGCCCGCCGGATCTCTTCCACCACCACAGCATCTGCTTCCTGAAGAGTCAATAAATGTGCCCGGGTCACTTCGCCCAGTAACCGAACGGCTAATCCAGGCCCCGGAAACGGATGTTTCACTAAGATTTCTTCCGGCAAACCCAGTTCCCTGCCAATTCGCCGCACTTCATCCTTGAACAGGTCCCGCAACGGCTCAATCAGCGCAAACGGCATATTTGCCGGCAGACCGCCCACATTGTGGTGTGTCTTGATCGTTGCCGAAGGTCCGCGCACCGAAATGGATTCAATCACGTCGGGGTAAAGCGTCCCTTGCACCAAAAACCCGATCTCTCCATGAGCCTCTTCGCGCTGCAACCGCTGCGCTTCTTCCGCGAATACGGCTATAAATTCCGCGCCAATGCGCTTGCGTTTTAATTCCGGGTCTGTAACGCCCTCAAGCTTCGCCAAAAATCTGTCCGACGCATCGATCCCCATCACCCGCAGACCCAGCCGCTCTCGCAACATCTCCAGTGTGTCCGCGAACTCATTCTTCCGCAGCATTCCGGTGTTCACAAAAATATTTGTCAGCCGGTCGCCAATCGCGCGATGCACCAGCGCCGCCGCCACTGTCGAGTCCACGCCGCCGCTCAAGGCGCAAATCACCCTGCTTGTCGGACCCGCCTTCTTGCGAATGGCATCCACCGTCTCTTCTATGAACGCCGCACCGCTCCACTTTTTCTCCGCCTTACACACCCGGAACAAAAAATTTCGCAGTATCTCGGTCCCTTGCTCGGTGTGATTCACTTCCGGATGAAACTCCACCGCATAAATCTTGCGCTGGCGATCTTCCACCGCCGCCACCGCATTAGCGGTTCGCCCCACGGTGCGAAATCCAGCCGGCAACTCCATAACATGGTCGCCGTGGCTATTCCACACTCGCAACGATGTCGCCACACCGACAAACAAATCCGACGCGCTGTCCCCACTCGTATTCTCAATATTCAGTTGCGCTCGTCCGTATTCTCGGCGTTCGGCAGGTTCCACCTTGCCGCCCAGCGTGTGCGTAATCCACTGCATCCCATAACAAATCCCCAATACCGGCACGCCCAGCGCCAATAATTTCGGATCGCACTTCGGAGCTTCCGGGTCATACACAGAACTCGGCCCGCCCGACAGCACCACGCCGACAGGCTCCAGCTTCATAATTTCTTCCATCGAAGTGCTGCAAGGAAAAATGGACGAAAACACTTGCTGCTCGCGAATCCGCCGCGCAATCAGCTGCGTGTACTGCCCGCCAAAATCCAGGACTACCACGCCACCAAGTTCCGCTTCCATCCTGCCTGCTTGGTCTTGTACTGGTTTCGCTGTGCTCGCCATTTACGCCACCACCAGATTTACGAGTTTGTCCGGCACGAAGATATGTTTTACCACGCGTTTCCCATTGAGATGCGGCGCCACGCTTGGTTCGGCCTTGGCCACCGGAACAACCTGTTCTTCGGTCATTCCCGCGGCTACTTTTAATTTTCCGCGCACGCGTCCATTTACCTGTACCACGATTTCCACTTCTGCCTCGCGAGCCAGTTCCGCGTCAAAAGCCGGCCAAGCCGCCATCCGTCGACCCTCTTCGTGGCCCAGCATCTCCCACATTTCAGCAGCAATGTGCGGCGTCATCGGCGCCAGCATCAGCGTCAATAATTCCAGCACTTCGCGCTGCACTTCCGGTCGCACGCCTTCCTCGAGAGGCTCCGCGGCATATATTTCGTTCGTCAAATCCATGATCAACGCAATCGCGGCATTGAAGTGCCAGCGCGTCTCGAAGTCCTGCGTAACTCGTCGCAGCGTTTGATGAGTCTTGCGCAGCAATTGTTTTTCTTTAGCGGAATTCGGCGCAATCGTGCTTGCACCCGCTGTGGTGCCAGTGCTCTTCACCGCGCGCACCGCTTCCGCATGCCGTTCCACCAGGCGATACACACGATTCAGAAATCGCCACGATCCTTCAATACTTTCTTCGCTCCACTCCAAATCTTTTTCCGGCGGCGCCGCGAATAGCGTATACAACCTCCCGGTATCGGCGCCGTATTTGTCCGCCATTTCCTCGGCACCAACTACATTGCCTTTGGACTTGGACATGGCCACGCCGCCCTTTTGCACCATGCCCTGCGTGAAGAGCCGCGCAATCGGTTCACTGTGCGAGACCAATCCCATGTCGCGCATCACCTTGCACCAGAATCGCGAGTACAGCAGGTGCAAAATCGCGTGCGTAATCCCGCCGATATACTGGTCAATCGTAAACCAGTACGCCACCTTGGCCTTATCAAACGGCGCTTTGTCATTGTGCGGATCGCAATAGCGGTAGAAATACCACGACGAATCCACAAACGTGTCCATCGTGTCCGTTTCCCGCCGCGCATCGCCGCCACACTTCGGGCATTTCACATTCACAAATTCCGGCGTGGCGGCCAGCGGCGACTCCCCCATGCCTGTCAATTTTGCATTATCGGGCAGCAACACCGGCAAATCCGCGTCCGGCACCGGCACCATTCCATCTTTTGCGCAGTAGATCACCGGAATCGGCGTGCCCCAATATCTCTGCCGCGAAATTCCCCAGTCCTTCAAACGAAACACCGTCTCGCGCTTGCCAAAGCCCTTCGCCTCCGCCTCCTCCGACATTCGGCCAAACGCCTCTTTCGTCGTCAGTCCGCTGTACGGCCCGGAATTCATACTCTTGCCGTATTCGGTAAACGGTTCCTTCAAGGTGTCGTTACTTACCGCGGCAGCATCATTCGGCTGCACCACAATCGGAATCGCCAGTCCATACTTCGTCGCAAACTCAAAATCCCGTTCATCATGCGCCGGAACGCACATCACCGCACCAGTTCCGTACTCCATCAGCACAAAGTTCCCCACCCACACTGGAATCTTTGCGCCATTGAACGGATTCACCGCGTATCGCCCGGTGAAAAATCCTACTTTCTCCGCCGTCTCCAGTTCTTCAGCCTTCACAGAACTCTGCAGCATCTCTGCCAACTTCACGCGCACCACCGGCTCTTCGCTGGAGCACGCCAACAATTTCGCAACGAGCGGATGCCGCGGCGCCAGAATCAGCGCGCTAGCTCCATAGATCGTATCAATGCGCGTAGTAAATACTTCGATGGACTCGTTGGCGCCATCCTTAACTTCGGATTTTTCGTCAGCCACCGCGAACCGCACCTTCGCGCCCGTCGATTTTCCAATCCAGTTACGCTGCATGGTGATGACCCGCTCCGGCCATCCACCTTCCAGCAATTTCAAATCGTCCAGCAGTTGCTCCGCATACGCAGTAGTCTTCAAAAACCACTGCTCAAGTTCGCGCGATTCCACGAGCGTATCTTCGTGCCGCCAGCAATATCCGTTCACCACCTGCTCGTTGGCCAGCACCGTCGCGCACTTGGGACACCAGTTCACGCGGCTCTTTTTCCGGTAAGCCAGCCCGCGTTCCAGCATGCGCAGGAAAAACCACTGGTTCCACCGGTAGTATTCCGGCTCACACGTGGAAATTTCCCGCCGCCAGTCAAAACTGAAACCAAAGCGCCGCAGCACCCGCTGAAATTCCGTAATGTTGTTGTTGGTCCAGGTTCTAGGGTGGGTATTATTCTGAATCGCTGCGTTTTCCGCAGGCAGGCCGAACGCGTCCCAGCCCATCGGATGTAACACGTTGAATCCGCGCATGCGTTTCACGCGCGCCACTACATCGCCGATCGTGTAGTTGCGCATGTGTCCCATGTGCATCGTGCCCGAGGGATACGGCAGCATTTCCAATACGTAGTATTTTGGCTTCGAAGGATCTGCCTCCGTTTCGAAGACCCGCGCATCTACCCAGCGTTTTTGCCATTTTGCTTCGATCGCTTGTGGGTTGTATTCCGCCACTCTCAACTATCCCCTTTTTCGCTTCTTGCTCGCCCCACTAACTTTTTTTGCCTTTTTAGTCGGCGTCACGCGTTTCGCCGCTTTTGCCAAGATCGCCAGTTTTGGCTCGGCCTTTCGCTCCGTCGCCATTCGCCCCGTATCCGGTCGAGCCGCAGCAGCTTGAAATGCCGCGACCTTGGCTCCCTTTCCGCCACCGGCAACACCAGTCATCCCGACCGCAGCAGGCCGTCGCATTTGCCTGGCTGCTTCGCTCCTGCGAAGCAGCCGGTCTGCGGAGTGGAGGGATCTCTCTTCGCTCTTCTTCCTGACCTCCTGCGCCTCCCGTCGCGCCAGCGCCGCCGCATTCCTCTTATCCACAGCCCGTTGCACATCCATCTTCTTCTTCAGCGACGCCGTCAACATCGAAAAACCCTTCTCTGCCGCAGGTGCAATGTCCTTCAATCCCGTTAAATCCCACAACATCGCCACGTTCTTCCGGTCGTCTCCCGGATCATCAATGGGCGTCTCCGCTATAAACACGCGGCCCGCCAAGCCTTCCGGCGGCGCGGCGCTTAAGCGCGGGTGAGTCAAAATCCTGCTAAACGCCTCGGCGCCAATTTTGCCTTTCCCGATGTGCTCGTGCCGATCCACACGCCCGCCCAGCGGAATCTTTGAATCATTAATGTGCATCACCGGCACACGTTCCAGGCCAATGGTGTTTTCAATCTGTCCAATGGTGGAAGCCAATCCCTCTTCGCTGCGAATGTCGTAACCAGACGCAAAAAGATGCGCAGTATCAAGGCAAACATCCACTGGAAAGCCATTCAATCCCGCCAGCACCTCCGCCATTTCTTCCAGGCGTGAACTCAGGCATGTGCCCATCCCTGCGGTATTTTCCAGCAGTAAGCGCATTCCGCCCAGTGACGCGCGCTTCGACGCCTGCTTCACCGACTCAATCACCGTCGCAACCGCTTGAGCGCACGTTGCTTCGCCGCGCGTCCCGGGATGCACCACCAGAAAATCCGCGCCCAGCGACATACCGCGCACAATTTCATCGTGAAACGCCTGGATCGATCGCACCCGTAACATCGGCTGCGGCGATGCCAGATTAATCAAATAATTGGCGTGAATGACCAGCGGCCCAAGCCCCAGCTCGGCTCGACGAGCGCGAAAAGCCTGCGCATCCACTTCGGGAATGCGCGCGGAACCGCCCTGCCACTGCCTAGGATTGGCAGAAAATATCTGTAGCGCGTTGCACCCCAGTTTGCGCGCCGTTTCCAGCGCGTTCCGGTGCCCGCCCGCAATGGAAGTATGAATCCCAATGCGCGTGCTGCCATCCAGCCACGCTGGCGGCAGCGCCTCCGGCTCAGGTTCCGGCCGGTACTCGTCTTCGGGATCAAACTCGGTAAGCCGCGTCAGAGGTTGTGCTGCAATGCTCAATGTAAAATTTCGCTCACTCATAAACTAGCAATTATAACACACGCGCCAATTCCGTCTTGAGTTGGGGCACGTTTAAATTTGTTGCCGTTGAGCGCCACTTCACTGCGGAGTATCATTAGAACCAGGAGGGCATATGGTTAGCTCACCTCCACTCCCCGTTATCCTCACTTGCCCAGGCGGCCTCCTAACGTTGGTTTTAGTTCTTGTTTCCCGCGCTACCACTTTCCTTGGGTACACTGCTCGACTCGGATTTCTACCCAAGGGCTTGACCCGTTGGCTATACGGATTCAAAACCCCCA
>DASYJM010000157.1:0-5216 GCA_035996445.1 Candidatus Acidiferrum sp. | reverse complement strand
ATTTCAGCACCAGCAGACTGAACCCACGGTCGGCATAGCAGGAGGCACCCGCTTTCCTCAGGTCGCCCGAGACTCGCGCCGCCCTAATTATTTACAAGTGGGTCTCGTGCCCGACGAAGAGTTCGGCCTCGCTACCTTGGTAACCCTGCGCCCTTCCAACAACCCAGATGATGAATCACTGGTGCTTGAGAACGTTTTGCCCGGTCGTTACCGCGTAATTGCATACACTGGCATCGGATACGCCTCCTCGATTGCGTCCGGTGGAATGGATTTGCTGAGGCAACCCCTGGTCGTAGTCACGGGTGCGTCAGTGCCATCCATAGAGATTACTGTCCGCGATGATGGGGCGGAACTCGAAGGCACGCTGGATCCGACAACTCTGACGCCGGAGCATTCCTTTCAACTGAAGACCACATTACCTGCGGTCCCCGAACGTTCACAAGGCTTCGTCTACCTCGTGCCCATCGATAAAATAGACGCCCGGCCCAAAATAGCCCAGTCTGACTACCAGGGAAAATTTATGCTTTGGCAACTTGCTCCGGGTGCTTACCATGCATTTGCCGTCGATGGTCGCGGAAATCAAATGCAATGGGTTTCCGAGGAATGGCTAAAACAGCATGAGTCCAAAGTACAGACCATCCATGTCGTTGAGGGTCAAAAAGCCCACGTCCGCTTGCCGTTAATCAAAGAGAACGAATAATCATGGGCAGGGTCAACAAATCTTGCTGCTTCGCCTTTCTGCAATTCGCTGTGATCCTGTATTTCTCGAGCGCCATCGTCGCCGGACAAGGCCTGGCGGTTAATCAGCGCACTAACGCGGGAACTACCTTCAGAATCGCCGGGACTGTCGTTAGCTCACTCACCGGAACGCCGCTCGGAAAAACCCGCGTCTCGCTGACCGACACTGCCAATCGAAAAAATACCGCTTTCCTCATCACTGCTGACGACGGTCATTTCGTTTTCACCGCGGTCCCGCGAGGTAAGTATTCGGTACAGGGGGCCAAGATTGGATTTCTTACCGCCGCTTACGAACAGCACGAAGAATTCTCGACCGCCATCGTGACGGGCACGGACTTCAACACGGAAAATTTAGTTCTGCGGCTCACACCATTGGCGTTCATCAGCGGCAAAGTGATCGACGAATCAGGCGAACTCGTTCGCAAAGCGCAGGTCAATCTCTATGTAGACAACCAACAGGGCGGGAGGAGGCGCACCGTGGGGATTAATACCGTTATTACCGACGACCAGGGATACTACGAATTCTCGGGCCTATTTCCTGCGAATTACTTTATTTCCGTGTCGGCCAAACCGTGGTACACCGTGCCGTCTTTTTCTACTGCGGGAAACGGATTTGCTTCTCCGCCTAGCGTGCCGGCCTCTCTGGATGTTGCATATCCGACCACCTACAACAATGGTGCAACCGACAGCCAAGCCGCCACTCCGATTGCCATTCAAGGGGGAGACCATTTGCAGGTCGATCTGCATCTGAGTCCCGTGCCGATTCTTCATTTGACTTTTCGTGTGCCGCAAACCGAGGAACCACAAGGCATCAGCACGCCCTTGTTTGAACGGCGCGTGTTCGATAGCCCTGAATATGTTTCCGTTGAAGGTGTGCAGCAGATAAGCCCCGGTGTTTTTGAGCTCGCCGGAATACCAGCGGGAAAATACACCGCTCGATTCCTCGAGCCAAAGGGCCAAGGTCAGCTATCCAGTGAGATAAATCTTCGACAAGATGGCCAGGAAATAGACGCTACTCAAGGCGAAGCTAGCGCCACTGTCAAAGTCACAGTCAAGATGCCGGGCAACCAGTCGCCGTCACCGCAGATCAACATTATGCTGCAGGACTCCCATCGCCAGGTTCTAGGTTTTCAAGCCATAGACCCAGCCGGTGAAGTCGAACTTTCGAACATTCCCGCAGGCAAATACAGAATCCTCGTCAATTCTCCAAACGGAATATATTCCGTGGTCCGAACTATCTCTGCCGGAGTTGAATCTGCGGGGCACGAGCTCAACGTTGCTGCGGGCTCTTCCGTTTCGGTAACCGTAGTGCTAGGCCTCGGGCTAGTGGGCGTCCAGGGCTTCGTAAAACGCGGTGACAAACCCGCCTCTGGTGTCATGGTCGCCTTAATCCCGATAGAACAACGATCCCACGTGGAAATGTACCGCCGAGATCAGAGCGACTCCGACGGCAGCTTCCTCCTGCCTGCCGTAATTCCGGGCAACTACACTCTGATTGCTGTCGAAGACGCTTGGGGCTTTCAATGGCAGCAACCCGATGTGCTCAATCGCTACCTGCGTCATGGCCAAAATCTCACCATCGGCGAATTAATGACGGCCACCGTGCACCTCCCAGAGGCCGTCCAGGTCCAGCCGCGTTAAAACTTCCGCGCACATCCACAGCGAAAGTTTTGCGCGCCATCAAAACCCCGGCAGACCTTTACGCAAAGTCCCCTCTTTTCCGTGAGGCGGTCGGGAGAAATAGTTGCCAATCTGGTTAAGTCCCGATTAACGCGAGGATCGCGGTCACTCCCGACGGTGGTCGGCTGTTAGCGAACTGGTGCGGGATGGGCGGACATTGGTGCCGTTTTCGGGGCCAACCAGGGAATCGGGTTGAATCCTCCAAACTCCGGGAGTAGAGTTGCGGTAATTCCTGGTTGGGCCCCATTCTGAACGAATACACCGGAGGGATCCATGCGTCGTTTGCCTCGAGTCCTTTTGCTTTCTCTCCTTGCGCTTGCCGCCAGTCTCATCTACTTCACGACTTCCGCGCAGGAGAAATCTTCCAAACCCGAATTCGACATGACCGCCAGTTATATCGAAGCGTGCAGTTGCGACATGTTCTGTCCCTGCTACTTCAACACCCATTCCACAAATCACATGGATGAGCATCAAATGGACGCGCATTTTTGTCGCGCCAACCTCGTTCTCAAAGTGGACAAGGGCTATTACAAAGACACCAAGCTGGATGGCGCAAAGGTTTGGATTGCTACCGATCTAGGCAGCGACTGGAGCACTGGCAAGGACTCCTGGCTGGTGGTGAACTTCGATCCCAGCGTCAGCAAGGAACAACAAGCTGCATTGGCTGACATCCTCGGCCAGCTCTATCCGATTCCCTGGCAGAAAAAGGGAGTGGATACCGCCGCATTCTCATGGAATGTCGACACCAAGGCTGGCGTAGCTCACGCGAAGATGGACAGCGGTAAGGCTGAGGTTCTTCTAGAGCGCGTCAAGGGCGATAAGCCCAGTCAAGAAGTTGTTGTAAACAACTTGAAGTACTGGGGCGCACAGTCCAACGATGGCTTCCGCATGTGGAAGAGCCAGCACGAAGCTTTCGAGGGCGACGGCCACAAGTTTTCCTATGACGGTACGAACGGTTTCTTGATCACCATCCACTTTTCGGGCCTGGCAAAATCCGCCGCTGCAGACTAATTCTCAACTCGCGCAAGGCCAGGCATCCGCACTTTGCCTCTCAAGGGTGGGTGGCTGCGGGCGCGCACGGGTAACATTCTTCGTTATCTTCGACGTCGCGGCGCTGATCTGTACTGGAGCAACTTCTTCCTCGCAAATCTGACTGAAGCCGATTTTGAGGGAGCTCAAATGCAGGGCGCCGACCTCAAGGAGGCCAACTTCACTAAGGCCAATCTAAGGAAAAGAAAGATCTGATCTTTATGCCCGATAACGCCTGTAGTCCGCATTAGTTCTTGACGTTCATCGCCTCGGAATCAACGGCTTTCTTGCCGGTAACGCCCTCTAGTCCGGTCAGCACGCCACGATAGTCGTTCTTGTCACATTGCATCGCGAAGCCGCCCTTGGTCTCACCCGTTGCCCAGGTCAAGCCGACAAAATGCTTCTTTGACTTAGTGAGTGCCATCAATCCGCCAATCCCGAAGGAAATAACCGCGAGGCCAATTGCTGCACCAATACGTCGGTGAACATCTTGACCGTAGCTAATATCCTGGATGGTGGAAGGCACCAGCGTCGTAACGAGTGTTTTGTTTTCCATAATGCGGATTTGGTTCGACTCTATGTACACGCGCAGTTTCGCTCCAGTTTTGAGGCCTGGAATTGACCCGCCGTCATAAACGACATTGTAACCACCATCGTCTTTCGCTTCGACTGCCGTTAAAAATTGCGTAAGGTTTGCGACTGCTAAACACAACAACACGGCTAGGAATTTGGTTCGCATTTTTGTCCTCTTAGTAATCCGTCTTGGGCCTGTCTTTATTATCTCGTCACGTCCAAGAATGTTTAACTGAATTGTTTGAGTGCGTGACGTAGGAGTGCCCGGGCCAATGGACAGGTAAGAGTAGTTTAGTAATAATTGTTTTGGCCAGGTGAGAGAGGGGATTTTTCGACTCCCCTAAGTCGTTTCCAGCACCGTAGCGGTTATTTAATGCCATGCACCATCCGCATGTCGGCAATCACCAGGAATAGCCCTAAAAGTCGGTTAGATCGCGTCGTCATGATTCGCTGGCGTGGGACAAACTAGAAAACAAAAGGCCGCTAAAATTTCTAGCGGCCTTTCGTTCGCGTGCTTCCTAGCGGACGCGGCGGACGCGCACGCTCCCCGACAAAATCTAACTGCTACCTGGCTTAATTATCTGTCGGCCTCGTTCGTTCCAAACAAATATGACGAGCAAATTCGTCGTCTCGTTGGGCCTTCAGCACGCGCCGTAGCGTTTCAGATGTGAAATGACCCTCAGGGTCGCATATGTCTGGGAACCGGCGACCGCACATGCTACATGCATATCCGTGAGAATTAATCTGCAATAGCTTGCGATGGTGGTACGGCGCGAAATGATGCATTGCCCGTACAGCCGATGAGGTAATGGCGGGAAGCGTCTCGGCGCTTAATTCCGCCAGAGCGATCTGGAGTCTCTTTATTTTTTCCGTGACGATCACGCTTCAATAATCTCACCCGACCATTAAATTCACTGTCCAAAACTGGACAGACTGCTCTCTACCTGACTTCACTAGGCCGCCCTCGATGTTTAAGGGCGGCTTTTTCTTATGGCGTCAAAGTACCAGCGAGTAGCTTCACAAACTTAGGAAGTTTTTCAACCTCCGCTGACTCTTTTCCACGACCAGACACTCGTAGACATACGCCGTCCGGCTCGGCGTCATCTTGATTGTGTAAATAATTGTCTTACCGGGGCTTTTTGTTTCTCACGAGTCTACCAGCGTTGGTTTTTTCTTTCCCCCGTCGTGAAATCCTA
>DASYJM010000156.1:0-29553 GCA_035996445.1 Candidatus Acidiferrum sp. | reverse complement strand
CAAAGTGAAATGCATCCGGCTTGGCGCGAAATTTTCCGCCGCCAAGATTGCGAAACAGTAGCGGGCCGTTCGCGCGCACCACGATCAGGTCCTGGCGGCCGCCGTTGTCGAAATCAGCGAAAAGAGCGCACGCCGTATTTTCCAGAACTCCAAGCCCGGATAGCTCGGTGATGTCTTCGAACGTGCCATCCCCACGGTTCCGAAAAAGACGATTGGGAAGCCCGGCAGGCTGGCAAACGTAAAGATCGTCAAAACCATCGCCATCAATGTCCGCAACGGAAATTCCGTTGTGTCCATAAATATCGATACCGCTGGCGCCATCAAGTACCGTTCGCCAGTAATCCGTGCCATGAAGAAGCTGCGAAGCGTAGGAGTGATTCGCGCCAAATGCATGTTTGGCGACATCGACAAACACGGGAGTCATAGACCGGCCGCGGGTTTCCTCGAGCACCTTCCAGCTTCGAAGCTGCAATTCCTGTGACGCAGAAAGACTCCAGGATATTTGCCAGTTGCCCACACGCTGCTCGCGGTGGAAATCCTGGCCTGTACCCACCAATTCGAAACGCACCACGGTTTCCAGCAGTTGAGATTGCGCAGACACGGACCCGGCTTCAGGCGTGGAGTGGATCGATGTCACCTGAAACTCAGCGGTGATGATTTTGGAGAAAGCACCCATTGAGGACCGCCATTCCGCAAAAAAGTCATGACCTCTCAACATGGTCTTGCCGGCGAACTCTCCCTTCCACACCTGAATAGGAGAACCTTCATACACAGGCTTCCATACGCTGGGTTTTGGCGATTCACCGGAGAAATCGGTGGAGATAGTTTTTTCTATTGCCGCTGTATTCCGAGGGGATTGGAGAAGCTGCGAACTCCATTCTTTAAAAACCACCGCAACGTGATCCTGATATTTTTCGGTGACGAACTGGTCGAAACCTGCGGGCACTTTTCGCAATATCGCTTCAATTCCTCGCGGCAGGCGATAGTGAGGATGGACATGAAATTCATCGGGCGAGTTGGATTGTTTCAGAGCATACGACGACAACAACGGAAATGGGGAGATTGCTGCAGGTAGAAAGGCAAGCGGGGCGGCCTGACAATATTGCAGGAATTCACGGCGGCTGATACCGATAGAATTGCGTTTCTTCGAACGCCGGTTCAGTGAAAGCCCCCGTATTTATCGCGCAGCAGCGAAATCTAGCATCGGGGTATGGGCCCGTCAAGTTTGAGCCGGCGGCCGTAAACGAAGCCAACCGAATCTTAGTACTTACCGAGCGCCACTTTGCCGGAATACTGGTTACCCACCGTTGGGTCTGTTAAACTGAACTAGCTCGACCACACCTGAGAATACGAGGAGAACCGTCCGGGCTGCTGGTTGTACCAGCAGCTATTTTTGTCTTTAATGAGTGGCCGCTGTGCCGCCGTTCGACGCTAAAATTTTATGAGTCAAAATATTCGCAATATCGCCATCATCGCGCACGTAGACCACGGGAAGACCACCCTCGTGGATGCCATGCTTCGGCAAAGCGGAATTTTTCGCGCCAATGAAGCGCTGGTGGAACGCGTCATGGATTCCAACGATCTGGAACGCGAGCGCGGCATCACTATTCTCGCCAAAAACACCGCGCTGTTTTTTCATGACACCAAAATCAACATCGTGGACACCCCGGGCCACAGCGACTTTGGCGGCGAGGTGGAACGCGCGCTGCGTATGGTCGATGGCGTGCTCCTGCTCGTGGATGCCAGCGAGGGTCCGTTGCCGCAAACGCGCTACGTACTGCAAAAAGCCCTGGCTGCCAAGCTCCCCCCCATTATTGTGCTGAACAAAATCGATCGAGTGGATGCGCGCGCCAAGGAGGTGCTGGACGAAATTTACGATCTGTTTATCGACCTCGACGCGACCGAAGATCAACTCGATTTTCCGGTAGTTTACACCAACGCGCGTGACGGCGTTGCGCACCGCAAAATCGGCGATGATTCCAAGGATTTGCTGCCGCTGTTTGAAACCATTGTTAAATCCATTCCTTCGCCTCCAGGTGATCCGAATGGCATTCTGCAAATTCAAGTGATGAACCTCGACTACAGCGAATTTCTGGGACGTATTGCTATCGGCCGCGTTTTCAACGGCACGTTGAAGCGCGGGGAAGATGTCGGAATTTTCAGGCTCGACGGAAAACTCACTTCCACACGCATCACCAAGCTTTATACCTTCCGAGGATTGGAGCGCGACGAAGCGGACAGCGTTGCCGCTGGCGATCTGGTGGCCATCGCAGGCGTGGAAGGTATTCAGATCGGCGAGAGCATCACCGATCTCGCCGCGCCCGCTCCGCTCGAGCCGCTGCTAATCGACGAGCCCACCTTGGCTATGATCTTTACCGTAAACAGCAGCCCGCTTTCCGGCAAAGATGGCAGCTATCTAACCTCACGCGATCTTCGCGACCGGCTGCAAAAGGAATTGCTCACCAACGTCTCCATCCGCGTGGAAGACACCGAAACTCCTGAGTCCTTCCGCGTTCTGGGACGTGGCGAATTGCAACTCGCCATTTTGATAGAAACTATGCGTCGCGAAGGTTTCGAGCTGATGGTCGGCAAGCCGGAGATCGTGGTGCGCAACGAGAACGGCAAAAAGATGGAACCACTGGAACGCCTGGTCATCGACGTTCCCGAAAATTTCATCGGCATCATCATGGAAACTCTGGGTAGCAGGCGCGGCGAAATGTTGAAGATGAGCAATCACGGATCAGGACGTGTGCGCATGGATTTCAAAATTCCTTCACGCGGTTTAATTGGTTTGCGTAGCCAGTTGTTGACGGACACTCGCGGAACCGCGCTCATCCATTCCATTTTCGAAGGGTGGACGGATTATGCCGGTGAAATGGCCTTGCGGCCCACGGGGGCCCTGGTCGCCGATCGTAGTGGCCCTTCCACAGCGTTTGCGCTTTGGAATATTCAGGAACGCGGCGAACTGTTTATCGGTCCGGCGATCGATGTATACGAAGGCATGATTGTGGGCGAGAATTCGCGTGAACAGGATATGGATGTAAACGTCACCAAGGAAAAGAAGCAGACCAATATGCGCTCTTCCAGCGCGGACGAGGCCATCCGGTTGATCCCCCACCGCGAGCTGAGCCTCGAGCAGGCTATCGAATTCATCGCTGATGATGAATTCGTGGAAATAACTCCCAAGTCGATTCGCTTACGCAAAAAAGTTTTACAAGCTAATCGACGCCCGCGCCGGTGGCAGGAAATTCGCGCTAGCCAGACAAGCTAGGCTCACACAAATAGTTGTCAAAGTGCAGCGCTTCGCCAAATAAATTGCAAAAAATTTACGCACACGTCTCGAGCTAAGCACCTGGCCTAAGTTCCTACGCGCATGCGGCACCGGCCGGCTATATCGAGTGTTTTGACTACTCGTTTTGGCTCGATTGATGTACAGTCTACCGCTTGCACCCAACCATGCTGGAGCATGCCGTATCCCAGTTTGGCGCCCAAACCGTGACTCGATTTGGTCATGATCCGTGCCACAATATATTTACAGGGGATTCGTTGAACCTTTCTAACGCCGAAGAGCAACGCCTGGGTATTGAAAACTGCACTATTGCCGCAACTGCGACAGCACTCCCGCCCCACACCATCACTCGCGACGACGTGAAATATTACATGGGCCGGGTATTCGATATTCCTGATCGCAAGCTCGAAGCCATGATGAGCATTGTGGACAATGCGCGCGTTCACAAACGCCACGCCATTTTCCCCATCGAATACACCGTGGAGCCGCGGGCCCTCTCGAAGACAAACCAAGAGTACATGGAGCACGCGATTAAATTGGGTCGCGAAGCGGCCGAGAAGTGCCTGGAACGCGCAGGTCTTGCGCCTGCGGACATCGATCTGATCATCACCGTGTCCTGTACCGGTTTCATGATCCCTTCTCTCGACGCGTATCTGATCCACTTGATGGGTTTTCGCCCTAATGTGCGACGCATGCCATTTACGGAGCTGGGCTGCGCGGCCGGAGCCATGGCATTGGGGCGCGCGGCGGATTACTTGAAAGCGAAGCCCGGCGGCAATGTACTGATCATCGCCGTGGAGCTGCCTTCACTGACGTTTCAGCGCAAAGATATTTCCCAGGCAAACCTTATTTCCTCCATTTTATTTGGCGACGGCGCAGCGGCCGTTGTGGTGCGCGGGAAAGCAGTGCATGGGCCGAAGATTTTATTTTCAGAAACGTATACCTTTCCGGACTCGCTCGGTGCGATGGGCTTTGACCTACGGGATTCCGGATTTCACATTTTGTTGGCCAAGGATGTGCCGGAAATGATTGGCGCGAAAATCAACGAGCTGGTCGACGGTTTCCTGGGGCGCTGCGGGAAAAAGCGCGAGGATATCAAGGGATGGATTCTGCATCCCGGCGGCGCGCGCTTGTTGGGCAAGGTGGAAACACAACTTGGTCTGACACAATGTGACACTCAACCGTCGTGGGACGTTCTTGCCAATGTTGGCAATCTTTCCAGTGCCACGATTCTGTTTATTCTTCAAGAATGGCTCGAAAAGCGCCCGCTCAAGACCGGGGAATACGCATTGCTCGCCGCGTTTGGTCCGGGCTTCAGCGCTGAATTTTTGTTGCTGCAATGGACATAACGGTTATCGCGTTTCTCGCATTGCTGGCCGCCGTAGCGGCTTTGCGAATCGTCGAACTGCAAATCTCGCGACGGCATCAAGCAAGCATGATCGAGCGCGGCGCCCGCAAAGTCGCGGAGCCGCGTTTTGGCTGGATGGTCGCGCTACACACCGCGGTGCTTATCGGCGCCGGCTTGGAAGTGGTTTTCCTGCATCGGCCATTTATTCCGGTGCTGGCCGCGGTGATGTTCACGATTTTTCTGGTGGCCAACGCTGTGCGCTGGTGGGTGATTCGCACGCTAGGTGAACACTGGAACGTCCAAGTTGTGGATTCCACGCGACTGGGCGTAATTGTATCTGGACCTTTCCGCTTCGTTCGGCATCCAAACTACGCAGCGGTGTTTGCGGAGATGCTGGCGCTACCTCTGATACACACGGCGTGGATCACTGCGTTGGCCGGTTCGATAGCCCACGTTGCGGTTCTGGCGCAAAGACTTTCGACCGAAGAGCGCGTATTGTTTGCCGATCCCAGTTACCGGTCGGCCATGGCGGGCAAACCGAGATTCCTGCCAGGCCTGTTCTAAATACATACTAAAGACGCGATAATGAGCCGCGCGAAAAAGCACTGCCATTTTTATTTTCTACTGCCGGTGATGTTCCTGTTATGCATGGCCACCAGCACCACTAGCGGCCACGCGAATGGAGATTCGAGTCGCGGCAATGTTCCCGGCGCCCCTCGCGATGTCGATACCAGCGTCGACGATGAAGCGCTTGCGCCGGCATTCACTCCGATTCCGGAGCTGGCCGCCGGATTTCAACTCCTCTACACCCAACAATTTCCCGAAGCGCGTGAAAAATTTACGACCTGGGAATCAGAACATCCTCAGGAACCATTTGGTGAAGTAGCCATCGCCGCCAGCTACCTTTTCGAGGAGTTTTACCGCCAGGGCGTTTTGACCAGCGATTTTTTCCTGAATGAAGAAAAATTCTTGAACGGCATAGACGGCAAGCCCGACCCGGGCCGCATGTCCCAATTTCAGGGCGCGTTGGTGAGAACCCGGACCCTGGCAAATAAGCGCTTGAAACAAAATGCCAAGGACACTGAGGCGCTCTTTGCGCTTACGCTGGCCGCCGGCATGGAGTCCGACGCAGACATGATCCTGCGGAAAGAACGCCTTGATGCACTGAAGCTACTTAAATTAGCGAACCAACACGCGAAGCAATTGCTGGCGATCAGGCCCGATGCATACGATGCGTACGTCGCGCTGGGCTCCGCTAATTACATTATTGGAAGCCTTTCCGGCGGTATGCGTTTCTTTCTGGCTTTTGGCGGCGTACACGGGGATAAAAGGCTCGGCATGCAGCAGTTGGGAAAATCCGCGGACTCCGGATTGTATCTGCGGCCCTTCGCAAAAATCATGTTGGCATTGGCCGCGCGGCGGGAAAAGCAGGAGGCGCTGGCACAAAGACTGCTGCGGGAGTTGAGCGAGGAATTTTCTGCCAGCCCGTTATTTGCCGCAGAATATGCGAAAGCCATGGGCCGGCCGGTGCCGGCCGTGATGCATCCGTAGGATCAGCGCATGGAACTAAACGACGCAGGACTGCTGTGCTGTGCCCGAATTGAGGCCATCGCCCGCGTCTGGAGTCGCTAGAAGTGAAAAACTAAACTGAGAGTTGCCTGGCCGTTGTTCTGCCACGTGCCGAAGAGCTTGGTGCCCACGTAGTCGACTTCCGCTCTGGCTGAGAGACGTGGCAGCAAGCGATAGTCCGCGCCTCCGCCCAACTGCACCGCAAATCCATTTTGGCTATGGCCAGCGGTTTGTGGCAGCGCATGTGTTCCCCCAAATAGACCATGAAACCAAGGCTCCCAACGAGACCGCCGCCACGCGAATTTCGGGCCCACACCGTAATTAACAAGCTTGATATGCTCTTTCTGCCATATGGTAGGGGCAAAAAAGGTATTTACATTGCCCTCTACTCCCAGAAAATCACTGAGAAAATACGCGAGACTCGTGGTGGTACCGACTGCGCTGGCGCTATAAATGTTAGACCTGAAACGCTCGAAGGAAACTCCCAGCCCAAGTTGCCAGCGGAAATCATCGCGATCTTTGAATATAAACCTGGGACGCGGTTCGGGCGAAGGCTCGGCTGGCGCGGCATGCGGTGCCGCCATGGGAAGAGCCAACGCGGTATTAACCGTGCCTGGGGCCGCCGGGGTTGACGAAGCTAAGTCCAGAGCATCGGCGATGAAGAGCGGGCCACCTTGCGCCAAGGGCTGCACGAGCGGCACACGAGCGGCGCTCGTTGCACTAAAATTTGCCGCCGCATTCGAACCTGCGGGGGGAATATTGTCCTGCGCCTGAGCCGCGCAGACGCCCGCGCAACCTACTAACAATGACAGCAAAAGCCTCTTCATGATGTTCCCCTTGAGGAGTTGACCCACGCCTGGAATCAAACCACTCACTACGGTAAACAACACTGAGCCTGTTTGTCTACGGGTTTAACCAACATTCGGAGTGCCCCACGCCCGAGCCGTTCCGGAGGCCGGGACGATACTGCGATTGGCCACTAACGGCCGTGCCTCAAGTAGTCATCGGTTTTATTCAGCCAGTCCTCACGCGGCGGATTGAAAACATCCAGATCGACAGTGTCTTCCTGGGCCCAGGCTTCGTGAGGCATGTTTGGCGGAATGCACAGCACTTCTCCGGCGCGTACTACGATTTCCCTGCCGCCCACGTTGAATTTCAGCGCGCCTTCCAGAATATAAGTCACTTGTTCGTTGTGGTGGTGGTGCATCGGCACGTGCGCGCCCTTCTTCATGAGCACTCGCGCCAGCATGATACGGTCACCGACCACCATTTCGCGATCGATATGAGGATTCAGGTGTTCGCGCTCCACATCGTTCCAGGCGAGATATTTCAGCTCCGGCTTGCTCATTTTTTATCTCCGTAAATTTTGGCGGCATTGCCATGCAAATACATATGCGCGAGCTCGAGCGCTTTCGATTCGGTGATGGCGTTTTCCGCAACCAATTCGGCCAGCGCTTCCGCAACGGCGGTGCGTGCGGAGCGGACCGCAAGCCAGAATGTTTCTTCCGCGCCAACAGCGTCGTTGAAGGGGAATGCGTCGGACCCGAACATAATTTTCTCGGGATAAAGAGAAATCCACTGTTTCAAAATATTTTTCAGCTCGGAGGGATACACGTAATAACCCATCAACGAAGAATCCGTGTACACATTTTTCGCGGCGGTCAGCCAGATCATTTCCACTGTATAGGGATAGCCGCCATGAATTAACACAAACGTTACGCTTTTGTAACGCGGATCCCGCAGAACGTTTTCGAGATTCAGCGGATTGCCGTTGCGTAAGCTGAAATAATCGCCGATGCCGACCGCGCTATGGAAATGTACCGGCAGATGGAGCTTGCCCGCTTGTTCGATCAGCACGCGAAATATGTAATCCTGGAAGGTGCGGTATTCATCTTCGCTGGGAACGCCGCCGCCGGAATGATATTTGTTGAAAATGGCCTCGGCTTTTTCACGCGGTGGATCGGTAAAGTACAACGAGCGGAAATACGCGGCCTCGAACTTCATGGCCACACCGCCCTTCTTCTGATTGTCGGCGAGTGTCTGGCGAACGAAAGATTCGTAGCCGGCAAGATCGCCGGGCAGAGCGCTGAGACCCTCCTGTTTTTCGTAGCGCAGCAGGACTTTTTCCTGAAGTGGAATGTACACCCCGAGATCACCATTCTTTGCGGACTGCTCGCGATTGTTGAAAGGGTAGAGAAACGAATCCACGAAGAAAACCCAGTGAAAACGCTGCGGATTGAGATAGGGAGCCAGGGCGACACGATTCGCGAGACACGTTTCGATGTTGAGCTTATCGAGGATGCCGTCCCAGTACGCGGTATTGCCAGAAGCTTCGGCAGCTTTCTTCTTATCGATAAGCCATTTGGCGTGCTCGGCGGAGAAATCGTTATACGGATAGCCAAATAGCGATTTGGCGGCGGCCACGAATTCGGGATTATCTTCACGCAAGCGCATGACGGCGCTTTCATCCGGGGGAGCAGCTTGCGCGTCCATGTCAGAATCGTCAGGGAATGTGGCGTGCGAATGATTATCGTAGATAGCGATCTTGTCGATCTGCGGCAGCAACCGATCGTAAATTTTCGCCACGTCCGCGGGCGATGCGACAGGTCTTGCTTGAGCGCTTGCAGTGCAAGCTGCCGCAAAACTCAGAGAAGCTAAAACTACTACGTGAATCAAATGTTTCATTTGTGGGTATTTCCTTTGGTCGCAGTGCCGCGAGGAAACAGTGCTAGTCATGAGTGGCGGAGCGTTCACTATAGATATATCCGGATTGCGCTACCGCGCAACGGCTGCGCGCCAACGGACCGAAACTCGCGCAATACGGTCCAGTGCTTCTTCAAGAGAATGGCGAGCGCTAACCAGCGAAAACCGCAGATAGTTTTTTCCGGCGGCGCCGAATGCCGCACCCGCAATCCCGGCAACACCGCCTTCTTCGAGCAATACTCTGGCAACCTCTTCCGCTGGCAGGCCAGTGTCTTCCACATTGACCCAGGCGTAGAAAGATCCGTCAGGAATTTGGCATCGAAATCCAGGGATGCGATTAAGCCTCGCTACAAAAAGATCGCGACGCTTGCGGTATTCCGCGACCATGGCGTCCACCGCGTTGGACGAATCGCGCAGAGCTTCGATAGCCGCGACTTGCGTGAACTCGGCGACGCACGTGAACGTATTGAGCACCAGCAAATCCATAGCGTCCACCACGTGTGTCGGCGCCACGGCGTATCCCAGACGCCAGCCGGTCATCGCAAAACTCTTTGAGAAGCCATCGATGATAACGGTTCGCTCGGCCATGCCAGGCAGCGCGCGAATGGAAAGAAATTCGCCATTGAATACAATCCGGGCATAAATTTCATCCGCCAAAACCCACAAGTCATGTTTTCGCGCGAGATCGGCGAGCTGCTGAAGCGTCTCCCGGCTAAACACCGTGCCAGTAGGATTGTTGGGAGAGTTAAAAATCAACACGCTGGTGCGCGGCGTGATTTTCGCGGCGATTTCCTGAAGGTCGGGCTGAAAATTATTTTTTTCTTCCAGGCCAAATGGAATCGCCGTGGCTCCAAGTCCGCGGGTAAACGAAGGGTAAATGGGGAAGCCGGGATCAGGATAGAGCACTTCATCCCCGGGCTCAATGAGCGCCATCATGGCCAGCGACAAAGCCATTTTGCAACCCGGAGCGATCAAAACTTCTTCGCTGGCCACTTCCAAACGGCGGGTGCGCCTTAAATAACCAGCGATAGTGGCGCGCAAAGTTGGAATGCCCCGAGGAGAAACATAGCGGTCGCGGCCTGAGGCGACGGCGTCGCGCAGTGCATCAACCACTGGAGCTGCTGGATGGAAATCCGGTTCGCCAAGTTCTAGATGAATGATGGAGCGGCCTTGGCGCTCGAGTTCTTTTGCGCGAGAAAAAACGGCCAACGCACCTTCACCGGTTAATTGAGAAACGCGTGTCGCGATAGGACGCATATGTCAAAAGGTACGCGAAGAAATATTATCACTTCGCGGCAGGCGGAGTGACAGGAATGCGCAAGCCGTCAATGAAGCGAGGAAACATTTCGAAAGCTGCGGCCGTCAAGAATAATTCGACCAGCGCGGCGGCGTCGAAGACAGATTGAAGCTGGCCATAAAAAACATCGTCTACCTGACGGCCGCCGCCATGCAAACGGCCGGCCAGGCGAAAACCCAGCTTTTCCTTGTCGCTGTAGGGTCCATTTTCAAAATCGGCAACGGCAGCGATCTGGGCGGGCGCAGCGCCTTTCTTCTGCGCGGAAATACTGTGCGCGCGAATTGCATATTCAGATTCGCAAAGCATAGAAACGCGCACCGCGATGAGTTCCTTATACCACCCTGGCAACGCGCCATCGCTTAACAACGGTTTTAAAAATCCGGCCACGCCTTTGGCGATGTCCGGAGAGTAAGCCAGAACCTTGAACATGTTGGGAATGACGCCACGTTGGGCCAGCAATGCATCATACAGAGCCGCGGCATCCGGCATGACGGAGTCGCGTTCCAGTAGATTGATACGAGGATTCTCGTCGCTCATGTAGGCCCCAATTTATTTGTGAAACGCATGGCGCTCCGGTAAATCAAAAATACTCACACGTAAATGCGTTTGCGGCACCGGCTTGACCAGACTGCCACCCAGACCGCTTAGAAAGCGTAGCGGAGAGAAAATTGAATCAATCGTGGCGTGCCCACGGTGGAGAAAATTTTGCCGAAAGCAGGGTTAGAGATGTCGGTAAACGTCGGATTAGCAAAATTCGCATGGTTCCAGATGTTGAAGAAATCCGCAGTGAAGCGCAGTTGCTGGCGCTCGGTGATCCGGAAATTCTTGAGCAGCGAGAAATCCCAGTTCTGCTGGAAGGGTCCGCGGTAAATATTGCGGCCTAGGTTCCCGAACGCCGTGGTACAGGCATTCGGATCCAATGCGCATCCATCAGGATCGGCGGGAGGCGCGAAGGTAAAGTTTGCGCGATTGAGATATCCATTGTTCACGCGCGAAATGATACCTCCGGAAGTATTGCCCGCCGCGATCGTCCCGCCGGAAACAAGTTGCGCACCGGAAGTCGGCGATTGCAATCCACCGCCAATGTAGGCTGTGCCAGCTGAGCCATCCAGCACGGAAAATGGTGTGCCCGACTGAAAAATTGTGATGCCGCTGATCGCCCACCCGCCCAAAGCTGCGTGCCCGAGTCCGGTCGCGTCTTTGAAGAAAGGAAGTTCGTAGCGGTAGCTGACTACGAAACGGTGTGGGCGATCAAAGTCAGAACGCCCGCGAGAATCGGCCAGCGTGCTTTCGTTGTTAAACGCAGTATTCAGAGCGGTGTTACCGGTGGACGTAGCGTCAGTCGATTTTGAAAGGGTATACGCAGCCTGAAAATATCCCGCGCCCCAGCGGCGCGACAACGTTGTCTGCAAAGAATGGTAGTGAGAGTAGGCATCGTCGGCGAAAATCTGCATGCCGTTGTAGTAGTTGATCCCCGGATTGGCCGAACGTGCCATGCCATTGGCGACGGTGCTTTCCGTAATGGTGTATGGCGTGCCATCCTGCGCAGTAATCATCAGAGGATTAGCCGCGGTAACAAGTTGAGCTCCGTACGTGCGGGTTTCGCGCAGGTGCACAGCGTGTGTACCGACATATCCAATTTCAAAAACCCAGTTGTGCCCCAGCGAACGCTGCACGGTGAGGTTCCATTGTTGCGTATTGGGCGCCACGAATTTTCTCGGGACGACTAGCCCGAACAAAAATTGTGAAGGTATTACACCTGGACCCGTTCCGCTGCACGCATAATTCGGCGTTCTGGTGGTATCTCCGCCAGGAAAACCCTGAAACGCTCCAAGGCACGGCACGAACGCAGGATCAAGCGTTCCCGCAGCCGGCAACGCGTTAGGATTGCCACCTGGGAAACATGTAGAGGCTGACGAAAAGAAAGTCGACAGACATCCTGGGGGGCCGGGAGCAAAAGCGATGGGCAGAAACGGTCCCTGGAAGGAAAGTTGATCCGCGGTGCCCACGTCTTCGCGCACGTAGTAAATTCCATAACCTCCGCGAACGGTGGTGTTGTGATGCCCAAAAACGTCGTAAGCGAAGCCGATGCGCGGTCCCCAACCGGTGGTGTAGTTGTTGGTATACGTGCTGTCGCTTCCTGTGGGAATCAAACCCGCGAGGTTTAGTTTCTTCACGCAGCTTCCATAAATGAATGGATACTTTCCAGTGGCTGCCAGGTTCTGATCCAGATTTCCGATGTGGCAGGCGTCATCTTTAAACGCGCCAAAATCTTCAACGCGCAATCCCAAGTTTAGAGTGAGATCCGGTCTGATCTTCCAGTCATCCTGCGCGAATACGGCGAAATCGTTCGTGCGGTACCGGTGATTGTAAACACCCCCGCCACCGAAACTGCCATCGGGCGCGCCTTCCAGAACTTTTTGAAAATCGGTCAAGCCGCCAATGCTCACCGAGGTAGCTGTGGACGGAGCGCCTGGAGAATTGAAGAAGAAAAGCTGCCCGTTAAAAACTTGCGGGAAAAGTTTGTCCAGGTTGACGCGCGTAAATTCTCCGCCGAAACGGAAGATGTGAGCGCCCTTCACCCAGCTCAACGTATCGACGAAATTGAAGTTATTTTGAGTCTGGAATTGATTAGCGGGCGGAGTAGGACCTAACTGAAACCCCGCGGAACCGAACTGCGTAAATTTGTAGATGGAGTTGGTGATGTTATTGGTGGGTCGGTCGATACCCAGGTCTGTCGTAGTGACCGGAGGGATATTCAAAAGGCTGTATCTAATACGGACATACCCGAAGCGAAATTCGTTAACCAGCGCTGGGGAAAACAAATGCGTTTCACTCACGCTGAAAAAACGCCCGGTCACCGGCAGATCGTAAGGGAAATTCAAATCGGCGGCGCTGATACTGCTGGCCAAAGTTCCACCGAGAGAGGCCTGAAGACCGCCGGCACCAAAGGGCAAGAAAGATTCGGCATCAGAGAAAAAGAAGCGCGCGGAAACTTTATCCTGGCCACCGCGGAATTCACGGTCATAGTTGGTAGTGAACTGATCGTCGGTATATTTGCCGGGGCGGCTGATCAGGAACGCGCCGCTATTCAACCCCACAGAGCAGGTATCCGGATCCACCGTCACGCCAGGAGTTCCGGCAATGGAAGGCAGCAGGAATCCGTTAGCGTCGCCGCCGAACTGATTGCTCTTAAAATTCAGCAGCTTTAGCATCACCGGGTCGATGGCGATGGGCACGGCCGGGCAGCCACCGGGATTCGCCGCTGTTGGAGCGGTTGCCGGTGTGCTGAAGACAGTAGCGAGATTCGCAGCGGACCGGTCGGCGGGCAAAATGGGAAACGCGGGATTGTTGATCTGCGTCCCGGGAGACAGCGCGCTACGCTGCCGGGTACCCTGATAGTTGACGAAAAAGTAGCCTAGTTTCTCCTTCACGACGGGTCCACCGAGGCTGACGCCAAAGATATTCTGCTTTACGGAGGGACGTGGTCTGCCGGCCGCGTTCAGGAAAAATTCGTTGGCGTTCAACACGTCATTTCTAAAATATTCGTATGCATCTCCGTGCAAACCTTTGGACCCCGAACGCAAGATCGCGTTCACATTACCGCCGCCGTTGCGGCCCTGGCTGGCGTCGTAGAGCGAAGTCTGAATTTTAAATTCCTGAATGACATCCGGATTGGGCAGCGGAACGTTGGTGGACTGTGAAACGTTGTAATCCGTGGAACTGATCCCTTCGATCAGGTAATTGTTATTGTCTTCGCGCTGCCCATTTACCACGATGCGCACATTTCCGCGGCCCAACTGCGCCGAGGCGTTCAGTTCGCTATTCGTTCCGGAAGAGAGCGAAAGAAGTTGCTGGTAATTCTGTGTTGCCAGCGGAAGTTCGCGAACGGTGGCCGTGCCGATGGACTCGCCGGTGGTGGCGTTGGTGGTTTCTACATTAGTGACCTGCGCGGAAATTTCCACGCGCTCGCTGACTTCTCCAGGTTTCAAAGCCATGCTGACTCGCGTGGTTTCCGTGACGCGCACGTCAATATTGTCCGCTCTGGATTGTGAAAAACCGGGCTTGTTAACCAGCACGTAGTAAGTGCCCGGGGGCAGCAGCGTTACCGTGAAAGCACCGTCGGACCCAGCGGTGAGTTTTCGTGCCAGCGCATCGGTACGGCTGTCCATGATTTGGACTTCCGCATCGGCAATACTAGCTCCGCTGGTATCGACGACTACACCGCTGATCGCCCCTGTAGCGCCGCCCTGGCCGTAGACTTGATCGGCCGAAAAGCCGGCCAACAGAAACACTAAGACGGCAAACTTATACACACCTCGCATTGGAAGCCCCCTGTATTAGGACTGCGTCGGACGCCGGATGTGAGCAGGCCAACGACCTGCAGGCCCGCAATTCGCGAGAAAACACCCCTGAAGACCCACTTCGCCCGACAAAATCCTACGATGAAACTAACGTTACAGTTTCAAGCTGTCAAGAATTCTAGGGTTAAATCTTCCCTTACGGCAGGCATTATGTTGAGTGCGGCAAGCCTGATAGAAGGCTACATAGGACTGGTTAATTAGCTTATGCGCCAATGTAACGAGCGTAGAGCGAACGCGCCACGGCAGGATCAGTCGTACCCTTCACGACCGCCCGGCCATCTGCGAATACCGTCATCTCGTAGGGTGCAACAAGAAACCGCAACAGGAAATCGTTGTGTCGCAACTCGGTGACGGTTCGTGACAGTCGTTGTTGCAGGACGCCAAGATCGAGTGCGCGATTGTGTTCGTGAATCTGTACGGAATCGCGGCCGCACATCGTGATGTGTGGTTGCGCCTGGCCTTCCAGGTAGGAAAACACGTGCCTGGAGCAACACCGGCAATCTGCCCTCCGTCTGAAATTTGTGGATTGAAAATGACCTGCCCACACATCTGCGGCAATGAGCCGCCCGTGAAGGGCTTCGTGATGGCCGCTAAGGAGCTTCATGGCTTCGGCAACCTGCAGAGATGCGATGAGATTCACGATAGGGCCCACCACACCGATAGTGTCGCAAGTGTCTTCCATCCCGAGGAGCGCTTCGTCTCCTTCGAGAAAGCAAGAAAAGCAAGCACTCTCACCTGGTCGAATGGTCATGGTCAGGCCATAACTGCCGACGGCAGCAGCGTAGATCCACGGCTTGCCGGAGTTAACCGCAAAATCGTTGATCAGAAAGCGAGTTTCGAAGTTGTCGGTGCCATCAAGAATCACGTCGAAATCTTTAAACAACTCTTCCACATTGTTAGCGTTGATGTCTGTAACCACGCCGTCCAGCTGCACACTGGAATTGATGGCGCGTAATTTGCGCTCCGCGGCAATGGCTTTAGGCAGGGCTTCGCGAGCGTCTGACTCATCGAACAAGGTCTGGCGCTGTAGATTGGAGGGTTCCACGAAATCGCGATCCACAATACGGATGCGGCCAACGCCGGCGCGCACCAGGAGATTTGCTGTAGCCGCGCCGACGGCTCCGCAACCCGCCACAACCGCGCTGGAACCCAGCAGACGCTCCTGCCCGCCAAGCCCGACCCCTTCAAAAAGTATTTGTCGTGAGTATTTTTCTCGAAGAAAATCGTCCACCAATGAGCGGTCCCCAGCGGGTTTCACATGCGAAAGCCCGCTACCGCGATGATAACGCCAAACACGACCGACTGGGCAACGCCCCTGTGCTACGCTTCGTCTGAGACGAATAGATGAAATCAGGGTGGGCCAATGGGCTGCGAGGTATTATCACGCTCGCGCTCCTCAGCGGAGCTGCGGCAACGCACGCGAAAACTCCTCAGAGCACTTCCCCCGCAGGCGAACCTGCCGAACAGCCTGCAGTGGTCGCCACGCGCGTGGTGTCAGAAGACGGGCGCGTGCTTAGCGAACCAGTTAAGGGCATAAATGTTGAGATCGGCAAAGCGCCGGACCGCACCAAAGTAGCTGAGAGTCTGCGACTGCTTTACAAAACCGGCGATTATTCCGATCTGCGAGCCGTAATTGTCCCGGTTCCTGGAGGAGTCCGGCTGGATTTTGTAGCACGCGAAAATCTTTTTTTTAACCAGGTGTTGATCGACGGGTTGACCCCTCCGCCGAGCGAGGCTTCAGCGATCGCCGCAACACAACTCAATCTCGGGCAAACCTACAGGGCGGAATTAGTGGACGAAGCGGCTGAGCGTTTGCGCGACACGCTGCGACAGGAAGGGTTATATACAGCGGAGATTAAGACGCAGACAATCCCCCACCCCGAAACGCACCAGATGGATGTGATCTTTCACATAAAATCGGGTCCCCGCGCGCGAGTGGGAACCGTTCAGCTGAAAAACGATACGCAGTATCCGGATGCGGAAATCCTCAAGCGCCTCAAAATGAAACCAGGACGCCCGATTACCTCTGCCCGGTTACAGAGCGGAACCGGTCGAATCCGGAAATTCCTCGTGAAAAAGGGAAACCTGATTGCCCGCGCGGTGGTCCGCAGGGGCGCATACGACGCCACAACGAATACTCTCCCGCTGGATTTGGAAGTATCGCAAGGCCCCACCGTTAAACTACAGGTAGTGGGCGCGAAATTTTCGAAAGGCGAGTTGAAACGATTGGTGCCTGTATATCAGGAAGGCGCGGTGGACGCTGATCTTCTTGAAGAAGGCAAACGCAACATGCGCGAACGTTTGGAACGCCTAGGATACTTCGATTCTACCGTCGATTACACCACGGAGACGCAGACGGCAGCCTCCAATCCCAACGGGTGGAAGGGCACCGAAGAAGTGATCACCTATCACGTGGTAAAAGGAGACAAGCACAAGCTGGTTAGCATCGACATCGTTGGCAATCAATATTTCGATGATGAATTATTGCATGGCCGGCTGCAGATCTATAAAGCGGCGTTCTTATCGCCGGGACGCTTTAGCAGGCGGCTGGTGGAATCGGACGCTCAGTCCATGCGCGCTTTGTACCAGGCCAACGGTTTTCTGGAAGCCAAAGTCGATGCTGTGACGCTGGACAACTATAAGGGCAAGACTGGCGACCTGGCGATTCGGTTCGTTATTCAGGAAGGAAAGCAAACTCGAGTGGCGTCCCTGAAGCTCGAGGGCCTGCATGCTTTTAAAGAAGAGGAAATACTTGGCGATGTTGCTTCTACACCAGGACAACCCTACTCGGACTTTAA
The DNA here is from genome assembly GCA_035996445.1 of Candidatus Acidiferrum sp. Lineage (GTDB taxonomy): Bacteria > Acidobacteriota > Terriglobia > Acidiferrales > UBA7541 > Acidiferrum. Next base: position 12,185 of record DASYJM010000156.1, on the reverse strand, counting down.
CGTGGCTACGGATCGCGACGTAATTCTAGCGCTATATTTCAACGAAGGGTTTCCGGAAGCGAGTTTCACTTCCAAGGCTGATCGCGTCGCCCCGGACGCAAGCACCGAAAAAGCTGGAGAACAGGGAAGCAAAGACACCAGTAGCACACCTAGTGAAAACGAAAAAGCTTCCGACAAAAAGAATAAAGGCCATTCCCAGACTACAATCCCGCAAGCTCCGCCGGTCAACCTCACCTATCGCATTGAAGAGGGTCCGCAGACCAGGGTACGCAGAGTTCTCTATTCTGGTTATGAGCACACCCGCGCAAACGTGCTTCGCCGAGAAGTACAAGTGAAAGAAAATGCGCCGCTGCGCGAAGGCCAAGTCGTCGAATCGCAACGGCGTCTCTATAACCTGGGAGTCTTCAACCGCGTGACCATCGAGCCGCAAAATCCCACCGGTACCGATCGCGACAAGGATTTAGTCGTGCTCGTGGAAGAAGCGAAGCGCTATACCCTTGCCTACGGTGGAGGCTTCGAAGTACAGCGGCTCGCTAGCACCTCGAATCCCGTCGGCGGCCAGGTGCAAGCCGCGCCACGAGGTATTTTTGAAATATCAAAATTAAATCTAACCGGCCGCGCCGATTCGCTGTCCCTTAAATTGCGTGGCAGCACCATTGAGGACCGCGCCCTGTTGGCCTACTCCGATCCAAATACTTTCGGGCACAGGAAATTAAGTGCGCAAGCCACGGCATATACCGAAAAGACGCAGGACATCAACACCTTTACCGCAACGCGTTACGAAGGATCTTTACAACTTACGGACCAGGTTACGCCGCGCACAACTCTTATTTTCCGTTACGTATTTCGCAAAGTATTAGTCTCCAACATCGCTGATACCATTAATCCCGTGGCCATCCCGCTGTTTGAGCAGCCCACCCTCGTTTCGCAATTTGGTACGACCTGGGTTCACGACCGTCGGGATAATCCCGCGGATGCCACGCGCGGCAGCTATAACAGCGCCGATTTTGGCGTGGCGGACAGTAACATCGGATCCAGCGCAAGTTTTTTACGATTCTATTATCAGAATTCTACCTACCATCGGATCAAGCGGCGATTCAGCTTTGCCCGCTCTATACGGATCGGCGGTTTGATCCCTTATCGCGACACCGTTTCGCTTACATTCCCGCTGCCAACCACACCGCCCTTGCCGACGGTTATTCCGCTGCCCGAACGCTTTTTTGCGGGCGGCGGGACCTCGCTGCGTGGATTTGCTCTGAACCAAGCCGGGCCGCGTGATTCGGTTACCGGGTTTCCCGTGGGTGGCCAGGCCCTGCTAGTGCTGAATCAAGAATTTCGTTTCCCGATGCGCTTGCCATATTTCGGAACATCCCTGGGCGGAACTCTTTTTTACGATGGCGGAAATGTTTACAGCAGATTGAGCCGCATCAGCTTCAGAAGCTCAACGCCGGCGCCCACTTTTGACACCAGCGATCCGGCCAATGCCACATGTTTGACAAACTGTAGCAACGAACTGAATTATTTTGCTCACACCGTGGGCTTTGGGTTCCGCTACGCTACGCCTGTAGGCCCAATTCGCATCGACCTGGGCTATCAGATCAATCGGCCAACGTTTGTGATTCCATGTACCACCCTCACCGGCGCTGTCCCGACTTGTCACAAAGCCGGCCGACTACCGGGTTTCCAAATTTTCTTCAACCTGGGGCCCAGTTTCTAATGCCGGGCCGAATATTTTCGCGGCGCTCGGCGACATTTATTTGCGCCCTCGCTTTATTTTTTTCGAGCATTACTTTTGTGCACGCCTCTTTCGCCCAAGAGCTGATCGACCGCATCGCCGCGCGCGTGGAAAACGACATCGTTCTTCTAAGCGATGTGCGGCACCTCGGCCGCTACCAGATGCTGGTGGATGGAAAATCGGAAAACGAAGCGCAATTGCTTGATCGCCTGATCGACCAGTGGGTGGTGCAAAATGAAGCCGACGCATCGCGTTTTCCGCGCCCCACGGACGCCGAAATTGACCAGGGCGTTGCGGCGCTGAAGAAATCGTTCCCCTCGCTGCAGGAATACGAAGAGCGCAGAAAACAAAGTGGACTGACCGAGGAGCAAGTGCGCGACAAAATCGCCACGCAGATTCATCTGACGAATTATCTGGATTCCAGATTTCGACCCTCTGTGCAGGTGGACGCCAAAGCCATCGAAGATTTTTATAATACGGCGGTGGTGCCGCGAGCCAAGGCCCGCGGGCAAGATCCACCTTCGCTGGAAGCCTCGCGCGACGTCATTCAGGAAGCGCTGATCGAACAAAGCATCGACGCACAGGCCGAACGATGGCTCAAGGAAAGCCGCTCGCGCATTCACGTCGAGCGCCTCTTGGACGAAGAAAAGGAATGAGCGAAGCCGGACGCACCCGAAAAATTCAGTGGCTGCGCCATGTGGCGTGGGTCTCGGCGGTAGCTGTTTTTTTGGTTCTGACCGTACTGGTTATCTTTTTGGGGAGCGGAGCCGGCGACCCGTTAATTCGCCGCGTGCTAGTGCGGCGGCTGCAAGCGCTGACTGGCGGTCGCGTGGAATTACGAACCATGTCCATCGATTGGCTTTCTTTGCGCGCAAAGGTGAAGGGCCTTGAAATTCACGGTTTAGAGCCGGCCGGCACCGAGCCGCTCTTCGCCGCGGAAGAAGTCGACGCCGGTTTGCGCATCGATTCTTGGTGGGGACGCAAAGTTTCATTGGGTAGCTTGATCGTTCGCCAGCCGCACGTTCATATCAGGATAGAAAAAAATGGCCTCACGAATCTCCCGACACCGCGGCGCCCTCGTTCCGCTAAACCGCTGGCACAAACAGTTCTCGACCTGCATATCCAACATCTGAAGCTCGAGAACGGCTGGGTTCTCTATAACGACGTGCAAGCTCCTTTGGCCGTCGAAGGCGATAACTTACATCTCACGCTGGACGCCAGCGGCCCACTTGATCATTCGGTCTACGAGGGCAATCTCGACTGGCAAAACGTAACCTTTACGGCGCAGCGTTTTCTTCCAATTCCCATCGGTGTTTCCGCGAAGTTCACAATTTCGCTGGATGGTTTCACGTTGCAACAGGGCATTGTACGAGCCGGCCGATCTCATCTCGACGCGCAAGCGGAACTCATCAACTTTACCGACCCGCGATGGAGCCTTCGCTACCGCGGCTGGCTTGAACTCCTCGATCTTCGTGAAATTTTGCGGAATCCGCTCGTTCCCACCGGTCGCGCCGACGTTCACGGCGAAGGAACATTCGCCGGCGGTCAATTCCACGGCACAGGCATCTATGCCGGTCGCGATATCGCACTTCCCTATGACGATTTCCATGCCAGAGGCCTTACCAGTCACGGAACCTTCACTATAAATAACGATGGCCTAGTGGTTCCCGACTTTTATGCCGGTGCGCTCGGCGGCACAGTGAAAGGCCGCGTTACCTTGCAATTCGCCGGATTGCAATTTCATGCCGAAACTCACGTGCAGGGCGTCCGTTTAGCCAATTTGTTGCCCTCCATCGAACATCATGGATTTCCGATCGATGAGTTGCACTGGGATGCCGATTTGACGGCCGACACCAAGGAAGACTGGACGGGTGCATTCGAGCATTTTGGAATTACCGCGAAGATGCATTGGGCGCCGCCGGAAAACGTGGCTGCAGGCCACGAAGCGGTCAAGGGAGATTGGCAATTCATCTACAAGTACGACACCAGTCTCTTCACCGTCGTGTCCGGAGCATTTCAAACTCCCACAACGAATGGCAGCGTTTCCGGACTGCTGGCGCCACGCGATTCCGGAATGGATTTGAAGTTTGAGACTACCTCGCTCGAAAGATACAAGGACTTCATAAATGCTCTGCGCGATGTGTCGCCGCGTTCGGCGGAAGCCAAGCAACCACTGTCCGGCAAAGTGAGCTGGGACGGCAAAATTACCGGGCCGTCCGGCAAACCGACATTCTCTGGACATGTGCGCGGCGAAAACGTGCAATACAGTTCGATCGTTCTGGATTCGCTCGATGGCGAGCTGGTGTATTCACCCAGGCAATTGTTGCTGTCCCGGGGACATACGCGCCGGGGCCCTACTAGTAGTTCGCTCGAAATCACACTGGAACTCACGAATTGGAGTTTTCTCCCTGAAAATTCCTGGTCTGCGAACGCCAGCCTCGAAAAAACTTCCCTGGAAGGTTTGCAGCAGCTTCTCGGCTGGTCGTATCCAGTCCGGGGAAGCCTAACGGGCGAATTCCACGGCCGTGGCACAAGGGCCGAGCCGACCGTTACAGGACTTTTCGATTTGGCGGACGGAAGTGTTTACGGCTCGTCTTTCAATCGGCTGCGCGGACAACTCACCGCCAGCACTCAGGAAGTTCGCATTGCCAATGCCGAGTTGCGGTTTTTTGCGTCCGGAAAGGAAAAGGGGCGCGGAGCCGGCATTGTCACCGGAACGGCCGCCTACCGTTTTGCAGACAAAACAATCGCCGCCGATTTAGTCGGCGCGGCACTACCGCTGGAAAGCTTCAACAAGCTGCAATCCTCTATCGCCCTGGGCGGTCAAGTGACTTTTCGGTTGAAGGCCGACGGCCCCATCCAGGCACCCATTGCCAATGGCACATTCCACGTCACCGATCTGCGCGTGGGACAGGAAGTGATCGGAAGTTTTGACACCGACCTGGCCTCCGACGGAAAGACAGCGCGTTTAACCGTGAGTTCCGCGATGAGCACCGGAGAAATTTCTGGCGGTTACACGCTGGGGCTTGCGAACCCATTTCCAGTGGAAGGAAAAGTTTCCATCAAGAATATCGATCTCGATCCATTCCTGTTAGCCGCGCTGCACTTAAAGGAATTCAGCGGGCACGGTAAAGCGGACGGCGATATCTCCATGAAAGGCGCGTTGAAAGACGCGCGTGGAATCGTGGTGGAAGCAAATTTCTCGCGATTGATACTCAACTACGCGAATGTGCAGCTTGAGAATAGTGGGCCGGTACGCTTCCGCTCGTCGCGTGAAGCCCTCGAGATTGAACCTGTAGTCATGCACGGTACGGACACCAACGTGAAGATTGACGGATCCGTTCAGTTTACGGGCCGCCGAAACCTGGCGCTCCACCTCGATGGCGCGGTCGATTTGCGCCTGCTTAACGAGTCCCTGCGAAATATGGATGTGCATGGCGGTGCGCAAATTAACGCCGCGGTGGAGGGCAGCATCGATCATCCGCGCATCACCGGACGAGTACACATCGATAATGCGTCCGTGCGCGCCGCGGATTTCCCTACTGGCCTTAGCGCCATCAAAGGCGACTTGATTTTCGATACCACTCGGCTGTTTTTTAGCGACGTAACCGCCGAAGTGGGAGGCGGCACGCTGCAACTATCCGGCAGCGTAAATTACGGCGAAAGCGGCATGCGCTACGACCTCAACACCAGTACCGAGCGCGTGCGTATTCGCTATCCCGAAGGCATGAGCTGGTTGCTGGGTGGAAATTTGCGGCTGACCGGCACGACCAACTCCGGCATCGTCTCCGGAAGAGTTACCGTACAACGCGTGCTGTTGACGCAGGGGCTCGAAAGTGCCGGCGTCCTGGTCTCTTCTAAGGAAGGCATTTCTGGCCCCACGACAGATTCTCCATTTTTGCGCAATTTGCAGTTCGACATCGAAGCCGTATCCTCTCCCGACGCGCGTATGGAATGGCCCGGCGCGGAATTGGAAGCAGACGCCAACTTGCGAGTGCGCGGCACCTGGGAACATCCCATCATATTGGGGCATATACACCTGCTGTCCGGCGATTTGTACTTTGCCGGAAACCGCTATCGCGTAGCACGCGGCGACATCAATTTCGCCAATCCTTTCAGGCTGGATCCCGTGGTGAACGTCGAAGCCTCCACCACCGTTCAGCAATATGAAGTCACCCTCAATTTCAACGGACCGGCCAGCAAACTCTCGCTGGCCTATCGCTCCGATCCTCCTTTGCCGTCCAATGACATTGTGGCGCTATTGGCGATGGGACAACGCAGCGCGGAAGGCACTTCGCGCAGCGGCGGCACGGCGCAAAGTGCGACCTCGGGCGCGACGGCGCTTTTGTCAGAGGCGGTGTCCAGCCAACTCGGTGGCCGGCTGCAACGATTATTCGGAATTACCAGGTTGCGCGTGGATCCGGGACTAACCCCCGTGGCATCCAGCTCCTCCCAAAACGCCGGCGCGCGCGTCACCGTAGAACAGCAAATCGCGCGCAATCTGACCATCATGTACGTTTCAAACGTGGGTTCAACTCAGGAGCAGGTCATTCAGGTGGAGTACACCATAAATCGCAATATTTCCGTGGTGGCCTTGCGCGATCAGAACGGAACCTTCGGTATCGACGTAAAAATCAGAAAGCGCTTTAAGTAATCTAATACCCCGAGTCAATAACTCGACAAAACATTTTCAGGGCCGCTGAGAAATTTCCTTCATCTGATCCTGGAGCGTAGCTTTCGGCTTGCTCTCGGTACGGTTGCCGCCCATACCGGGCGTATCGGAATTGGCATCTTGTGGTTTTAGTGTAAGCAGCGATTCGCGAGTTGCACGGCTTGCTGCCGACATTTGCACCGCCTGGATTTCCTTGTTGATCTTGGGTGATTCGGCGGCAAACTTCTGTCCCAGTGGCGACGAGTAGAAATCCAGCAAACCTTTTATTTCGTCGTCCGTGAAGTGCTTATCGTAGATCGCCGCGATTTGCTGCATGGCCCGTTGCTGGTCGAAATTCTTCTCAAAGCTGCCCGAAGCTGCAGTAATCAACTCCTGCCGTTTCGAATCATCGGCAACATTCTTTACGCCGGCGCCCAACTTTTCGCGATATTGCGCCGCGGATTCGCTCGCCACGGATTGCAACTGGTCCTTGGCGCCGACATATTGCAACAGCGAGCGCACATCAGCATCTTTTTCCGGGTTTATGGATTTCGAGGCTTCAAAAGCATTTGCTCCCGATGCCGACGCTCGCACAGGATTCTGGGATCCGCCCTGCGTAGCGATGATGAAGGCTGCGATATAAATTACGATAAGTGCTAAAGCTGCTTTCATACTGCCCTCCGTGGCATCTATCGTGTTGCTCGCCACAGATCCAATTGTAGGTAGCGCGCGTGTTCTTTCCCGATCCTCGAAGGTCAGTTGCGACGAGGCATCTACTGTCCCGAGGTTCAGGCCTCAAAACTATCCACTCGTCCCAGTGCGCCAAGACCCGTAAATCCGAGCTCTCCCAAATTTTTCTGTCAATAGAACCGTTTTGGTATACGCAGCATGGAGTCTGATAGCATGCCCCTCCATGAATAAGTCATCGCCGACGAGCGCACCGCCCAGCAATATCCCGCAGCCCGAGATACTCGATCGCGAAGCCGGACTGCATCGCGGCCTGACATCCTGGCAAGTGGCGATGATCGGGTTAGGATCCACCATTGGCACCGGACTTTTTCTGGGCAGCGCACTTTCCGTGAAGCTGGCCGGCCCCGCGGTGATCGTGAGTTTTCTTTTAGGCGCCATTGTTACCGTTACGGTGATGTGGGCGCTCGCGGAAATGGCCGCGGAACATCCAGCCGCCGGTTCTTTTGGACTGTACGCGGAGATGTATGTGCACCCGTGGGCCGGTTTTGCGATCCGCTACACATACTGGCTATGCCTGGTATTCGTTATTGGCAGCGAGGTGGTCGCGGCTGCCATCTATTGCAAGTATTGGTGGCCAGCTGTGCCGTCCTGGATGTGGATCGCTTCTTTTTCGCTCGCGCTGCTGTACGCCAATACCATCAGCATCAAAAGTTTTGGCGCCTTCGAATACTGGTTCGCGATGATCAAGGTCGTTACCATTTTCGCGTTTCTGATATTGGGGGCGGCACTCTTATTTGGCGTGGGATTTCCGCGTATTGGCGGCGCGAACTACACCGCGCACGGCGGATTCTTTCCGAATGGCTGGAGTGGCATAGGACTGGGCGTAACCATGGCGATCTTCAGTTTTCTGGGATTGGAGATTGTCGGCGCGACTGCCGGAGAAGCGGCCAACCCTTCGGTTGCCGTGCCGCGTGCATTGCGGCGGACACTCTCATTTCTGGTGCTCTTCTATCTCGGTGGGCTCGCCATTGTGGTAGGCATTGTTCCCTGGAAGGAACTGGGGTTCGGCGAGAGCCCCTTTGTCCGAGTTTTCAGATCGGTGGGAACTCCAGGTGCGGGCAACGTGATGAATTTCGTGGTGCTGACCGCAGCGCTTTCCAGCGCCATGTGCAATCTATATTTCACTGCGCGTTTGCTTTTTTCTCTGGCGCGCGGAGGTTACGCTCCCGCGACACTAGGAAAATTGAGCAAGCGCGGAATGCCCGTTGCAGCGGTGATGGCGTCAGGCGTAGGCCTGCTGATTGCGCTTTTTCTCTCGCATTTTTTCGAGTCCACCGATTTTTTTGTGTTCATGATCGGCGTGGCCTTTTTTGGCGGCCCATTTGTTTGGATCATGATTCTGGTCACGCATCTGGCTTTTCGCCGCGCCAACGACCGCGCCGGAAAATCAATCCTGCGCTTTGCGCCACCTGGACCGTGGAGTTCGCTCTTCGGCCTCATTGCTCTGGTCACGGTCTTGATTTCCACCTGGTGGGTACCCGGATTTCGCATCACCATGGTCGCCGGTCCTGCGTGGCTGGCTATCATGACAATTTGCTATCTAATCTGGGCTCGAGTTCAGCGCGAAAAACCAAATGCCTGAGTCCTGGTGCAGATGTGGAATACACCGCAAATACAAAGGTCTCATGAAGTATTGTGTACGTAACTGGCCGGCGCTGTTCATTGCTCTTTCAGCTTTGTTTGTTCCGCGTTGCCTGGCCCAGCAGAACCAGAAACCGTTGACCCCACAGGGACCGTCCGGTCGAACGTCGAGCCGATCTGAATCTTCTTCACCCGCGGCCCCAAGGTTCACCGACGTAACCAAGTCTTCAGGAATATATTTTGAATATATTGCCTCTCACACCTCCAAAAAATATCTGCTCGAAACGATGGGATCGGGCGTCGCTTTGTTCGATTTCGACAACGATGGACACCTCGACATTTTTGTGGTCAACGGCGCGCCCCTCAGCGATCCCACTCTCAAAGGAGCTATTCCGCAAAAGACGGAACCGAAGTATTGGAATCGTCTTTATCACCAAAAATCTGACGGCACCTTCGAAGATGTAACCGAAAAAGCCGGATTGCAAGGAGTGGGCTACGGTATGGGAGTCGCCGCCGGAGACTACGACAACGATGGCTTCGAAGATTTGTATGTCACCGCCTACGGTGGCAACAAGCTGTATCACAACAATGGAGACGGTACTTTTACAGATGTGACCGGCAAAGCCGGCGTCGCTGGCAGCGGCTGGTCTACCAGCGCCGCATGGGTTGATCTCGACGGCGACGGCCGTCTGGACTTAGTTGTGTTGCGCTACCTTCAATGGGACTTCGACGACCTCTGGTGCGGCCAGCGCCAGGAAGGCCACCGCGCGTACTGTCATCCGGATGCATTTCCCGCCATCTCCCCGCTGGCTTACCACAACGATGGCAACGGGCATTTCACCGAGATCGCGCAAAAAGCCGGCCTCGCGCATCCAGGAAAAGGATTAGGCATCGACCTCGCCGATTACGATCGCGATGGGCACACCGACCTATTTATCGCCAACGATTCCATGCCTGAATTTCTTTACCGCAACAAAGGCGACGGCACTTTCGAGGAGCTTGCGCTGGCTTCCGGCGTTGCCGTTGATGGCGAGGGCCACACTTACGCCGGGATGGGGGTAGACTTCGCGGACTATAACAACGATGCTCTCCCGGATTTAGTAGTCACCGATCTGGCTAGCCAGATGTACGCGCTATACAAAAATAATGGAGACGGCACCTTCACCTACGACAGCTATCCTTCCGGCCTCGGCCGTATGACCATGGGCCACTCCGGCTGGGGAGTGCGATTCATCGATTATGACAACGACGGGTGGAAGGATCTTCTGATTACCCAGGGGCACGATCTCGATACCGTGCAACTCAATTTCCCAAATCTTCGCTACCGCGAACCAATGCTCCTGGTAAAAAACACCGGCTCAAAATTCGTGGATGTCTCTGCAGAGGCCGGAGAAATTTTTCAAAAAGCGTGGGTGGGACGGGGCCTCGCGATCGGCGATCTTGATAACGACGGCCGCCTGGACGCCGTGGTTACTGGCAATGATGGTGGCTTGTACGTGCTTCACAACTCCACGCCAACGCAAAATCATTGGTTAACATTGTCGCTCGTGGGTCACAAAAGCAATCGTGACGCGATCGGCGCGGAAGTAAAAATAACCACCGCGAAAGGCCTGCAGATGGCCACGGTGACAACGGCTGGCAGTTATCTGTCTTCAAGTGACAAGCGCGTTCATTTCGGTTTTGGATCCGAGACGGCCGCGACCATCGAAGTCCGCTGGCCCAGTGGCATTCGCCAAACCATTAAAAATGTTTCCGCTGATAGAATTCTTCGAGTGGATGAACCGTCGGAATCCACCGAAACGCTTCCTTCCAAGTAGCGTTCGCCGCAAAAACGCGGAAGCGCAATTGGGGCCGTCTAGAGTTTTTTCTGCCCCGCAGCGGAAGCGCCGCCAGAACCTTCTTTCAGCACATGAATCGCATCAACGCCTAAATTGTCAAAATGCTCCACCAATCCGCTTGGCCATCGTACTTCCACCCCATCGATCTTCGACGCGCCCCCCAGCCCGAAGTGTACCCGCAGGTCGCTCTGCGAAATGTAACTCGAGCCGCTGCGCACTTCGTCCACCAAAGTTCTGCCGCCCACTTTCACGCTGATTTTTGCGCCGATCCCGTCACGATTCGAACGCGTCCCCTCGGTTTTAAAGGCCACCCAGTGATTGCTGTAATGCGCGGCATTCACCAGCAAGCTCGGCTTGGCATACACGTTGTTGATGAGCACCGACATGCGCCCGTCATTCCATAAATCCCCCACCGCCAAGCCCCGCGCGGAGGAAACCGTGCTGAATCCCGGCCCGGCGCCGGCCGTAACATCGGTAAATGTTCCGTTCGCATTGTTGTGATAAAGCAGTCGCGGCTCCATATATCCGCTGCTCAAATGAAATTTATCAACTTCCGGATACACGTGTCCGTTGGCGAGCACCAGGTCTGGCCAGCCATCATTATCAAAATCAAAAAACATCGTGCCCCACCCTAAATATTGGGTGTGCAGGCCCAGCCCCGCGGCGTAAGTAACATCCGAAAATACTCCTCCACCATCATTGCGGTACAAAGTCGGCGTATCGTCGGAAAAATTCGTTTTGAAAATATCCAGCCGTCCATCGCCGTTGTAATCCGCGATGGTGGTTCCCATACCCGCCTGCTCGCGGCCATCTTCGTTAAACGCAACACCGGCCATCACCGCGACATCGGTAAACGTTCCATCGTGATTGTTGTGATAAAGGATGCTTGGGGCGCTGTCGCACGCCACATAAATATCCGGCCAACCGTCATCGTCGTAATCGAAAGTCGAAACGCTGAACGCGTAATGCCCACCGGTCTGATCTATATGCGCTTTGGTACTGACATCCGCAAACGTTCCATCGCCGCGATTTTCGTACAAAATATTCTTCGCTCCAGGCAATCCGCGCGGCCCGCACATTACCGGCACGCCCTTCCACACGCAGGAACTACCTTCACCCGGTTTGGGGGTAGTAGCCATATTGAAGTCCACATAATTCGCCACCATCAAGTCCAGGCGCCCATTGCGGTTGTAGTCCACAAAAGCGCAACCGGTGCCCCACGCTTTTCCCGATCCGGCTACGCCCGTCTTCTCTCCCACTTCCGTGAAAACACCATGATCGTTGTGGTACAGCCGGTTCTTGCCGTAATAGGTGACATACAAATCTTCCCAACCATCGTTGTCGTAATCCCCCACGCAAACGCCCTGGCCCCATCCCGTGGCAATAAGCCCAGCCTTGGCCGTAACGTCCGTGAAAGTCCCATCATGATTGTTGTGATACAGGTGATTGCTGGGAGCTTCCTTCGCGGGAAATCCTTCCAGCGTCGTTCCATTCACGATAAAAATATCGGGCCATCCGTCGTTGTCGTAATCGAAAATAGCCACTCCTGTGCCCGTTGTCTCGATAATGTATTTCTTGGTGTCCACGCCCCCAAAAACATTCACGGCCGTGAGCCCAGCTTTTTCCGCGA
>DASYJM010000155.1:0-3463 GCA_035996445.1 Candidatus Acidiferrum sp. | reverse complement strand
GGTTTACTTACCGCGGTGGCCCCGAAAACCGAATGCGCGACTTCCAACCGCCAATTGTCGACTATCACGCGCTGCTTTTCGGCGCGTGCGGCGAGTTGTTCGAAATCAATGCCCTGTAACCGGGTATCGGCCCCCGCCACTGCCCCGAGAGCACGCCACAGCTCAAACTTTCCGTGAATGCCAAGTTCCAGAAATTCCAGTGCTTCGAATATCCCCAGACCATCCCTCGCCCCGTGCCTGAGCTTCAGCCGGCTTCCTTTCTCGCCTAGCCAGGCAGTCATCTCTTTTAAGGTGCTGGCGCCCGCGCCTACCCGCTCGGCCAGTTGGCGCAAGACGTCTCTATCCGTTTTGATTTCGACAAGCAGCCGCGCCGCAAATTCTCCCAAGGCATTGCCCTTATGTTGGTCACGCATAAATTCGACGAGGTCCATTGCGTAGGCCGCGCCTGCCAAATGGTCATGTAAATAGGTACCTAGCGGATCGCTCATGATGCACTCCTCGCGCCGAGCATCCCTAAGCCACACGCAGAACACTGGAACTGGTGTGGCATGTTAATCTCCTCGGAAAGTTTTGCCGACACGAAGACAAAACTACGCCGCGTGGCTAAAACCAGATATCGGTGAAGTCCAGTATTTTAATGTGGAGAAGTTCAATTGTTGCATTTCGATACCACCCGGGCACAGAAAGCCCCGTTTTGTGGATTTTGGTACCTAAAACGTCTTGGGCCTCCCCGCGGCGGCTAAACAGGTTTTTGGGGTGGGTAAACGCGTTCTACGGGCTAAATTGAGTTGCAACGGAAAACGACGTTTTGTAAAGGTGAAGAACGTTATGGCAATTTGGGCAGACCGGACGCAATCAGTAACGGGATCTCAATTTCATACTCGCAGGCAAGGTTTAATCGTTGGCGGCAGAATCACTCTTTGCCGCTTTCGGTTCAACTTTTGCCAACGGGCTGATTGCGGGTCCGTTCAGAACCTTTCCGTCAGGATCGAATCGCGAGCCATGGCAGGGACAATCCCAGGTGCCTTCTGTAGTATTCCACGCCACGATACACCCCACGTGCGGGCAAACCGCGGAGCGTTGGTGCAAATCTCCTGTTGATCCCGGAAGAGTGCAATTTTGGAAAGCCCCCGCCGAATCACCGCACCTGCACCCGGCTGAATTTCATCCGCGCTGCTGACTTCGCCTGGCGTAACCCAACTGGAATATTGCGCCGCTACGTTGAGGTTTTCTTTGGCGAACGTCAGTGCGGCTAAAGGGCTCTTCCGCATCGAATCGTAGAGTATGCTCCACGGATTGTCGCGCCCCATGATCATGTCCGTGATCAACATTCCGGCGATGGTGCCATGCGTCAGCCCTACGCCGGAATCCCCCATCGCGATAAACATATTTGGTTCGTCGCCGGGATTGCGCCCAATGCGCGTGGCTCAAGTCCTGCAATTCCGAAAAATATTCCCATCTGCTTTAACCTGCCGTTACCCCAAGTTGTGAAACGTATTTTCCGTACCTGGCCCCACTCGACTTTATACATCGACCTCGATGTTCAGGTCCGGTGAATGCCGGATGGGCCAAGCAATATTTGCTGCTGTATAAAAGGGGCCGACGGCGATACCTTCCGCGTCAGATATTACGTCTCAGGGATCAATCATGGCGGGAGCCAACGAGCAGATACGAGATGATTCCTGCATCGGATCGCATAGTAGTTTCATTAATAATTTAACACTCTTAGAAATCGCCCCGTTTACGGAGACAGAGTTCAACTCGGCCAGTTCAACGAGGGAGGTGCCTGTAGCAGGCCATGGATTCCAAGCCCGTCGGTTCTTTAACAACGCACACGCTCTCGGCGGCGCTACGCTCATCGAGCTTCATGACCAGGAATGGTTTCCGAAAATACTTCGGGACTACGTCACAGACGCTTTGCAATTTATTCTAAATTTGATCCGAGTTTACGGTCATATCGTTCCACGGCTCAGCAAGGCGATTCAAGCGACAGGAACTGGACGAGTGGTGGACCTATGCTCGGGGGGCGGCGGCCCATGGTTGTGGCTTCATAACTCGCTGCAGAAAGCCATCGGGCTGCCAATAACCGTTTGCATGACGGACAAATACCCGAACATCCGCGCGTTAGAGGGTCTACGGCGGCAAACACAGGACCAAGTGACGTTCTACCCTGAATCCGTGAACGCTGCAAATCTACCGACTGAGCTTCCGGGGTTTCGCACGATTTTTACGTCTTTCCATCATCTTCAACCGCAAGAGGCACTAGCCGTTCTGCAAAATGCAGTCAACGCACGCCAGGGAATTGGAGTCTTCGAAGCTGCCAGGCGCCAGCCCTTAACGGTTCTTTCAACGATGCTGATGTTCGTTGGCGGGCTTTTCACCGCGCCATTCATCCGGCCATTTCGGCTTTCCCGTTTGTGCTGGACATATCTGATTCCCGTTATCCCCTTCGTACTTTTTTTTGACGGAATAATCTCTTGCGTGCGCTCCTATTCGAAGGATGAACTTGCTGAGTTGGTCTCGAAGGTAAAGTCCGAGGACTATGTTTGGGAAATAGGGGAAGAACCCGGCGGGCTCACGCCTGTAACTTTCTTGATAGGCTATCCGAAACCAGTTTTCGACTAAGGTAGTTCATGCCTTGGTCTTTCCTAGAAAGTTCGAAGGATATGATCACTACATCCATCGTCAATTACGGACGAGCTACCATAAGCCTAAATTCTATCTACAAGCCCCTATGTATTGTCCGGGCGCTCGGTTCAAAATAAATTTCACCGAGCGAGTCCATGCGCCTAGCCTTCAGTTCGAAAACCAGTCCGGTCTCCTCGTTGGTAGCAGCTGTGTATTTGGCAAGCTGCGCAGGATCATTGTGTGCGCAGGACGCCATGCAGTTCCCTCAGAAAGAAACCAACTATCAGATGCGTCCTTATAAAGGAGCTCTGGAACCAGATGATTTTCAGTGGTTAAGGCCAGCCAAAGATTACTCCAGCACACGGTACAGTTCACTTGATCAAATAAATTCCTCCAACGCTAAAAACCTACAGGTTGCGTTTACATTTTCCACCGGCTTGGAACGCGGGCACGAAGCTGCTCCGCTGGTCGTTAACGGCACGATGTACATCGTCACACCGTGGCCCAACAAACTTTATGCGTTGGACCTCGCCAAACCTGGCGCTCCCATGAAATGGGTGTATGAGCCGAAGCCCACGCCGTCTTCTCAAGGAGTCGCATGCTGTGACGTCGTCAACCGTGGAGCCTCGTACTTCGATGGAAAGATTTATTACAACACATTGGATGATCAAACCGTCGCAGTTGACGCCAGCACCGGCCAGCAAGTTTGGAAAGTACGTATCGGCGACATCAACAAGGGTGAAACGCTCACCATGGCCCCGCTCGTTGTTAAGGGCAAAGTGCTCGTCGGCAATAGCGGAGGCGAAATGGGCGTGCGCGGGTGGCTGACGGCTCT
>DASYJM010000154.1:0-3719 GCA_035996445.1 Candidatus Acidiferrum sp. | reverse complement strand
CATTCTCACCATGATTGCCGTGATCGTAATCATCGATCAGTTTGTCTGGCGTCCGGTAATCGCGTGGGCAGAAAAATTCAAAATGGAGCAAGTTGAAAGCGCGAGCGTTCCAACATCATGGGTACTCCATTTTCTCCAGCATTCGCGCGGGGTTGCACTGTTCCGGAAACGCGCGATTCGTCCTCTTCGCGAACAGATGGTGCATTATTTCGCACGGCGCCAGGAGATTCGCGGCGAAGCAACCGGCGGCAACGCCGCGATACTGTGGATCTCCCGGGTCGTAGGAGTCGCGGCCCTCGGCGCAATCGGTTATGCCGTCATTCGTATCGTGATGATCTTTACGGGCTTGCAAGCTGGCGACCTTCGCCACATCGGCATCGGTCTGGCCGCGACATTCCTGCGCGTAAATCTCACGCTCGTGCTGGGAGCGCTCTGGACGATTCCGGTAGGCGTTGCGATCGGATTCAATCCTCGGCTGGCGCGCATCGCGCAACCGATCGCTCAGATCGCAGCTTCAGTTCCGGCCACTGCTCTGTTTCCAGTCGTTCTACTTGTACTGATTCGTCTCGGCGGAGGCCTCGGCGTCGGCTCCATCGTACTTCTTCTGCTCGGCACACAATGGTACATCCTGTTCAACGTGATTGCCGGCGCTATGGCCATACCTACCGACTTGAAAGAAGCGGCCAACGTCTTCGGGATTCGCGGTTGGGAGCGTTGGCGCAAACTGATTCTTCCCGGAATATTTCCATTTCTCATTACGGGTATGATTACGGCCTCTGGCGGCGCATGGAACGCCAGCATCGTCGCAGAATACTTTCACTTCAAAGGGCAAACGTATTCGACCGTGGGCGTAGGCTCCATGATTTCCGCTGCGACCGATGCTAAGAACTTCGATCTCCTTCTTGTCAGCACCATCGCGCTCGCCGCGGTTGTCGTTACTACCAACCGCCTGCTCTGGCGCCGTCTGTATCGTCTCGCCGAAACGCGGTTTAAAGGTGAAGGCTGACTTTGTCATGTTTCAAAATCAATTATCATGCCTTCCATTAACCACCTCTTCATCAAAAGCGCCGCTGGGATGTTCTTCGATTCCCAATCATTAGCGCGTCAACTTGAAAATCTGCTATTACTCTTGCATACTTCCTCGCAGCCAACTGGCGGTGCGATTTTTTGGTAAATACTCTATTACACATGGAGGATATTTGGGACGTCCGTACGTGCGGCTGATATCTCTGGCGTTTCTCGCCACTCGCATTGTGCCGTTGCTCACCTATCTGACTAGTCAATTGCTAAATGGGGCCACTATCGGGTCGCATCTCCCGATCTTCCTTTTGATTTCTATCGCGTTGTTGGTACCCCTCCCTTTACCAGCGACGCGCAAGAAACTGGAGGCGCTCGTCGATGCAGCGGCTGAGCGCCAGGCTGCGTTCCTCCAGTCCATACCAGATAAATATGTCGGCGTTGCTATTTTCACCTCTGCAGCCCTGAGCCTGTTTATCGAACTATCGATGGTCCGCTGGCAGGCAAGTGTTTTCGAAGTGTTTGCCTTCTACAAGAATTTCTCGCTTCTCGCTTGCTTCGCCGGCCTGGGACTGGGGTATGCGCTTGGGGGACGCAAGCTCGTTCCTCTTTTTGGTGTGATTCCCCTTTTGTCGTGGCAATTCGCCCTGCTGTTGGGCCTCCGCTACGGATTATCTGCAACTGATCGCTCAAGTCTCAACATGCTTCCGCTTTCGGAGCAACTGAATATGGGGTTGCCCGCGGTTGGCAAGCTTCTTCAGGCCGGTCAGTCCTATCTTCTGCTCGCGCTCGTCTTCCTTCTCACTGCACTTGCATTCCTTCCAATCGGCCAGCTGTGCGGTTGCTTACTGGAGAGGCGCGAAAAACTCGCGGGGTATGGCTTGAACCTCGCTGGGAGCGTGATTGGCGTATTGCTAGCTTTTTTATTAAGCGCCTTCTGGACTCCGCCTATCATCTGGTTCCTGCCAGCTTTCGCTGCCTTGCTGGCTTTTCACGTGTGGAGCCCGCGCCCGCTTTTATTTGGAGGTCTCTCGGCTATCCTCGCGTTGACCTTGCTTGCTTGGCCCGCCGATCCTCGCTTGCAAAGGGTTTATTCTCCATATCAGCTACTTGAAATCGGGCAAGACTCGCAAGGCCTAATGGAGATTGCCGCGGCCGGAAATTACTACCAGCGGGTACATGATCTGGCGCGCAGTAATCACAACGTCGACTCCGACCCGCGACTTAGCAGCATCCGCAATTATTACGAATTTCCCTACATGCTGAGGGGAGAAGGTCCAGCCCATGTCGCGGTCGTCGGTGCTGGAACAGGCAACGATGTCGCTGCGGCCTTGCGTAATGGAGCACGACAAATCGACGCTATCGAGATTGATCCCGCAATTCTTATGGAAGGGCAACGTGGACATCCCGAACACCCTTATTCGGATCCACGCGTCCATGCGGTTGTAAACGATGCTCGCACTTTTCTTCGCACCACCGACCAGCAATACGACATGGTGGTGTATGGATTGCTGGATTCGCATACGCTGCTCAGTCAGGCTTCCAGTGTGAGACTTGATTCCTTCGTGTATACCATCGAGGGTTTGAGGGAATCGCGTGCGCGATTGCGCCCGGGTGGCGTCCTGTCACTTTCTTTTTCCATCATGAATCCCCAGCTGGGGCGAAAGATATACATGATGTTGAAGGAGGTTTACGGTCGACCTCCTGTCTGCGTCCGTGCCGGCTACGACAGAGCCGTGATTTTTCTAGAGGCAAATGGCTTGGAATTGCCGCTTCCGCCAGAGCTTCTACAAAAAACTGGGTTTGAGGATGCCAGTTCCGCGTTTGCCGATCCGAAGGTTTCCGCCGATGTGTCAACAGATGATTGGCCCTTCTTCTACATGCCCCGCAGAGTGTATCCGGTGTCCTATCTCGTAATGGCTGCGCTGGTGCTTTTGCTTTTTCTCTTTATTTCATCCCGATTCGTGGAGGAACGCCCCCACTTCGGAAGCGCTCCATTTTTCTTTTTAGGTGCGGGCTTCATGTTGATTGAGACCAAAGCTATTACTGAATTGGGATTGGTATTTGGAAATTCATGGCATGTCATCGGAATCGCAATCATCGCTATTCTGCTCATGGCTTTTCTGGCTAACTTCGTCGTTCGCCAATACGGTATTAAGCACGGATCGATTACTTACCTACCATTGCTCTTTTGCTTGGCGATGGGTTGGTGGATGGCGCATTCGGGCGTGCCGCCCTCGCATTGGCTGGGGCGGGTCGGCTTGGCACTCGTGCTCACAAGCCCCATCTTTTTCTCGGGCATATTGTTTTCCACCTTACTACGGAGTCGAGGCGCGATTTCCGGCATCATGGCCATCAATCTACTCGGGGCAATGTGCGGAGGCCTACTCGAATACAACTCCATGTATTTCGGTTTTCGATTTCTTTACATACTTGCCGCTGCTCTATACATAGCCGCTTTTCTGTCCGAGCTGATACATTTCCAACCGACACTTGACGGGGTCACGGCTAAGGCGCGGGCTTTGTGACGGACGATTCAGAAAAGTGTGTCGCACAGCGGATTGACCGCCGGTTTCAGCCGCGCATAGCCGTGGATTGACCTGCCGCAATTTGATCCTGCCAGCCCTTTTCGTGCGCCGGTCCGATTATGATGTCCTGATAGGGGCTAAGTTGCACGTCCGCGTATTCTGGAGGCGCACTGG
>DASYJM010000153.1:0-19014 GCA_035996445.1 Candidatus Acidiferrum sp. | reverse complement strand
ACCAACAGCGCCGTACCTAGTCTCGGCCAATTTGCAAAACGGACCATACGCTGTAGTAAAGTCGAAGTAAAGTTATCATTTCGCAAAACTGTCCATGTACCCCGGGCATAACCGACCTGTATTGCAGATGCGATTACGCTTCCAGTCGGTGGTTTTCACTTCACGATTGATGCGCATTTAGTACAAGTGGTGGCAGCTGGCATTTCGGGTCAACCATGCTGTATCGGAATAAGACAGCAATGTTCGATTAGATTCCGAGTGTGCGAGCAGGGAAAGAAGAACATGAGCTGGGCCAACTACTACGACGCCGCGTGACATCGCAGAACCGTGTCAGTACCAATAGTCTCTGAGGTTGCTTGTCACTTTTGCTGGTACGGCTAGAAGTGGAAAACGATCTCCACATGGAGAGTTCTCGGTGCCACGAAATGTGTGCCCGAAAAACTCGAAAGAAAATTATACAGGGCAACTTTGTCGAGAAGGTTCACTACGGTTAACTTCGCGCCTAAGTAGTAGGTGTCCTTCTTCCAGAGGTTGTCAGAACCGACGGCAATGTCAAAAACATTACGTGGCCTGATGCGAGATGGATTGGTATCGGCGTTGTAGGTTCCGGGAGAAACGATGTGAATGAGAGTGGCGCCATAGCGAGGTGAAGCGCAAGCGCGCAGTGGCTGATCCGCTGTGGCAAAGACCCCGCCACAATATAACCCAACCTGCTGCTGCTCATCGCCCGTCAAGGTAAGCGCCGTGGTGTAATCCGGAACGCCGACCACCACCAATCCACTGTCAAATCGCCAAGTGAGACCCGTCCAGAGGCCCTTCATCGCGCTCTGCGAAAACTGATATTGAAGGTTTGCGGTCTGCTCGAATCCCTGATCGTGGTCCGGACGGGCCACGGCAGCATATGCTGTGCCAAAATTGATGCCGCCAATCTCCGGACTGAAGAGGCGGGATCGGCTGTGTCCCAACACACTGAAAGCGCTGAAGCCATGCATGTTATTGAGTGTCACTCGCATCAGAGCGCCATCGATCTTCGATTTCCGAAACTGGATAGGAAAGTTGAGCGGAGTATTCAGGATGGTGTTGAAATCGTACGCACCGCCCGTGAACTTCCAGAAGTATTCTGCCTGGACGCTGAGTTTGGAGCTGAGCTGTTGTTCGAGTCCGACGTTGAACTGATTGCGCCGGGCCGGAGTGAGAGGCTGTACGCCTGTTGAGCCCAGCGAGCCATTCGCGAGGCCCCCGGCTCCGGTTGCGCTGGAGAGCACGAGATTTTCGTTGTAGGGCGTCAGAAATATCCTGGCATAGGAGACGTGAAGGATGGTGCCAGTAGAGCGCAGTTGATACGCGATACCAGTTCGCGGCTGAAGACCGGAGCCCTTACTTAAGCCTGCGTAGTGGTCATAACGCAGGCCGAGATTTAGATGGAACTGGCCGAATTTAATGCTGTCCTGAAGATATGCGCTCTCTTCGTGGATCGTGGTTGCGCCGCGAAATTGGAAAAGAGTCCCTCCGCGAGTGAGGTCATAGGGCAACAAGGCAGGCTGGTAAGAATTGTTTTTCTCGTAGCCTGCTGTGGCGCATTGGCTGGAAGAGGTAAAGGAAGGATTGCCGACCGGAGCGCCACTTGTGTCTACGCAAGGAGAATTGAAGGCCGGGTCGGTCAGACCAGTGCGGAAGGCTTCCGACAGGGGAGTGACCTGTACTTGTACTCCACCCTTCGCAGTGTGCCGGCCACGGGAATACGCGAGGTCTGTTCGCAGGCCGGTGCTCGTCAGCCGCCTCGACTGCGAGAGCGTCGCCGGCCGATCGGCGAGCAACTCAGTCGAGGGAAAATAATTCACACGGTCTTGGCGTACCCAGGTGTTGGCAGTGAGCAGCAGCGCCAAATTGAGGACACGGGAGAACGCCAGCCCTACATTAAAGCTTGTCATGTGCTGCTGCTGATCCTGTCCTGCCGCTTGTTGATCGTAAGTATTCGGGACCTGAAACCAGGATCGGGCGGCAGACACGTTTAAATGGAACGCGGTTGCGTCACTGGGTAGCCAGTCAAACCGATCAAATACATTCTTAGCATTGCCACGCGCATGGAGAGGTTGAAACTCCGGCGCATCCAAAAAACGGTGGCTATCCACTCCAACGAGCGCCACGAAATTCCCGAAAGTTCGGGAGCCGGACGCAAGTGTGACATCGGCCGTGGGCGTTTCAAACGATCCGTAGCCGATGGAAATGGTGCCGCTCAACTTTCCGCTGTTTAAGCCCGAACGCGTCGTTGCTTCCACAAGTAGGCTGGTCTTGTCGCCAAACTCAGCCGGAGGGGCGCCTTGGAGTGTCCGCATTTCTTCAATTGCACTCGCAGAGATCTGATTCGAAAAAATCCGGCTCTGCTGGTCCGAGATAGGCTGCCCATCGATGCTGAAGGATGTCTCGGCGTGTTCGCCGAGCGGGTGGAACCCGCCATTCGAATCCGCTGCGACGCCCGGCGTGGTCAGAGTCAATATAGAACTCAGCGCGGCATTCACACTTTCGCTGGGCAAATTATGAAGAAGGCCCGACCCCACCTGTGTCTGAGCGACATTCAGGGAGCCTAAGTCCGCAGACCCTTCCGCGACCGTGACTTGCTCAGCAACGGTTTCGAGGCTCAGGTGGATCGCCAGGAGGATGGATTCCCGTGTATGCACGGTGATTTGTTGCCGATTCGTCCGGAAGTCGCGAGCCTGAACGGTGAGTTCATATTCGCCCGGGTCGAGAGAACGAAAGCAAAACTGCCCGCCTTCATCCGTCGTCGCATCAAGCGAGGTATTGGCAGTGCTCAAATCGAGTAGAGCGCCGACGACGAACGCTCCGGTCTGATCTTGGACGATCCCGCACACACTCCCAGGTGTCCCTCCCTGTGAAGGCGTGGAAAATAGTATCAGCGAAATGGCAGCAATTGCGGTGAAGCTCATGTTTCAAATCTCGGCATATATTAACCTAGCTTAATGCAATATGTAAAACATGATTAATGTTCTGATCGGCGAACCGAAGTATTAGTGCACCTACACCAAGGTCCAGGGGCGGCTGATCAAGAGATCGATGATATTTCCAAGGTTAAATCCCATGGCCCGATTCTGGCGGCGCTTCCCTTTGTAAGCCGACGCCTAGACTAGTTTTATCGATGCCGAGCAAAAACAGTTGATCCGAAGCGTTTTGGCGAAGGGTAGAGATGGAGTAGCCAACTTCAACTCGGTAAAGAATTTTCCGCAACCGATTGCCTTGCTGGCGGCGGGCACATGGGCGCGCTCATGCGTGCTGTGGATTAGTCCATGACACCAATCGGCCCTGTCGAGTTGGGTGTTTGGCCGGGTCTGCCGCCGCTGATCCAATACCAGGCGGCTGGACTTGTTCCGGTAATAGACGGAGTTGGTGTCCTTCCGACCGGGGCACTTGGGATGGAAACGAATGGCTCCACCCTGGCTACTTCGGTGTTTTCGGCTAGCGCCGGTACTGCGTTAAGCTTCTATTTTAACTACGTTACGTCGGATGGTGCTGGATTTTCCGATTACGCCTGGGCCGAACTGTTTAACTCATCAAAGACGCCTGTAGCGCTTTTGTTTACCGCGCGAACAGAGCCTAGCGGTAGTATCGTGCCGGGGACGGGTTTGCCGAATCCGTTGGCGACTCTGAATCCCGGCTCAGTGCCAATAATCGGTGGAGGACCGGCTTGGTCTCCGCTTGGTCCTTCTTCTGGGACCTGTTTTGATGCGGGTTGCGGATATACGGGCTGGGTGAACTCGAGTTACGTGATCCCAACTGCAGGGGATTACTACCTTGAAATCGGTGCAGTGAATTGGCAAGACAAAGCGTTCGATTCGGGTCTGGCATTGGACGGTGTAACTGTCGGTGGAGTCCCCATCACACCACCTCCAGGAGGCGGCGGCCCACCTCCGGTCTCCACTGCAGAGCCCGGTACGCTGGCATTGCTCAGCGTTGGATTATTGGCTTTGGTCGCTCGTAAGCGTAAGCACAAGGATGCAGCAGTCACTGGAGACTGGGAGCCGCTGGCTTAGGGTTCACGTCAAACTCCGTCTCGCCGTGCCGAGCACTATTGGGAGTCAGCGGAATCGACAATGTGCTGGCTCGCTAGAGGTGTCCCAGTTTCCCACTTAAATGTTGGTTTCTATGTTTACGGTTGGGCGTTTCTTTCGTTTTCCCGCATTCTTCGCTTCGTTGCCAGTGCGCCCCTACAACCGGAAACTGACCCACTTCAGTTCTCCGAGTCGCTATTTTTATCTCTGCGTGTGCGCAGCCGTTGGATAAAACGGATGGGCGTGCCCACGAAATCAAATTTCGCGCGTATCTGATTTTCCAGGAAGCGTTCATAGCTGAAGTGCAGAGGATTTTTTTGGTTGGTGAACATCAGGAACGTCGGCGGAGCGATTTTGGCTTGCGTGATGTAATAGATGCGCACTGGCCGCGCCTTAGGTGTAGTGCCGCGCTGCAGATCCACTTCTTCCTTGAGCCAACGATTCAGCTCCGGCGTGGAAATCTTCCGGCGCCGTGCATTCCAGCATTGATTGATCAGCGGCCACAATTTTTCGACCCTCTCGCCGCTGCTGGCCGAAAGAAAAACGATGGGCGCGTAGCTGAGAAATTTTAATTTGCCGCGAATCATTTTTTCGTATTCGAACAGCAATCGGCCAATCTCGAAGTCCTCAGGCCTGTGTTGCTCGCCCGGAGCTCTGCGGGATTTGCCTTTAGCGCTCGCGGCATCGCGTGCTTCCGCGTTGCGGGCCGCTTTTACTGCCAGGTCCCACTTGTTTATTACGATCACCACCGAACGATTCGATTGCTCCGCATAATTCGCAATTTGTGCGTCGCCCTGAGTTACGCCTTGTTCCCCGTCAACCACCAAAAGCGCAACATCACAGCGTTCTAGTCCGCGCCGCGCCATCACCACGCTAAGTTTTTCCGCCACCAGCGTAGTTTTACCTTTTCGCCGGATGCCCGCGGTATCTACGAAGCGGTAAGTGTGATCTTCGCGGACCACTTCGGTGTCCACGTTGTCCATCGTCGTCCCCGGAATGGGTGACACGATGGAGCGTTCCTCGCCGGCTAGACGATTTAGCAGCGTGGATTTGCCCACGTTCGGCCGTCCTATAATCGCCACCTCAATTACGTCCGGCCGCGTTTCCTCTTCGATGGACTCGACCACTTCTACTTGCGCCAGCGCGGCGTCCAACAAGTCGTCAATTCCCGTGCCGTGCTCCGCCGCGATAGGAAACACCGGCACACCCATGGAATGAAAGCTCGCAATATTTGCTTCCTGCGAACGCGCGTCCACTTTGTTGGCGGCAATCACAAATGGTTTACCGGTCGTACGCAGCAGCCGCGCCAGCTCCTGGTCCAGCGGAGTTACCCCCGCGTGCGTATCGACCACCAGCACAAGTAACGCCGCGTTATCAATCGCCACGCGCGCCTGCCGCAAAATTTCCTGTGGGATCAGCGCTTTGTCATCGGGAACCAGCCCGCCGGTATCCACAATTTCCAGCGCGCGGCCACGCCAGTCGGCTTTGCCATAGATACGATCCCGCGTAATCCCCGGCTCGTCGGTGACGATGGCCCTGCGCGTACCGGTCAGGCGATTAAACAGGGTGGATTTGCCCACATTGGGGCGCCCTACAATTACAAGCGATGGTAAATTTTGTGCCATGAATTAAGAGTCGCGGGCCGTTCGTGTGAATTTGTCGCGCGCGCATGGATCGCGCAAGCCGCAGCAGGACGTGCCACAACTGTACCGCATCGCCGCCGGAGTCCAAAGCCAGCGATGTGGAGCTCAAACCGAAAATTAGATCTGCAAGATTATCTCAACGTAGCAGGTTAAAGATGCTACGTTGCCGCCAACAAAATAAATGGCACCGCCACCACGAGCAGCACGAAAGCCAGCACCACCCAGCTCCATGGATTTCCAAAATTTAACGTGTAACCCATACCGAAGCGTTTCGGCACCAGCAGCGCCGGGTCATTCGGATTGGAGTAGAACGATCCTCTCCATGCCGCATCAGGCGGCCGCGGCCCGGTCCGGCCCAATCCCAACACCAGCAAGCTAAATGTTCCGACCGCCGCGATGGGGCCAAAAATAGTCCAATAGGAAAAATGAGCCGGGTGGGGCATTGGGTCCGTCCGCCGCAGCCATTGTAGTCACAAACATTAAATTTGCCAGTCCAGCGTGTACCTTCTCAGGGGGATACTCGATTGACTGCCAACTATATCGAGGATAAAGTTTCGCTCTTGCGATAGCCGAATCTGCAAGCGCGGCAAAATGGGGAAGGTGAACTATGCCCAAGTTTGTCATCGAACGGGAAATCCCAAATGTGGGCAATTTGTCGGACAGCGAGTTTTGCGCCGCAGCGCAGAAATCGATCCAGGCTCTCAGGGACATTGGCCCGCAGATACAATGGCTGCACAGCTACGTGACCGGCAACAAGATTTATTGCGTTTATTTAGCCCCGGATGAAGCTACCGTCCAGAACCACGCGAGCAAAGCCGGTATTCCCGCCAACCGCATCTCCGCCGTGCGCAGGATGATTGATCCCACGACGGCGGAGTAATTAGTCTGGCCACAAATTTCCGGGCTGTCGCCAGAGTACGCACCAAAGACCTGGAACCAGTCATCCCTACGATAAGGCTTCTTGGATCGCTTTGTCCGCGGCCATCGTCCAACCGTCCATCCACGCGGCTGCCGCTTTAGCCGGGGAGATGGATTGCCTCGCCAGGTCCAGAGTTTTCTCGAGGCGCGTCTGCTCCGCCACCGGCAGCGGCGCGCCTAGAACACGGCGCATCGCCGCGGCCGATCCCGCCAATCGCAACGCGCGCTCGGGTTGAGACTGCAGCGCGGCGGAACAGGCCAGGCAGTCAAGAACGCGCGCTACACCGCGTTTCTGCCCCAATTCCTGAAAAAATTTTATGCTTTCCGCATAGTGTGAACGTGATTTTTTTTCGTCACCTTGCTCGCGGGCCAGGTTTCCCAGGTCCACAAGGCATCCCGCGACACCCCATTTGTCGTCCAGCTTTCTGAATATGCTCAGGCTCTGCTCGTACAGCTCGCGTGCCACTGAATTTTTGCCCTGCTCCTGGGCCACATCGCCCTGGTAATTGAGAGACCACGCTATGCCGCTGCTGTCGTCCAGTTCCTCAAAAATCACGCGGGACTCTTCATGCAAAGAGCGGGCCAGCTCGTAGTCCCGCTGAGATTTCACCACGCTGGCGACATTGCTGAGCGCCCGCGCCACCATGGCACGATCATTTAAACCACGCCAGACCGCAAGACTCTCTTCGAACAGCGATCTTGCCTTCGACATCTCGCCAGCGTCACGAGCGTTCGCGGCCAGGGCGTTCAAGGCGATGCCTACGCCGCGGGTGTCGTTCAATTCGCGAGCAATTTGAAGGCTCGCTTCCAACAGCCTGTGTGCGGCCCGGTGATCGCCCTGCTCGGTGCCCAGCACGCCGGCAGCGAAGAGCACGCGCACGCGAGAATTAGAATGTCTTGCGGCTCCTTCCAGTTTGAGAAGTTTTTCCAGCCGGTCGCGGCCTTCGGTTAAATGTTCACGCGTCTCCCAGAATTGGAAGAGCGCCGCTCCCAGGCGCAGTCCCCACTCCGCGTTCCCACTGCGCGTCAACCAATCGAGCGCAGCACGGCAATTGTTGTGTTCCACTTCCAGCAAACTGACCCACTCCCTTTGTGCAGGATCGGCGGCTTGCAACGCGCATTCTTCGGCCAGCACCAGGCAGTACGCCGCGTGTGCCCGTTTTATCGCGGATTCCTCACCACTGGCGGCCAGGCGCTCCAGCCCATACTCACGAACCGTGTCTAGTAACGCAAAACGCGGCTCGCCTGTAGATTGCTCAATCTGTCGAACCAGGCTGTTGTTGACCAGCGATCCCATGCCGTCCAGCACATCTACTTCGAGATCCTGCTTGGTATTACAGACCGCCTCAACGCCTTCCAGAGTGCACCCGCCAACAAAAACGGAAATCCTCCGGAAAAGTGTCTGCTCGGCCGGACTGAGCAGGTCATAGCTCCAGTCCATAGTTCTCCGCAGCGTCTGCTGTCGCATCGGCAGATCTTTCGCTCCGCCGGTAAGGAGTTGCAGTGAACTCTCCAGTCGCGACTGCATGGCAGATGGCGAGAGCAACTTAATGCGTGCGGCGGCTAGCTCGATGGCCAGCGGCAGCCCATCCAGCCGGGTGCAAATGGTGGCCACGGCTCGCGCATTCTCCTCGGTGAGTTCGAAATTGGGCTTAACGGCAACTGCGCGTGCCATGAATAACGCGATGGTGGGATTCGTGGCAAGGATTTCACGCGATGTCCCGGATTGCAGGTCCGGCAACGCTAGCGTCGGTACCGGGAATTCGTATTCGCCATAGATATGCAAGGGCGCGCGACTGGTCACCAGGACACGCAATTTTTGAGCGGCGGTAATTAATTCCGCCACCACCGGCGCCGCCGCCAGCATGTGTTCGAAATTGTCAAAAAACAGCAATAGGTTCGAGCGCGAGTCTTGTAAATATTCCTTCAGGCTTTGAATACTTATCGGTCGGCCGGTTTCCGGTATTCCACATCCTTGCGCGATGATCGAAGGAACAAGCGATGCATCACTCACCGCAGCCAGTGGAATAAAACATATTCCGCCGTCGAAACGTTCGCTTACTTCACTCGCGACTTGTAGCCCCAGGCGCGTTTTTCCTATGCCGCCGGGTCCGGTCAGCGTGACCACCCGGACATCTTCGCGCAACAGTAATTCCTTCACTGCCGCTACTTCTCGCTCGCGGCCGATAAACGCCGTGGCTTGGCTAGGCAAGGCGTTGAGTCGAGGCGCCAAATGTCGCGACGGCGCCTCGGGAAGCCGGTCGCGTATCGCCGCTAGATCTCTAGCCAGGTCGTGCGTGGAGTCGTAGCGCTCCTTAGGGTTTTTCGCCAGGCATCGGTCTATAACCCAACAAAGTGGCGCGGGTACCTGTGGATTTACCGATGCGGCTGCTTCAGGTTGATCTCGCAGGATCGCGGCTAGAATCTGAGCGGCGCCCTGATGGGGGAACGCGCGTTTGCCCGTCACCATTTCATATAGCAATGAACCAAAGGAAAACTGGTCGGAACGGAAATCCAACGGCAGACCGTTGGCTTGCTCCGGCGACATGTATGGGAGTGTGCCCAGAACCGCGCCCGGGTTGGTTTCCGAGGTGCTAACGGTCTCGAGATCCAGCGGCGCGTTCGTGTTCGTGCTGACTAGCTTGGCGAGACCAAAGTCCAGGATTTTTACCAAGCCGTCGCGAGAAACCATAACGTTTTCCGGCTTTAAGTCTCGATGCACTACGCCTGCCACATGTGCTTTTGCCAGTCCCTCGGCGATTTGCGCCGCGATGCGGATGACCGTCTGCAAAGGAATAGTTCCTGCACGCAGCATTTCGCGCAGTACGTCGCCCTCGACCAGCTCCATGGCGATATAAGTCGTGCTGTCAACCTGTCCCAACTCGAAGATGGTCACGATATTGGGGTGATTGAGTGCCGAGGCCGACCCGGCTTCTCGCTCAAATCGCTTTACATCTAGTTTGCTGTCCGAAAGTTTGCTGGAAAGAATTTTTATGGCCAGGTCGCGGCCCAACTTCGTGTCGCGCGCACGATAAACTTCACCCATCCCGCCGGCGCCGAGTGCGCCCAGGATCTCATAGTGGCCAAATCGTGAACCGGCGGGAAGCGTCAGCGACTCGTTCTGAGCCGTCATGACCCGCTGTGCTGGCTTGTTTATTGAATTGCCCGATTCCATTGTGAACTGAGGCACCGCGCGTCTAAGATCGTTGCAGCATAACAAATTTTTGGAGGCCGCCATTGGATATTAGATCACTGCAAAAGCCGCTGAAGGAGCAGTATCGTAGCGATCCCAATTCCTCGCGCATTACCATGACCGCTACAGGGTCGCAGACCGCTACTCCCATGAGTTGTTCCGTGGATATTGGCCGCGCCATCTATCAAGCAGAAGCCCACAAGGGAGTCGGCGGCGCGGGCACCTCGGCGTGCTCTGGCGACCTACTGCTCGGAGCGCTGGCGGCCTGCGCGCAGATCACTTGTCAGCTTGTCGCAGCCGCTATGGGAATTGCCGCTGACCACGTGAAGGTTAGCGTAAGCGGTGACATGGACCTACGGGGAACCCTAGGCCTTTCCAAAGATGTCCCCGTAGGTTTCCAGGAAATTCGCGTTCAATTCGATATTGATGCCCCGCGGGCAACCGCCGAACAAATGAAGGCTTTGCAGGAAAAAACGGAACAATATTGCGTCGTCATGCAGACTTTGCTGCATCCGCCAAAAATAAATACCGAGTGGGCCCGCTCCTAGGCGAGTTTCGCCAGAAGCTAGCGCTAAGCTCTTCACACGTTTAGAAAACTTATCTTTAACTCGCTTGACGCGCTTGCTGGCCCACGGGTAGTGTAATCCTACTTGTAACGCTTACCACGGTCCTTCTTCGAGGGAAGCCCGCAAGTTTCCGGGGTTGCGTGCTGTGAGACACAAAAACACTGAGGAGAGTTCAATGATTGGATTTATCCGCAGCCTCGCCGTGGCGCGTTTTTTTGCCGTGGCCACGCTCCTGATGGCCATCGCCTTAAGTATTCCCGCGAATGCGCAAACTTTTCGTGGAACAATTCTTGGTACTGCTACCGACTCCTCCGGGGCCGCCATCTCCGGTGCCACCGTAACCGTCAAGAATACCGGCACCGGACTTGTGCGCACGGTTA
Source organism: Candidatus Acidiferrum sp. (assembly GCA_035996445.1). Lineage (GTDB taxonomy): Bacteria > Acidobacteriota > Terriglobia > Acidiferrales > UBA7541 > Acidiferrum. The sequence continues at coordinate 8,250 of DASYJM010000153.1, read as the reverse complement.
CTACCGGCGATGACGGAAGCTTCAGTGTCCCCGAGTTACCCATCGGCACCTATAGCGTCACCGTGGAAAAGTCCGGTTTCAAGATCGGCGCAGTAAATGGCATCAGCGTGGAAGTCTCCACGGCGCGTCGCGCCGACGTGGTGCTGCAACCTGGCGATGTTTCTCAGACCGTAGAGGTCTCGGGAGACACTTTGCCGCAGGTGGAATCCACTTCCAACACCCTGGGCGGCATCATCGAGTCCACTGTGGTGACCAATCTTCCCGTAAATGGCCGCGATTACCAGAAGCTGATCTTTCTCGTCCCGGGCGTCACTGGCTCGCCGGATCAGATCACCGACTCGCCCGGTTCCTACGGCGTGTTTTCCGTGAATGGTGCTCGCGGCCGCTCGAATAATTTTCTGCTCGACGGCACGGACATGAATGATGGCTATCGCAACGATCCCGCCATCAACGAAGCCGGAGTTTTCGGCACGCCCGCGACTATTCTCCCCATCGAAGCCATCGCCGAGTTGCGCGTGCTATCAAACTTTGAATCCGAATATGGCCGCAGCGCCGGCGGCGTCATCAACATCGTCACAAAAAGCGGCACAAACAGTTTTCATGGCACCGGTTTCGAATTTTTCCGCAATAACGCTCTCGATGCCCGCAACTATTTTAACCAGGTCGGTTCGCCCCAGAATCCCTTCCACAACAATCAGTTTGGCGGCGCACTCGGAGGCCCCATTCGCAAAGACAAAACCTTTTTCTTTATCGACTACGAAGCCATGCGCGAAAAAGGTGCCGAAGCCAGCGCCGCGTGCGTGCCTACCGCACAAGACATTGCCACCGCGACTGCCGCCAATGGCGCCCCGGTGAATGGAGTCGTCGCAAAACTCCTGGCGCTAAATCCCTGGCCGACCGCAAATCTGCCGGGCTCCTGCATTACTGACGGCACCGACGGCCAAGGTCCCAGCGTGACCGCAAATATCTCTCTGGCCACGCCTTTTTCCAACCGCGTCGATAGCGCCATCGTAAAAATCGATCACAATTTCAATACCAATAACCTTTTGACTGGGCGCTATTACATCGGCGACAGCCTGCAAAGCTTCCCACTCGCGCTAGTCGGCGGTGGACTCGTGCCCGGCTATAACACCTCCACTCCTACGCGCGTGCAACTGATTTCGATTTCCTACGTTTCCACCATTTCGCCCTCGGTCGTCAACGAGGCGCGTCTGGGCTGGAACCGCTTTGCCGAGGGATTCTTCCCTCAGGATCGCAGCTTCAATCCCTCTTCGATCGGATTGAACACTGGCGTCGGGCCATTTGATTTCGGCTTACCTAAAATCAGCGTATCCGGATTTGCGCCCATCGGTGCCGACAACGGCGACCCGCGCCAGCGCGTCGATACCAACTGGCATTATGTCGATAACATCTCTTGGAAGGCCGGAAAACACGACATTAAGTTTGGCTACGAATTCCGCCGCACATCCATTTCGCAGATTTTTGATCGGAGCTTCCGCGGCAATCTTGCCTTCAGCGATCAAACGGCTCCGGTCTTCACATCGGGGTTGCAGGAATTTCTCGCCGGTACCCCTACCGGTGGCGTCCAGCGGCAAGGCAATACCAATCGCAACACCGTCGAAAATTCCCACGCTGCTTATATACAGGATAGTTTTCGCTGGAAGAAAAACGTCACCGTCAATCTGGGCTTGCGTTACGACTATTTCGGCATCATGCAGGAAAAGCACGGCAACTTTACCAACGTCGACACGACCACAGGCTTAGGGGTGATCGTTGGCCAGCAGCGCTTGTATCAGCCCGATTACAACAACTGGGGGCCGCGCGTAAGTGTGGCGTGGGACGTTACTGGCAAGGGCACCACAGTTCTACGTGCAGGCTACGGCATTTTCTATGATGCCTTCTCGCAAGATTTCTTTATGGGGCACCTGCCTGAGAACAGTAGTTTTGATCCTGGTCCCGCCTATTCCGGCTTCGGTCCTAATCCAATCTCGACAGCGCAAGCAAACCCGAGTCCGCTTAATTCTGATCCCGCTTTCCCGGTTTACGGCTCCCCCAGTGTCATGAATGATGCGTTTGGCGTGGACCAGCATATCCGCACGCCTTATATGCAGAATTTTAATTTGAATTTTCAGCAGGAGCTCTCGCGAAGGACAGTTCTGCAGATCGGTTACGTTGGGTCTAACGGGCACAAATTACTTCGCTTCCGTGACATCAATCAGCCGAGCCAAGCGGAAATCACTGCTGCGGATCTCGCTTGTGCATGCATTAACGACGGTACCGTGCCGCGAAGGTACTCGGGCGCGCCCGGATTTTCTCCGTTTCTGTTCATCAACTACCAGGAATCTTCTGCCAATTCGAATTACAACGCGCTGCAAACCAGCTTGCGCGTAAACGATTGGCATGGATTTACTTCCACCCTGAATTACGTTTGGTCGCATTCCATCGATGACGCCAGCGACGGCGAAGACTTCGTGCCCAATGCCTCGCAACCCAACGACAGCCGGGCGCCCATCGGCCAGAATCGCGGAAATTCAAACTTTGATGTGCGCAACCGCCTCACCTGGAACTTCGTCTATCAATTTCCCAATCGCAAAGGGGAGTGGCAGCGCCTCACCGATGGCTGGGGTGTCAACGGCATCGTCACCGTACAGTCCGGCCAACCGTTCAGCGTGAATTATTTTTTCACGCAAGATTTTGACGGCAGCGGCGAGTTTTTTGGGCGCCCCGACGTCGTCGCCCCGATTACCTACCATCCAAATGACCCAACTCACTATCTCGACGTTACCTCCTTTGCGGCTCCCTGTAGTTTTCCTGCGGGAGGCGGCGACGGTACCGCCGCCACTTGCATTCCAGGCACTCGTCATTTCGGAAATGAAGGCCGCAACTCCTTAATCGGGCCGCATTTCCGTCAGTTTGACTTTTCGATCTTTAAAGACACCGCGATCACCGAACATGTCAAGCTGGAGCTGCGCTTCGAGGCTTACAACCTCCTGAACCACCCCAACTTCATCAGCCCAATAATGCCGGCATTCTTTGCTGACGCGGCGCCTAAGGGCGTGGCACCGAATGGCAGGTCCATTGGCGCCCTGGGCCTCGCCGCCACCGGCGACGTCGGCATCGGTTATCCGTTTCTGGGCAGCGGCGGCCCCCGGGGCCTCCAAATCGCGGCCAAGATCAGTTTCTAGCGCCGAAACAGCCTGTTAAAACCGTCGAAGAGTCTGGCATTTCGCCAGACTCTGCTCTTTTCTGATAGATTGCTGCGTGTTTAGTACCTCCGTCATCCAAGGGGCGGTATTCGTACGCCCCTGCTCCACCGTGTAAGTTTTGCAACTCGGCTGCGTATTACCTTATGGAAGCTCTGAGACCAGGACGGATGAGTTCGCCGGGAATAGCGGAACCGACGGAGGCCATCGCCCGAGCCAAGGCAGGGGACGCTCAGGCCTGGGGCCAGCTTTACCACGACTATGCTCCGGCGATTTTCCGTTTTTGCCGGCGTGCGCTGCCGACTCGAGAAGATGCGGAAGACGCCACCATGGACGTTTTTATGAAGCTGAAAGGGAAGATCAACCAATACGACACATCCCGGCCGTTCTCGGCCTGGCTTTATAAGGTAGCGGCCAATCATTGCTGGGACACGCTGCGCCGTCGCAAGATCCGCCAGGACAAGGAAACTGAAGATAGCGATGAGCTTCCTCTCGAGCATCCCGATCCCAGCCAGCTCGACCGCTTGATCGAGCAACGTAGTAGTGCGGAAGTACGCAAGGCGCTCGCCTGCCTGGGCAAGCGGGCCCGCATGGCGCTGGTGATGCGCTATTACTCGGATATGAGTTATGACGAAATTGCCGACGAGCTGGGCGTGCGGCGCGCTTTTGTAGGCGTCGTTTTGTTGCGCGCGCGTCACGAATTGCGAAACGCGCTGGAAGGCAACGCGGCTCTGGCGGCGGGAGGTAAAGCATGAACGATTCGTCGAATGTTCCAGACGAGCGTCGGGACCAACATCTCGATGATCATCTGGATGACCATCTGGATGAAATGACCGGCATGCTCTATGTGGAAGGCCAACTGGAGCGCAGTCGTGCCCAGCAAGTCTCAACGCATGCCCAGGACTGCTCTTCTTGCCGCACATTATTGCGCGCGCTGGAGCGCGAATCCCGCCTTCTGACTCGCGCCATGCTTGAAGAAGACGAACCACTCCCGTCGCGATTGGCCGCTTTTCAGCAGGGCGCGCAAAAATCAATGCAATGGATTTGGGGCGCGGTCATGGGACTCGCCGCTACCGGTGCGTACGCTTTATACACCAGTTACGTCGAGCCTATGCAGCAGCGTTTCGAGCAAGCCGGTTTTGGCGGCAGCAGTGTTCTCAATCTAATGATTTTTCAGGGCGCCTTCTGGAAAGGATGGCAATCGATGCTCACTCTACTTGAGGTCTTGGCTCTATTGACGATCGCCGGATCGGCCGTGGTGTTCCTGCGCAGGCGCATGCGCCGCAGCTCAGTCTTCGCCATGATGGTCGCCGGCATTTGCGCTGCCGCGTCGATGTCTTCGGCGGCGATGGCAACGGAGTTTCGGGGCCGCGGCGACACCGTTGAAGTGGAAAAGTACGAAACCATCAAAGGCGATTTTTTTGGGCATGGCCATAAGGTCAAAATCGAAGGCACTGTCGATGGCGATGTCTATGTGTTCTGCCAAAGCGCCGATATTGAAGGCCATGTCACCGGAGACGTGATCGCGTTCGCTCAAATACTGCGCGTCACCGGCAAAGTGGATGGTAATGTCCGCTCCTTTACGAATACCACTTTGGTGACCGGGGAGGTCGCCAAGAATTTGCTTACATTTGCTGAGACCATCACCATCGACCCCGCAGGTAAGGTGGGCGGAAGTGTTACAGCCTTCGTTAATACTCTAACCATCGACGGCACAGTTGGACGTGATATTTTGGCTTTCGTCAACGCGACTAACATTTCGGGAAAAGTTGCCGGAGGCGTACAAGCCCAGGGCGATACTTTAAAATTTAACTCCGGAGCCCAGGTTGATGGCCCGGTCAAATTCAAGGGAAACAAGCGGCCCGAGGTTTCTTCCGGCGCAAAACTGGCGGTACCTCTGGCGTTCACTCAGCTTGAACATCACAAGCGATACCAGGATAGCGGTTTTTACATCTGGCGCGTCATTTGGACCGCCGCGGTTGTTTTATTTGGTCTCGTGCTTTTCCTGCTCCTTCCGAACTTCGCTCGGGCTTCGGTGGACTCTGCGGAGCGTTACGGGGCCTCGTTCGGTCTCGGTGTGCTGGTTCTGTTCGGCGTGCCGATCGCTGCCTTCATCGCGTGTATCACCGTGGTGGGCATGATGATTGGAATTTCCACTTTTATCCTGTGGATGACCACAGTGTTCTGCGCGCAAATCGTAGTTGGCACAATTGTCGGTCAATGGCTGATGGGCCATACCAGAGAGACTTGGCAGTTGATCGGGCGCATGGTCGTGGGCGTCATGGTTGTGCGCGTCGTGGAAATGATTCCTTTCCTGGGCGGCTGGATCAGGTTTGCCGTACTGCTCTGGGGCATGGGCGCCATTTCGCTGGCGATATACCGCCATTTCACTTCGGCGCGCACCGCACCTGTGTCCGCATCACCGGTTATGCCCGGGCCGCTGCCGCCTAACACCACCATTGGAAGCCCGCAGCCTGCCTGACCGGGAAATGGAGCGGGAATGGAATCCGACAATCTCACGTCGATCTTCTGAACGGGTCCCACCCGTGAGGCTTCAGAACGCGTGGCCGGCCATTGCCATCCGTTAACATAACTTCGCGCGCCTTAGTAATTTCCCCAATCCGCGTGATCGCCAGTCCGCCCACCGAACGCGGTAACCGCTCAGCTTTGCTCTCCGGCACCGTAAACAATAATTCGTAATCATCCCCACCGTGAAGCGCCAACCGCAACGGATCAATGCCGCGATTTCGCTCCAGCTTTGTCACGCCAACGACGGGCAGCAGGCCAGATCTAATTAACGCCCCAACCCTGCTGACTTCGCACAACCTCCGCAAATCGCTCGACAGTCCGTCCGACACGTCCATCATTGCGCTTGCCACCCGTTTTTCGCTCAACCAGCGCCCCAACTCCAATCGCGGCTCAGGATACAAATGCTTTCGCAGCCTGTGTTCCCGCACGCCCAACCCTCGCTTTCGTTCGCGAAGCAATCGCAATCCCAACTCCGCCTCTCCCAGCCGCCCGCTGACATATATAATGTCGCCCGGCCGTGCCCCTGAGCGCCGCACCTCCCGCCCGGGCCGCACCTCTCCAATGACTGTGACATTAATTAACACCTCCCGCCGCTCGGTCGTATCTCCTCCCGCCAGCGAGCACCCAAACCGCCTCGCCGCCCGTCTCAGTCCCCTGAGAAAATCGTCTAACCACCAGCCCGCCAACTCTCGCGGCAATGCTAGACTCAAAAGAAAGGTGCGCGGAACCGCTCCCATCGCCGCTATATCGCTTACCGCTCGCGCCAGGCATTTCCAGCCCACAGCCTCGCCCGGATGCTTGTCCCGCAGAAAGTGCGTGCCCTCCAGAAACCAATCGCACGTGAGAACAATTTCATAGCCACGAGTGCCAAAAACTAAGGCCGCATCGTCTCCCATTCCCAGCGTCAAAAATCTTGAGCGCGCCTCACTCCGCAAACCAGTGCTTTCGTTGCGCAGCAAGCGCGTCCCCAAAAACGCGCGCCTGACCCGTTCGAGAACGTTCGCCTCACTCCAGTTCCGACGTTCTCGCAAGTAAGCCTCTCGTCTATCGAATTAGTACAGCAGCACTTTGTTTGCTGGAAACCTGTCCCAACGGGCAGGGAGCAGCTTTCCACACCCTGTTCCACGACCAGACAAATACAGGATTGACTCTAACACCCGCCGATCCTAGTATGCCCCAGCGAGCAAACCCAGCCGTCGCTCGGATTTGCTAAGATTAGAGTTGCTTGCGGCGGGAGATTTGGCAGCGCCTCGCGGTGTAGCAAAACTGAGGATTAGTATGTCCGGTAAAAACTACACTTTTTATATCGCCTCCACCCCAGGCAAGATGCGCAAGCATATTGTGCCTGCTTACCAGTTACACGCCCTGGCTGTTCTCGCTCTTATTGGAACTATCACCGTTGTTATCGCCGTAGGTTCCTACTCTCGTATGCTCTGGAAGGTCGGCAACTACAACGCTCTTCGTCACGACCAGGAAACTCTCAAAAAGCAGTACAAGCAGTTGCAAGGCACGGTGGTCGACACCAACCAGCGCCTCGATTCGCTGCAATCACTGGCCACCGAAGTCGCCATGACCTACGGCGTGCTGCGCTATCATCCAGCGGCGTTTGATGAGCCGGATGGCCCCGCGAATCCCCAGGACAGCTTCGACCGCTCCGTCGAGCAATACACTTTTCTGAAGCGCAACGCCGCCGTGATTGCCGTCTCCAATGCCAGTTTGCGCCTGATGCCCGCCATGAGCTTTGCGGATTCCACCTATACTCCGTCGATCTGGCCGGTCCTTGGGCACATTACCGACAGTTTTGGCGAACGCCTCGATCCCTTTAGCGGAGAAGGCGCATTCCACCGCGGCGTCGATGTGGCCTCCGACTACGGCGCGCCCGTGCATGCCACCGCTGACGGCGTCGTGATCAATGCCGAGACGCACACCGGCTACGGCCGCTTGGTGGTGATCGACCACGGATTTGGAATCACCACTTGGTACGGGCATCTCTCGGCCTTCTCCGCCATTCCTGGCGCGCGCGTCAAGCGCGGCGAAGTTGTCGGCTACACCGGCATCAGCGGCCGCTCCACAGGCCCACACGTGCACTATGAAGTCCGCATGAACAACGCCCCCGTTAACCCCTGGCGCTATATGCGCTCCAACCCCACCGGCGACTAACCTCGCCTGGTCACCAAAACTTAAGTCCAGCTGCTGTTTCCCAAACATCTACTCCCAACGGTCATTCCGAGTGAAGCAAGCCGACGCCTTTTCCCTTCGTTCGTCCGCGAACGAGTCGGCTTGCGCAGTGGAGGAATCTCTCTTCGCTCCCTCGCGCCAGCTAGTACCCCTCGGTTCCCACGTCCTCCCAAAATTTTGGCCACTGTTTGTCCTCGTTGCGTGAAACATTTCAGTCGATATTCGTGCGCACATCGTTCGAATGAGGCGACCGTTCGAATCAGCCACGTCATTCGAATGACAGGCACGTTCGAACGCAATCCGTTTCACATGAAACAAGTTTTTGCTAGGCGAATATTTT
>DASYJM010000152.1:0-10908 GCA_035996445.1 Candidatus Acidiferrum sp. | reverse complement strand
CGGCAAGATAGTCGCGACCGGCGCCTCCTACGACAACCGGTTCATCTCTGTGGTGACATCGAAGACCGCAAGATCGTGCATTGGCGGGACTGCATGGACTCGCTGACGGCGATGACTGCGCTTAGCCAGGCGTCTACCGGCGCGGGCAAAAGCAAATAGCAAAGGAGACAAGCCGAGATATGCGAAGGCGGGTAACCAGGTGGCCTGAGCTCAGTTGGTCGAGGAAATCGCGAGTTCGCGTTGTGAAAGCATCGTGCCAAGTGCATCCGTTTCATTTCCTTATGGATTGGCATCCGAGACTCAACACCGACCCGCGTAATGTATGGCTGCGCGAGGCGATGCGATCCACAAGTCGTTGCAAAACCTAATCCCGCAGTGCGGTCACGGCGTTGCAGGCCCCCGCAACCAATCTGGTGTTTAGAATCAACGCCTTCCGAAGCTCCAAACGGAAGGCGTTTTTGTTTAGTCGATTTGTGCCACGTCCTGTGCATGTTCTCTGAAAAACCCACCCAGGTAAGAAATAAAAAAGCCGTTATTCCTTGGCCGTAAAATGCCCTGAAGATCTTAATCCGTCTGCTCCGGGGATAATTCCTCTCCAGTTTCGCCGATCGAGATCGATGAGCGCGCTCATGCGGACTTAGCTGATTAGTTGCGATTGGCCGACTCGCGATGGCTCAAGCCCCACACATAAGCTGCGAGCGCTGATACCTGGTCGGGCTTAAGTTGTGCTCCACCCATCGGCGGCATCGGGCTGCGATATTGTTTCGGCTGCGAAACTCCTTCGGTTATCGTCTTCGCGATTCCAGCATAGCTGCCATCGCTCCATAGCCATTTCTTGCCCGTCAGAGTGGGGCCCAAAGGTGTGCCTTCACCGTGCTCACCGTGACAGCCCGTGCACGCCGCGCCGCCAACCTGGCCGCGGTAGATGCGCTCACCGAGCATAACCATTTCTCGTGTCGCGCCTTCAGGAACGGGAAGATTGGCGGCCGCCCCAGCGTCTGGATGCGTGCCCTCTGGCGGTTGCGCGGCAACTTCAACAGGATTGCCGGCTGGAGCTGTTGCGCTGGGACACGCCGTGAGCTTCGCGGCACCGGCTTCAGCGCCACCATGATAGACGATGCGGTAAATGCGCCCGCGTATATCGTCGGAAACATAAAGTGAACCATCCGGTCCCACCGCCAAACCAGAAGGACGATGCTCGGCGTTGGCTGGCGACTTCACCGCTCCCGCGAAACCATCCGCAAATATTTCGCACTGACCGGATGCGCGGTCCCCGACGAGCGGCTGAAAAACTACGTTGTAGCCTCCTTGCGGGTACGGCGCTCGATTCCATGACCCGTGGAAAGCGATGAAGACGCCGTCGCGGTAACGTGCCGGAAATTGCTTTTGGTCGTACCGCACCATTGCGTTGGGCGCCCAATGGGCGGGAAATACCGCAGCGGGAGCAATCTTGTTGGCACATTCGCCGATTTTTTTGCCGCCGTCGCCACCGTATTCGGGCGCCAGAACCAGCTTTTCCACGAACGGATCGTAGTAGCACTCAGGCCAGCCATAGTCTCCCTTTGGCGTCAGAAGCAACAACTCTTCCGCTGGCAGCGTAGCCTCCTGGTCGGGTTTATACAGATCGGGCCAATTTGCGTGCAGCTGGTCCCGTCCGTGTTGGGTCACAAACACTCGCCCACCTGAGTCGATAGCAAAACCTTCCCCATTGCGAATTCCCATCGCGTAGCGGTCAGCGGTTGAAAAAGTTTGGTTCGTCTTATTCGCGTCATAGCGCCAGATGCCGCCGCGCGTTTCAAGTTCCATGCAGGGGTTTGCGCCGGGCGACTTGAGTGTCCGGTTTTCGAGCTGGCAGGAATTGGTCGCGCTGGCGACATCCACGTACATCAGTCCTTCCTCATTGATGATGAATGGATGCATAGGATGGTCGCCGCCCAGTGGCAACCCGGAGACGATAGTTTCGGCAGAACCACTCGGCGTGATGGAGCCGCCGGGCAAGGAATATCGCACAATGCGATCATTGATCTCGGCGAAGATCGACCCTTTATATAAGCCGATGCCCGTACCGCCTGCTGCGCCACTTTGAACGGTTTCGCCAAAGCGCTCAATCACGTTGGCCTTTCCCGCACCGCTCTTGTCTTGTAAGGCTACGAGGAAGCCACCTGCATGCGGCGTGTCGCTGCCGTAGTACCTGCCCGACCAGGTGTTTACGTAAAGGACGCCATTCGGCGCAACCACCATGTGGCGGGCGTGACCGATATTGTCAGCGAAAACCGTTGCGCAAAAACCAACCGGTAACTGCAATCCGCTGTCATCATTCGGGCATGCTTGGCTCTTGGCCTCTGCAGCCGATTTGGACTGATTGTGAGCCGGTGCCAATAGACTGACCACGCACACTGCGGTGGCCGCGGCAAGCGCAGACAACCCAGTTGTATTTGTTACGCTATTCCGCATCGTGTAGATCCTTCCAAAGTATTCGTCGTCCGTACGAGACACTGTCTTCGTCATCCCGCCTTTGCGACCTCACCATGCCGTAATGAATACTGATGCACCCTGGATGCCGTGGTGGGCCATGAGTGAGAATGCATGACGTCACGGGAAACGGGCCGCTTAAACAGAAGGAGTGGGAGGTGATTGCAAGAGCTCGGGTGCTAGGAGTCCAACGAATTGAATGGCTGTCAGCGCGTTGACGGCACGTTTCTCCGGCGAAAAAGAAATTGAAACTGGAATGCCCGTACAAGGCCCTGATAACCCTGGAGAGGCACGCACGAATGCAATCCAATATCTAACAGACTGACGGTGTGCCAACGGATTCGACAGACACCTCTCGCGCGCTGATGCTCAAGTCTTTTGTGTTTAAGTTCGTATCCTGTTTTCTACCAACGTCTTGCGTCAATCTCGGGGCTCTCTCGCGAAACGGTATACCGCGTGCTTTCTGCCAATGTGGAAATTAAGATCGATATCACGACACAACTTAAGGGCGGTTCATGATGAAACCAATCAAACAGGAAAATGACAGGCTTGGATTTGTCGGGATCGGCTATATGGGACGGCCGATCGCCCGGCGGTTGCTTGAATCCGGCTTCAAATTGACAGCTTATGACCGGGACCACAAGAAGGCCGAGGAGCTAATTCGATATGGCGGTAACGTCGCGCAGAGCATTTCGGAACTTTCCGTGAGTTGTAATGTCATTTTGTCGTGCCTACCGAGCGATGAAGCTGTCCTGGACATTTATAGAGGACCTGAGGGCGCGTTTGCTCACGCGCAGAGCGGCTCAGTGGTCATCGACATGAGCACGGTTTACCCGGAAACCTCGCGGGGACTCTCGAGACTAGGGTCAGAGCGTGGAGTTGAGGTCCTTGATGTGACTATATCCGGGAGTACTCCGACCGCCGAAAACGGGTTGCTGACCCTGTTTGGGGGTGGAGACAAGGCGTGCTTCGACGCCGCCGAGTCAATCTTTCGCGTTATCGCCAAGAAGTACTTTTATCTCGGGCCGAGCGGCTCAGGAGCGACGATGAAACTAGTCGTGAACACCTTGCTCGGAATCGGAATGCAAGCGATTGCCGAAGCCGTCGCACTCGGTGAGAAAGCTGGCCTAGATCGCAATCGTTTGCTGAACGTTCTTTCAGAAACTGCGGTGGTCGCTCCAGCGCATGTGGGCAAACTGGAAAGAGCGATGAGAAGCGACTACAGCCCGCAATTCCCGATTCGCCTCATGAACAAGGATTTCGGGTTGATCCTCAATCTCGCGGCTGCCGTTGGCGCGCGAATGCCCGCCGCAGGAGCTGCTTTTGAGATCAATGCGAGGCAAGCGGACGAAGGAACGGAACAAGATTTTTCAGCGGTGATTCTGCAAATGGAAAAACGCGCGCATCTGGGTTCCAATGGCGATGGGCAGTTGCAATCCGCAGTCGATTAGGCGGGGCATTGATGTAGTTGGGTGAAGTTTATTTCCTTTGCATACTCTCTGGGCGAGGGCAGGAAAATGATCCAACTTAGGGTGAACGGGGTTGAGCAGTCTTTCAGCGGTGAACCTGAAATGCCGCTGCTCTGGTACCTGCGCGACGTTTTAGCGTTGAGCGGATCGAAATTTGGCTGCGGCATCGGGCTTTGCGGCGCCTGCACAGTTCATGTGAATGGGCAAGCGACGAGATCCTGCGTGACAGCCATGCGCGACGCGGCCGGAAAAGAAGTCACGACCATCGAAGGCCTCGACAAGAATGGATTGCATCCAGTTCAGAAGGCCTGGATGCAAATTAACGTGCCGCAATGTGGCTACTGCCAGGTCGGGCAGATCATGCAGGCAGCGGCGTTGCTGGACAGTAAAAAGAAACCGACCGATCACGAAATCGACGAGGCGATGTCCGGAAACATCTGCCGTTGCGGAACGTATCAGCGGATTCGCGCAGCGATTAAAGCAGCGGCGGGGGAAATGGCATGAGCGAGATTGAGAATGTCAGCCGTCGCAGATTTTTAACCGGAGGCGTCATCGCGGCAGGCGCGCTCGTACTTGGTGTTCGTTATTACCGCAAGCTGTTGCCCGGGGAGAAACTTCCACACAATACAAAAGCGGATCACGCCGCATTACATCCGAGCGTGTATCTCGGTATCGAGCCCGACGGATCGGTGTGGATCGTCGCCAGTCGCTCGGAGATGGGCACCACAAGCCGTACAACTTTACCTCTGATTGTCGCTGATGAATTGGATGCGGATTGGAAGCGCGTAAAAATTGAGCAAGCCATCGGCGATAAGCGATACGGTGACCAAAATACAGACGGGTCGCATTCGATCCGCTCTTTCTACGACGCGATGCGCGAAGCGGGGGCAACGGCGCGATTCATGTTGATTCAAGCTGCCGCCCATCAGTGGGGTGTCCCGGCAGGAGAGTGTGAAACCGATTTGCATGTTGTTGTGCATCGCGCTACGAACCGTAAGGCGGATTACGGTGAACTCGCGAGCGCTGCGGCGAAATTCCCAGTCCCTCCAAAAGATGAGGTGAAACTCAAGCCCAAGAGCGCCTGGCGATATATAGGCAAGGGGGAAGTGAGTTACGACCTCGAAGCACTCGTGACTGGGAAAGCCATTTATGGGATGGACGCTCATCTGGACGGCATGGTGTACGCGTCCATAGAGCGCCCGCCCGTTCTCGGCGGCAAAGTGAAATCTTACGACGATAAGGAAACCTTGAAGATCGCAGGTGTACGTCAGATTGTTCCCATTGATCCATTCAAGCCCCCACCGGCGTTTCAGCCGCTCGGCGGCATCGCGGTAATTGCGGATAACACCTGGGCTGCGTTTCAAGGCCGCAAGAAGCTGAACATCGCGTGGGACAACGGACCAAACGAAACTTACCATTCGGACGCGTACAAGAATGAATTGCGAGCAACCTCGCACAATCCATGCAAGGTGGTGCGCAATATTGGTGACGCGGACGCAGTTTTCACGAAAGGTGGGACGATCCATGAGGCGGACTACTACGTACCGCTTCTAGCCCACGCCGCGATGGAGCCGTTGGTTGCCCTCGCCGAATTCAAGGATGGCCAAGCAACGCTGTGGGCTCCGACGCAGAATCCTCAGGCGGTGCAAGACATCGTCTCGAAAGAGCTGGGGATCGCTAAGGAAGACGTAATTTGCCATGTGACACTTCTCGGCGGAGGATTCGGGCGCAAGTCGAAGCCGGATTACGCTGCTGAAGCTGCGGTTTTGTCCAAAAAAATGGGCAGGCCGGTGAAGGTGGTTTGGACTCGCGAAGACGACATCAAGTTCGATTACTACAACGCCGTCGCGTCAATGTATATGAAGGCGGCTGTGGGTGCGAACGGCAAACCAACCGCGTGGCTGCAACGGTCGGTCTTTCCTCCCATTCCTTCCATCTTTGACGTGAATGCGGTTTATGGTGACGCGGCCCATCTTCAGCAGGGCTGGACTGATATTCCTTACGAACTGCCAAATCTCCGTGTAGAGAATGGTCCCGCGAAAGCCCATGTGCGCATCGGCTGGTTGCGCTCGGTAGCAAACATCTATCATGCGTTTGGCATTCAGTGTTTCACAGATGAACTCGCTCATGCAGCCGGGCGCGATCCGCTCGACTATCTGCTCGACTTGATCGGGAATCCGCGCACCATCGATTTCAAAGGTGTGGAATACCCGAATTACGGTGCTTCGATGGAGGCCTATCCATGGGAAACTGGCCGCCTTCGTCATGTCACCGAGGTGGTCGCGGAAAAATCCGGATGGGGAAAGCGCCAGCACGGAAAAGGAACGGGAGTAGGGATTGCTGCACACCGCAGCTTTCTGACGTATGTCGCCACGGTCGTCGAAGTCGAAGTCAACGATCAGGGTGAAGTGAGAATTCCGAGAGTGGATGTGGCCCTAGACGCGGGCTTGGTCGTAAATCCGGAAGCAACTCGCGCCCAGTTCGAGGGCGCCGCAGTGTTTGGCACTAGCGTTGTACGGAGCGGCGAGATTACCGCTACGAAAGGCGCAATTGACCAGTCGAATTTTCAGGATTATCCGGTTGCTCGAATCAACGAGGTTCCCGCCCAGACGAATGTTCACATAGTCGATAGTAATGCTCCGCCGGCGGGCGTCGGCGAGCCGGGAGTGCCGCCGTTTATTGCCGCGTTATGCAACGCCATTTTCGCTGCAACCGGCAAGAGAGTAAGGGATCTGCCCATCACAAAGCTCGGCTTAAGTTGACGGTCCGGGAGCGCTCGGGTGGAGAAGAGTCGGAGTTGAAGTGAAAAATTACAAGTAGAGGAAAAGTCATGACACAAGACCAGACGGAACGACATGTAATGTTTGTCTCCTTAATGCTGATCGTGCTTTTTGCCGGCCTCATGTTTTTTGTTTTATCGACTGCGCAGGCAAACCCCGCACCAGACGGCGCGGCCGACAGTGCGACATTTCGCACGAAATGCGCTATGTGCCACGGTCCCGACGGAAGTGGCTCAGAGGTCGGAAAGAGCCTGCACGTTCCGGACCTTCGGTCACCGGTAGTCCAGAAGCTGCCCGATGCACAACTCGCACAAATCATTTCCGACGGTAAGGGGGGAATGCCTTCGTTCAAGAGTTCGCTCAGCGAGGATCAGGTTCATTCCCTGGTGGCGCACATTCGCTCCCTGCGCGGGAAAAAGTAGTCTGGACCCAGTACGCGATTTTACTTACGGGCAATCGACTGATTCTTCAGAGGCCAACCGCCTGAACCGGAGGTACGTGATGAACAACACGAAGAATGAACGGAGCCAAGAGGATTCACTCCATTTGCGTCTCGCGTCAGTTTCAAGAACTCAGGAGGCCGTGGACGCCGGGATTTCGCGGCGTGGGTTCCTGGGGTTTGCGGCAGCGTCCATTTTACTGGCGCGCGCTGACCAGCAGTCCCCACGATTAGAATCCAGGAACAGCATTCCTTATCGGACCTTGGGCCGCAGCAGAGAGAAAGTTTCGCTCATAGGGCTCGGTGGCTATCATCTTGGCAATCAGGCGGATCCCCAGGAAAGTATTCGCATCATCCGCACGGGCCTCGATGCGGGACTCAATTTTCTCGACAACTGCTGGGACTACAACGGCGGCGAGAGTGAAATCCGTATGGGCAAAGCGTTGCGCGACGGTTACCGCCAAAAAGCGTTTCTAATGTCCAAGATCGACGGGCGCACCAAAGCCGCCGCTGCTAATCAAATCAACGAGTCTTTGCGCCGGCTCCAGAGTGACCGGATTGACCTGCTGCAATTTCACGAAGTGATTCGCGACACTGATCCAACTCGCATCTTTGCCCAAGGCGGAGCCATGGAAGCTGTTCTTGAGGCGCAAAAGGCCGGGAAAGTTCGCTTCATCGGTTTCACCGGTCACAAAAGCCCGGACATTCATTTGCAGATGCTGGCCGAGGCTTCAAAGCACGGGTTCACGTTCGATGCCGTTCAGATGCCGTTGAACGTAATGGACGCGCACTTCAACAGTTTCGAAAAGAAAGTTTTGCCTGTCCTGCTAAAGAACGACATCGGCGTTCTCGGTATGAAGCCTATGGGTGACCGCATTATCCTCGAGAGCAAAACAGCCACCCCGGTGGAATGCCTTCACTACGCCATGAATCTTCCCACTAGTGTGGTAATCACGGGCTGCGATTCGTTGGCGATTCTTCAGCAAGCTCTGGACGCAGCCCGCAGTTTTCACCCGATGAATTCTTCCCAAGTTGCCGCGCTTCTCGCGAAAACGGCAACGGCCGCGGAAGCAGGGCAGTTCGAGCTTTACAAAACGAGTCATCGGTTCGACGGCACCTACGCTAACCCACAGTGGCTTGGCTAGAGGTACAGCGATATCAGAAGGCATGACAAATATAGTGAGTATGAGTCTTCGGGATTGCGGCAGTCGAAAGGCTGAAGCATGAGCGCTAGCGTGTAATCTGGTTGAAAAAAAACATTGGAGGGCAATCATGAATAAGAAAGAACTATCCGCAAGTTTGGCTGGAGAAGTTTCGCTTGGCGGGCAAATTTCTGTACATCGTCTCGGCTTTGGCGCAATGCGCCTTACCGGCGAAGGTATCTGGGGGCCGCCGAAAGATCGCAATAAGGCGTTGGCCGTCCTTCGGCGTGCCGTCGAACTTGATGTTAATTTCATTGATACCGCTGATTCATACGGCCCGGCTGTCAGCGAGGAGCTGATTGCAGAAGCGTTATATCCTTACCCGGCTGGCCTGGTAATCGCCACCAAGGGAGGCTGGAACCGTCCTGGTCCGAATCAGTGGACCCACGATGCCACACCGGCGCATCTTCGCAAGGCGGTTGAGGGAAGTTTGACGCGACTGCGCTTGGACCGCATCGACGTTTATCAACTGCATATTCCGGATCCCGTCGTCCCGTTTGACGCGTCGGTAGAAACGCTGGCTCAGCTACGAAACGAAGGCAAGATCCGTCTCGTGGCGCTATCCAACGTCACCCAAGAACACATCGAGCGAGCACGCAAAATTGTTCCCATTGTCTCCGTGCAGAACCGTTACAGCTTTGCGGACCGCGAATGGGACTATGTAGTGGATTATTGCGAGCGTAATGGAATTGCTTTTATACCTTGGTATCCACTGAGTGCGGGTAAAGTTGCTGGCGAGGTACTCAACCGAATCGTGCAAGCACGCAATGCGAGCCCCACGCAGATAGCGCTGGCCTGGTTACTGCATCGATCTCCAATAATGCTGCCAATTCCTGGAACTTCTTCGATCGAACATCTTGAGCAGAACGTTGCGGCGGCTTCCCTGCGCTTGTCTGAGGAAGAATACGAAAAGCTATCCAGGGTACCCGCGATGGCCGCAACAAGGTGATCACACCAAAAACGAAGAGCAAGACTAACCCCAGCGCTGGCCTTGCTGCAGACGCGATGCGTAGACTCCCCACGACAGCCGAGGATTTACTAGGCCACGCAACTTCCGGCGCCCTTGGAAAACCCGCGCTTTCACCGCGCTACGTGTGGTGCCTAGAATCTGGGCCGTTTCCTCGAAGGACCTTTCTTCGATGTCCCGAAGCACTATCGCTGTTCGGATTGTCGGACCTAGGCGATTGATTGCGTCAGTCAATAGTTGTGTACGCTCGCTTCGCAAACACGACTCTTCGGGATTGGGGCCTTGGTCGACGAATGCATCTGAGGAGGTCTTCACGCCGTCGTCAGTGCTGTCGGGCAAGACTTCGAAAACCCCGCGCCTTCGACGCAGCAACATGAAAGCTTCATTCATCGCTATGCGCGTCAGCCAGGTAGAGAACCGCGACTTTTCTTCAAAGTCGTCGAGGTGAAGGAAAACCTTGTGAAACGTCTCCTGTACAATGTCTTCGGCATCATCCCGGTTATTCGTTATTCGTTGCGCCACGGCAAAAACTTTTCGTTTGTGACGAACCACCAACACTTCGAAAGCCCGCGCACTTCCTCGCTTTGCCGCAGTCACCAACATGCCGTCCGAGTCTTTATCCAGCTCACCCGCATGAAACTCTTCCATGATTCGCTACCTCCTCGCAATTTGCCCAAACGGCAGACAACACTGGACGGAGCAATATTCGCGCCAAGGTTGGAGCTAACCGCACCCGGCTGGGAAATGGCTGACAGAATGGGGGATGAATGGTTTCAGTGGACTTTGGGCAGCGCAGCTACTTCCGTCAATCTGTCGGGATGTTGGCAGGCTGTCTTTTGTGTTGGATGAGCCGAAAGCACTTGTCGCTTCACGAGAGAACGCTGACATGCTCCACAGGGCCGACCTGGTCGGAGCGGGTGCTCCCCAATGTTAAGATTTTGATTGTATAGAGCGACACCCTGATTTGCTGGAGCATAAGGATGGCCCGGTTAAACCCTCTACTGTGGCCCAAGCTGCCTGCCATTTGGAGCTATTGGATTGCTTTTGTTTCGGTTGCCGCGGCGCTGATCATCTCGCGTTGGCCGACACTTCATTTGCAAGATGCTCCCGTGTCACTCTTCCTTTGCGCGGTCATATTGAGTGCGTGGTTCGGTGGAGTCTGGCCGGGACTGCTCGCGACCGCTCTCTCGGCTCTCGCCTTCTATTACTACTTCCTCCCTCCAATCTATTCGTTGAATGCAAAGGCAGAAGAAATACCACGCTTCGCCATTTTCATGGTGTCAGCCTTATTTGTCGGGTCGCTGACCGTTGCCCAAAGAGGCGCCACGGAATCGCTTCGGCGCGCCCGCGATGACCTCAAAGGAATAGTTCAAGAGCTCCAGCGCACGAACGAGGTGTTGCAAGCAGCCAGTCGTGAGCGAGACCGTGCGGAAGAGTCGTTGCGCCGGAGCGAGAGTTATTTGGCAGAGGCACAGAGGCTCACGCATACGGGGAGCTGGGTCTGGCGGGTCGCAGGACGGGACGCTTTGTATCTGTCCGAAGAATGGTATCGCCTATATGGTTTCGATCCAGAAAAGGG
>DASYJM010000151.1:0-2951 GCA_035996445.1 Candidatus Acidiferrum sp. | reverse complement strand
GATCGTGTCGCCAATCGCTCCTTGTTTGATAATTTCCTGCCCCAGGTGGAACGTGAGTCTTTTGGCTTTGGCGTTAATCAGGACCCAATCGTTCGCCGTGAGATATTGCAGTCTGTTGTTGGCCATGTCGGATTGCGTTTGGCACGACAATTTAACATGGCTGTGAACGAAAAATTCACTGAGATCCTGGATTTCCGTATTTCCGAAAAATGATTCGTGCCAGTTGCCGTAGTTGTCACTGTCCAAATCGCTTCTGCTCATCTTTCAAACCGGATAATGCGAAGAACCACGAATCGATGGCATCCCGCCATATCAGGGCTTGTTCCGCCTGACCTTCCAATCGCGTCAATATGGCGGAATAGCGCTCCTTATCGACAAGCCCGTGCAAAGCTTTCCACCGGATAGGAAATGTCTGTGCCTCAGCCGCGCCGTCGTAATGCGAGTCATAAATGGTCTGGATCACCGTCTTTCCCGAATGAAGAACGTAGGTATAAGGAACATGATGAAAAAACAAAACCAGATTGTCCGGACATGACTTTAACGACTCACATGGGGACGCCGCATATTGCCCGGCGAACCCGGTTCCAGTTGCCACACTTCTATCCATGCCTACGCCGTCATGGTCAGCGCGAATCCACTGTCCCCAGCCATTGCCGTCGGCCGATTGCGGTCCCGGCTCGTAGTGGTTGCCAACAATGTTGGTCAAAGTCTGCAAGCCTAATGGCGCGCCGGTATATTTTTCGTACACAGACCAGGATTCCATCTGCATCTCGACAATCGTCTTCACTACTGTCGGATTGTCGCCAAATGTAAGTCGAGTCCAATCGGAGACGACGTCCTGAGGAGAGAGGTTAGGGTCCCATGCCAAACGTCCAAAGGCATACAAATTCGCCTGTGCCAGATCGAATCCAAGCCAATTGGTATCCAGCCCAACATCGGAGACGCCGACAAAGCCTGAAACGATCTTCTTCACCGGCTTGCCAGAAAAATCAAAATCGAGAATCTCTTTCCACATGGGCGCAAGAAAGCACAAATGCCGTTGCTGCCCGGTATATTCCTGAGTAACCTGCAACTCCAAGACCTGCTTGGTATGATGCAAGGCTCCAATCAACGGCGACACCGGCTCACGGACCTGAAAATCAATCGGACCATACTTGATCTGCACCAGAGCGTTGTCATCGAACTTGCCGTCAAGCGGCGCAAAATTGTCGTATGCCGCCCGCGCCCGGTCGGCTTTGAGATCGTTGAAATCCAGATGATGGTTATAAACAAATGCCCGATAGATCAAAACTCCGCCATGCGGTTTAAGGGCCCGTGCGATCAAGTTGGCCGCGTTGGCGTGAGTCCGTCCATAAGTCGACGGCCCAACGCGCCCCTCTGAATCGGCCTTCACCAAAAAGCCACCAAGATCCGGCACAACTCGATAAATTTCATCTGCCTTATGCCTCCACCACTGCGCCACCTCGTGATCAAGCGGGTCAAAAGTCTTCAGACTGCCAATTTTCTGAGGGCTGGCGAGATCCACCGACACCGACACCCGAATTCCCCAGGCACGAAACGCCTCCGCAAGCCTTGCCAACTGAGGCAGGAACTCGGCGGAAATCACACGCGTATCCGCATTCACGTTATTGACCACGCATCCGTTGATCCCCACCGAAGCCAGCAGCCGCGCATACTCTTGAACGTGAGTCAGGTCGGGCAGCACGTTGCCGCCGGCAAAAAATATCGAGCGCCCGCCATATCCGCGTTCGATGGTGCCATCCAAATTGTCCCACTCATTGGTCCAACGGATGGCGGTCGAAGGATTGTGCGACTCGTCAACATTCTCCAGCGACTCGCTTAATGCTACGTGCCGCAGCAAAGCAAATACTCCATAAAGCACGCCGCGATCGTTGAGTGCCGTCACCAGCAGCATAGGACGCCCGCCGATGCGAGCTGCTTTGATCCGATATCCATCAGGGAGCAATGGAGGATCAGTAGAGGGCACCGGACCTGGCTTCCCTGAATCTGCTTGGGTCGAGAGAATAATTGTGGGAGCCGTCAATCGCTCGTCGGAAAGCAGATCTCTTCCCAGCATGTCGTGCATGCCCCGAACCAACTCGGCCTTCGCGGTACGAAGAATCTCGCTATCCCCAAGTACACTCACTCGATCGTAGCGTTCTAGAACAGAAGAATTGTGGACCGGCGCATAACGCAACCAAGCCTCATGCCCACCCAACCCAGCTCCCGAGAGCGCCCCCTTCAAGCTTTGCTTGGGAGTGCCTTTTTCTTGATTGAAAGCCGGGTAAGGTTTTACCAGGGCAGCAGTCAAGAGTAAGAAGCCAACTAACCATCGCCGAATCTTGAAACCAAATCGCATCTTCATTTCCGATTTCCGAATGAATGACAAACCTAAAGGCTTATGTGATGCCGAGCTGTTTCTGGATCTGTTCCAGCGGTACGCCCTTGGTCTCCGGCACCATGGTCTTCACCCAAATGAGCTGGAGGACCATCATGCAGGCGAAAAATAAGAAGACATAGCCGGGCGGGAAAGCGGAAACCATCTTGGGGAAGAAAGTTGTGAGCAGCGCAGCGAAAATCCAGTGGGTGAAGCTGCCAAGCGCCTGACCTTCAGCACGATGGCGGTTGGGAAATATCTCGGAGATGAACACCCAGATGACTGCGCCTTGTCCGATGGCGTGCGCGGCGATGAACGCGAAAATGCAAATCGGCACAATGCTGTAGTGCCCGGTGAAGAAGGCCCAGGCCACCAGGCCCAGCGAAATGATGTATCCAAACGAGCCGATGAACAACAGAGTGCGCCGGCCTAACTTGTCAATGAGCCAGAGACCTACGAAGGTGAATATCAGATTGGTGACGCCGATGCCAATCGACTGAAGCAGCGCGGCCTTCGCACCCAATCCGGTCAGTTCAAAGATGCGCGGGGCAAAGTAGAGAATCGCATTGATGCC
>DASYJM010000150.1:0-6182 GCA_035996445.1 Candidatus Acidiferrum sp. | reverse complement strand
GTTTCAGCAGTTCGCGACGAAACACCATCGAAAAGCCCCAGAAAGTTCCCCACGGGTCATAGCTGAGTGGGGCTCTTACTCTCGTGTCTTCAATGCCCTGGCGAAACATCCCAATTCGGTTTGTATCATTGTCAATAAGTTGCGCTGCATGAACGATCAGGGAAATGTTCTTGTTTTCGAAAAATTCCGAACACTTCTCCAGTTTCGTCGGATGCCAGACATCGTCCTGATCACAGAATGCAATGAAATCACCTTGGGCAAGCAGACTTGCTTGCAGGAAATTGTCCCGGAACCCCAAAGGCCTGACGTTGCGATTGATTTGGACGGTGAAATCGCAGTCCGCCAAGACGTCTTCAACGATCTGCAGACTGTTGTCGCTCGAAGCATCGTCTGAAACGATGAGTTCCAAGGGTGTTAACGTTTGATTAGAGATGCTCCTGATCTGTTCCTCGATGTAGCTCGCGCCATTATGCGTCGCCAGAACAACCGAGACGGTTTTAGAGGTAGCCTTGCCCATAAATTCCCAGTCCAAATTTGCGCCATTGTAAAGGCTTAGGCAATTCTTATGCCGCTAGGCCCGGCGCCCTCATGAGGGCAATGCTCCAACACATCATAAGTAAGATTAATTGCGGCCGGTAGGCAAGATGACCTGTGACCTGCCACTGAACTTTCATCCAGCAGTGATTAGAGGCTCGGCGGATGTTACGCCGTCAGGCGCGGGTAGAGCAACGTGCGATCGGCAGAGCTGGTCCGGGTTGCGCAGCCGATCGCACGTTGCGGCGAGGTTGGCGGCATAAGCCGCCGGGGGCTTCAAACGCTTGGCCTCGGGGACATCCATGCCGCCGTATTTAGCCTTCCAGTTGTAAAGCGTCGCTTGCGAGTCGCCGTGCTAGCGTGCGAGATCGGCGGTCTTCGCGCCTGCCTCATGCTCCCGCAGCACGCTAATAATCTGGTCTTCCGTAAACCTGGCTCGCTTCATCTGTCCGTCCTTGAGAAGGCCGAACTCTAACTCCGCGGGGAGGAAATTTGCAGTGGAAGGTCAAGGAGGCACAAGTCTGTTTCATTGATGGGCCATGAGTAACGTTTTTATTTTTGTTCGGATCCATGAATTCTTCGATTGATCTATTCGAAATTTAACAAGGCCTATCGTGAGTTTCACCGGCAATACAATTGAGGCAACACCGAAAATCAGAAGCAATTTACGCTTCGCGCCGGAATACTCCCTCGCAACTGCGAGCACATATGCTCTCACTAACCTTAGATTAGGCCGCCGCCTTTCTGCAATCATCCCCATAATCGTCATCTCAAGAACGTAGGCGTAGTCCTTTCTTACACAAAAATCGCGGCCGTTTATCCCTCTTGTGTGAATAAGTTGTTCGAGATGTTGAAGCCTGCTTAAAAAGCGAGCGATGTAACCGTTCATGCGGCTGCCAGACAGGTCCGAGAAAGCTGACAGATTTGAGCTATGAATTCTGTATTTAGCGAGCGCCTTATCAATAGAAATCACTTCTCCGACGAATGGCGCAAGTAAGTATGCGACTCCGTCAATCGCCCTCTCATAACTGAGATCGCCCAGCTCTTCGTAGACGTTACGTCTGTATACATTTCCAGAAGTGGGGGGCGTCAAATAGAACCCGCTTTTAATAATAGACTCTATCAATACGCCAGAGTCGTCCGAGGGTTTTAGCCTGGGAAAGGCGTGTCCGATAACGTTCCCAGATTTGTCGATTGGCAACAGCATAAATTGTATCTTTGATACATTAGCCCTCAGGTGCGGCTTTAGAAGATTGATCGCACCCAGGCAGAGAAGGTCATCGGCATCCAAAAAATAGACAAAATCTCCTTTTGATAAGGAAAATCCAGTTAGTGAGCTTCGGAGTGCGCCTCTATTTTCTGTTCTGACTGCTATGATTTGATCTTTGTATGTTTGGATCTTTTCCCAAGATTGATCTGTAGATCCGTCGTCTACCACGATGATTTCAAGAGACGGACAATTTTGCGCGAGGACGCTGTCAATGGCTTCGACGATGAAGGTCTCGTAATTGAAACAAGTGATAACTACACTAAGCAACGGTGGTCTTTGCCGCACACAAAGTTTCTCGCCCTCGATCAGGCTCTCGCCGAAAAGTCTTGCTCTTTCTTTCACATACTTGTCTCCGCTCTATCCGCGCCACGCGGAGCCGCGCCCCGCAACACAACGTGGCAGTCAGAATTTTGGCGTCCACTCGGTTGTGCCACTATTGTATTCGACGCGCGCAGTGCAACAAATATTCCACAATCGGCGAGGATGAGTCTAGAGCGATTTTTGGTTGCGTGAAATCGTGATGTTGATTCGAGTTCGCTGTGCACTTTGGCCACGAGCCACGTATGCCAAAATCTACACAATCGCATCGTGCGGGTTATCGAGAAGGACGGCTCGATCCGGCCGGCAACCTTGCTGCCCGTAGAATTGCCGGCGTGAACCTCCTCCGATTGATGGACACACCTGTAGTAGGCTCGAAGAGCCAGGAGGTGTCGTATGGAAACACGTCAACGTCGGTCGTTTACGGACGACTACAAGCGGCAAGCGGTTGATCTGGTCGCATCGAGTGGCCGCTCGATCGGGTCTGTGGCCAAAGAACTTGGCCTGCGCGATTCTGTACTGCGCCGTTGGGTGGAACAACGTGGGGCCGGGCTGGAGCCGACGGCGGCGGCGCGGCGCCCGACAACGCAGGCGACGCTGCCGTCGGCGGACCATGCGGCGGAGATCGCCCGTTTGCAGCGAGAGAACGAGCGGCTGCGCATGGAGCGCGACATTTTAAAAAACTGTCCAGCAGGGTGGTGCGCCTGTGCGGCGTAGAAACAGCCTTGTGTTAGCCTCTGCGGTTGGGAGGGTAGCGGCCGGCGACCGCCGTCGCTGCCAACGTGCTCGACCGCAACTTCCAAGCAGCGGCTCCCAACCGCAAATGGATTGCCGACTTCACCTATGTCTGGACGGCCGAGGGCTGGCTCTATGTGGCCGCCGTCGTCGATCTGCTCTCCCATCGGCTGGTTGGCTGGTCGATGAATGCGGCGATGACGTCGCAGCTCGTCACTGATGCTCTGGTGATGGCGATCTGGCGACGGGGCAGACCTGACGCGCTGCTGCGATGGAGAGCTTCTTCTCGTCGCTCAAGACCGAGCCACGGCGCGCAAAGCCTATCGCACCAGGAACGAGGCAGGGGCAGATGTGTTCGATTACATCGAGCGGTTCTACAATGCCACCCGACGTCATTCGACCAGCGGACACATCGGCCCTGTTGAGTTCGAACGTAAGGTGGGATTAGCTTAAGGACGTGTCCACCGAACCGGCAGCAGCCCAATCCACGAGGTCGGCAGCCTGCTCTACCTGCTTACAGTCGTGGCCTAAACCGATTGAGCAAGGCGATGCTCAGTCATCCGCTGCCGTTCGCTGCAACGACGCGCTCCTGCGCACCGTCGGCAGACTGGTTCATCTAACAGAAATCTTCTCTAGAGCGGATTTGCGCAAAGTGATACTTTCAAAAGCCCTATCACGTCTACTACGACGATACTTGCAGAGGACAGCTCTCACGTGAATCTCAAAATTCTCTATATCGTGCCACCCACCAAATCATTTGCTGGTATTGAACGCGTAGTCGACGAAATTTGCTCTGAGTTGGCGGATAAATACCACCACAATTTCGATATCGACGTTTTATACACATCGCACTTCAGAAATTACCGAATAACAGAAAGGAAATACAATAAAATTCAAAAAGATGTCAGAGGTCGAAGCGGTTTGATACGCACTGTAAGAAAGGTTGTGAGTGATAAGGATTACGATTTAGTCATAGTACCTCAAGTCGAAGCTACGGTGGTTTTCTGGATTTCTTGTATTGGTATCAAAAGGCGGTTCATACTATATCTTCACGGCAATCCTAAGTTGGAGATGAGATCTGCCAAAGCAAAGATTTTGTTTTACGTCATGAATAAAATAATTCTCCATCGTCTCTCCGGTGTCTTCGGTGTCGCTCCGAGTCAAATTGAATCTTTTAAGGCGATGTTCCCTAGCAAAATTCCGCATTATTGGGTCCCCAATCCCGTAAGGAAATTTGATACCGCGGCTGACCGGGCAAATACAGGTTCGGAGTCAGTTACCTTTGTCAATGTCGCTCGCTTCTCTTACCAGAAAGGCCAGGACATATTACTTAGATCATTTGCAAAACTTTATGAACATCGCAGGAACGTCAAGCTAAGGCTAGTAGGATATGGAGAAAGCGAACCGGATCTGAGGAACACAATAAAAAGACTTGGACTGGAAACAGCTGCTTTCATAGAGCATCATCCAGATAACCCTCAAGTTGCACTGTCTGAGAGTGATGTATACGTATCTACATCGCGCTGGGAAGGTTGGTCTCTAGCAATATGTGAGGCGTTAAGGTTCGGCCTTCCTGTTGTTGCAACAGATTGTGAGTTTGGACCAAGCGATATTCTAACAGATCGACGACTGGGTCTGCTTGTTCCGCTGCTAGAGGAAGATAAACTCGTGAATGCCATGCTGTATTATTGTGATAATTTGAATGTTGAGAAGGCCTATTCGGACTACAGAAAGGGATACATAGATAGATACAGCGCGGAAAAAGTTGTGCATGCTCACGCGGATGCTCTTACGCTTGCGTCTAGATAAACAGACCGGGGCTGGGCGGCTCGCCCCGGCGGGACAAGCGCTTGCGTCGCGCGATGTCGAATGCATTTCGATGCTAATTGCCCAGCCGACACGAACAAGCGGTGGAACCACCTCGATGCTTAAATCAAACTCGCATTGATTGTCAGATGAAAATTCCTCCTCTTGTCTTCTTGGCCGCCGCCCTCGTCACTATCCCAGTTGCACACGCGGCTTCGGCGCAGACTTCCAATTCCTGCGAACTCCGCCCTGTCATGATCGAGAACTTCGACGAGGAAACCGCGCCCAACCGTCGCATAGAAAGCATCTCCTCCCATCGAATCGGCCCGGCGCGCTGGACCGCCCACACGCCTTGGGGGGGTGATTTTGGCGACGCGAGTTTCATGGATCCAGAGCCGGGAGGCCCGTTCAAAATCAGGGACGGAATCCTCTCTATAACGGCTTCCAAAAACCAACAGGGGCGGTGGACTTCGGGCCTTATCGCCGCAGCCGATGCTACGGGCGCGGGCTCAGGAACACGCTACGGATATTTCGAAGCGCGCATGAAGATGCCGCCCGGGCCTGGCACTTGGCCGGCCTTTTGGCTCGCAGCGCTAAAGCCAGTAGAAAAACGTGACGGCAACGTGGAAATCGATGTCATCGAGTATTATGGCCAGTTCACTTCCGCCTATCAGGCCGTCGTACATGTCTGGTACAAGGACGCATCCAAGCATCGAGGCAAAAACCAGAAGATTGATGTCCCGGATGGTTCTTTGGTCGAAGACTATCACACCTTCGGGGTCGATGTGTCGCCGCAGGCCATCGTCTTCTTTCGCGATGGCAAGCGGGTCTGGAGTCAACCGACGCCGCCCGAACTGGACGGGCCCCTGTACCCGCTCGTTAACCTTGCGCTCGGTGGCGGCTGGCCTATCGATCAGGCGCCGAACCCGTCCACCCTCTTGGTCGACTACGTCCATGTCTACGGACGGGACGCCGGCCCGCCGGAGGGCTGCCCACCCGGACCACCTCCTCAACCGCGCTGACCGCGACAAAGCCCGCCGCCCGCCCTCAAGGAATTTGGCGGCGGGGGCTGCGAGCTCCCCTGCTGCGTTCACCCTAAAATCCGATGGCTTGAGCCGGGTGCCCCCGGGGCGGCGGCAAGGTCGCGGTTTCACGCCCTGACCGGTAAGCATACCTGCGGCAAAGCCAGCATATAATATGTTAGGCATGATTGACGACCGGCCCCTCTTTCATCCGGACTTCGCGACAGGATTTATCGATGCGTATTTTGCATTTACTGAATCATACGAACCGCTTGAACGGGCACGTTCACGCGGCCGTCGATCTCGCATGCGCCCAGGTCAAATTGGGACATCGCGTTGCGATGGCAAGCGGAGGCGGCGACTTCGACGCTCTCCTTGCCGCCAACAACATTGAAACTATGCTGCTCAACCACGAGCGCCGGCCCGCGGTGCTGTTGAAGTCGTTGGGTTCGCTCTACCGCATTGTCCGCAAGTGGCGCCCGGACGTCATTCATGCC
>DASYJM010000149.1:0-17486 GCA_035996445.1 Candidatus Acidiferrum sp. | reverse complement strand
AGGGGGCGGGAGCGCTAGCCCCCTCCCTTTTGTGCGAGGTTGCAAGATGACGAAGACATGGAATCAAACCCGCGTTTCACAGCTTCTCGGGATCGAGTACCCGATCATCCAGGGACCACTCGGCGGTCTTTCATCGCAGAGACTTACCGCCGCTGTATCGAACTTTGGAGGACTCGGATCGTTTGGCGCGCACGGTCTTGAACCAAACGCGATTGAAGATGTGATCGTCGAAATTCGTTCGCTGACGGCGAAGCCATTTGCGAGTTGTGGGTTTCGATGGAAGATGCGGGAGCCCGCACATCGGAAGCTGCAGCATTCCACCGTGCTCTGTCGCATCTCTCGCCACACATCAAGGCACTCGGCGCACACAACCGGTATTTGCACCGTACAAGCCGATCCGGTTTGAGGATTAGGCGCGCGTGCTTCTCGATACTAACGTTCCGGCCTTCTCTTTTGTCTACGGTATTCCACCGAAAGAGATATTGGACGAGGCAAGGAAGAAAGGGATCGTTACGCTAGGAACGGCTACCACGCTGGACGAAGCCATCGCTGTGGATCAGGCTGGAGTCGAAGTGGTGGTTGCTTCGGATTTGGGAACGTGGTTAAGAGATTCCGGCAATTCCGAAGAAGATGGGCATTCTGGGTCGAAATAGGCGTGCTCATCGTGATGGCTCTTCGCACTTTGGCTGGTTCCGGTTTTTGTAAGGCCGGCAACCTCGAGAAGAGACTATCCGATGAGATAGGAGGGCTATCTGATTGACTAGGAGCACGAGACAGCGCCGCCAACTGGAAGAGCACAAATGGACAGATTCAAGTAACCCATGCTAAGTGACAAGTTTGCCGCGCATCCCTGGATTTACGACGGTTTATTTCAGCTGACGATGCAGATCTAAAGTCGGCGAAGAAAACGGTTTCATGTGCGAATCGGATAGCAATTGGCTTGTGCACATCCCGCTCCAGACCAGCACTGGTCAGGCTTTCGACACAAATGGTTACGTCCAACCACTTGAGAGCAAAGCAAATGTGTGATGGTTGAATCAGAGTCTGGTTTCTGACACACAGCCTGGCATGAGCGATGCACTGAATTGAGAGCGTGAGAAGGTAGAGTAACTCGGAACGAGATGGCCCACAAAAATACCTGGCTCTCTTGTCCGGCGCTCCACGCTTTTCGATTCGAAGGAGGTTCTATGAAAAACCTACGTTCTATCCTGGCTGCTTTGGCTGTGCTGCTTATGGCCACCGCTGCTCACGCACAGCAGATGACACTAAGTGCGACTGTTCCCTTCAATTTCGTCGTCGGCGACCGCGCCTACCCTGCCGGCGATTATCTTTTCAGTAACAGAGATAATATCCTTAAGATCACTAACGCCGAGCAGGCTAAGACTGAGATAACCTTGTCAAACGCTTGCGAAAGTGTCAGACCCTCGACACACACCAAGCTCGTTTTCGACAGCATGGGCGGTTACTATTTCCTCCGGCAGATTTGGGTTGCAGGTAATTCCAGCGGCCGCGAACTGTCCAGAAGCCGCACGGAAGTCCGGCTCGCCCAGAACCACGAGAAGCAGGAATCCGTGATCGTTGCCGCAAATATTTCCCGGTAGAGAGATTGCCACAAGTTGTTCGGTTTCAAAGAGGGAACGTCGTGTTCCCTCTTTTCTGTCTTCGCCACAATCTGTTTTTTGTTTGACGCCGCCCGAGGGCGAAAGTTCAGCCCGTCTACAAAGCATAGTTTCTTAGGTGGCTAACCAATGTTACGGAGGAGCGGCGGCCATTTTTGCGATAGTTGAAGGCACGTTGCCGAACAGTGAAGACACTGGCGCCGCGAAACAGGCCATCGCAATTATTTTTCGCGCGCGTTCAGCTGATCGAGTTTGCGCTTTAGCTCTTCAAGTTTCTGCCCCGCCTCACCGAGCTTGCCTTCCGCCGTCAGTCGCTGATAGTCAGCGAGGTCTTTGGCCGCTTCCGCGATGATCACGTTGAGGCCCGTCCCGAGCTTGGTGGACGCGGCAGGCGCCGCTGCGCTTCGTCCCGGCTCTGCGGCCGCCGCAACGGCATTGAGGGATGAAGCCTGCCCGCCGAAGAGAGCTGCCATCGCCGCCTCAAAAGTCGGTCCATACGCGAGTTTGTCTTGTAACGCCAGCACGACAAGACGCAGCTCCGGCATTGGACTTCGTTCGGCCTGCAGATAGATTGGCTCCGCATAGAGCAACGCGCGCCCGCACGGAATGACCAGCAGAGTTCCGCGTCGCACATGGGAGCCTTGCTGATTCCACAACGTCAGTTGACCGGACAACTGTGCGTTCTGGTCGATGCGTGCTTCGATCTGAAGCGGTCCGTCGACCAACCTGGTCTTTGGGAATTCATAGATGATCGCATTCCCGTACTGAGGGCCGTCGCTGCGCCCCGCAATCCAACCAATCAGATTGTTCCGGTTAGCGGGCGTGAACGGCAGAATCTCCACGAATTCCATACCTGTTTCGTCTGGTAGTTTCATCAGCACGAAGTTCGGCTCCATGGGCATCGTCTTCTGCTGGCCGTTCTCGTCCATTCCGACTTCGGTAGCGACTGTCCACAAATCCTCGCGGTTGTAAAACACTTGCGGATCACTCATGTGATAAAGGCCATAAACTGCGGTCTGCAACTTCAGTAACAACTCGGAATAGCGCACATGTTTGCGGAGCCCCGGCGGCATGGTCGCGGCATCCTTGAACAGACCCGGGAAGATCTGGCGGTATGCCAAGAGGACAGGGTCTTGCGTATCAAATACATAGAACGTGGTGGTCCCGTCGTAAGCGTCGATGACCACTTTTACGCTGTTTCGCATGTAGTTGATCAAATTGTTGCCGAGCGCGTAGTGGGTCGCATACGGAAAACTGTCTGAGGTCGTAAACGCGTCCATCATCCACGACAGCCGCCCGTCGTCGCCGATCACGATGTACGGATCCAGATCGTAGGTCAGGAATGGTGCGAGCGCGGCCACGCGATCTCGCACGTTGCGGCGCATCAGCAGCCGGCTCTGCGAGTTGATGTCGTCGCTGAACGGAACCTTGGTGAGATCGCCGCGGTCTGACGCAATGAGGATGCGCCGCAGGAACCCGCCGAGAAGGATGCCGCCATTCCCGTCGTACGACGTCAGGCTGTTTGTCTGTCCCTGCGGGTAGTTGAACTCCTGTTGTCGCGTCTTCACGTACACGTCGGTATTGGTCAGCTCGCCAAAATAGATTTCGGGCCGCGTTACTTTAATACCCCGCACCGTGCTCTGTACCGGCATGTTACTCAGAATCAGCGTTGGCAGCCCTTCGGGTGTAAATCCGTGCACGGGATTCATGGTAATACCGTAACCGTGCGTGTAGATTAGCTTCTCGTTGATCCAGTTACGGCTGCTCTCCGGTAGCTTCTCGACATTCAGCTCCCGCGCAGCGAGCATAACTTCGCGCATGGGGCCCTCGATCTCATAACGATCGATGTCGATATCCGGAAAGTCGTAGTAGGTGCGGATTGCCTGAATCTGACGCAGCGTGTCTTGCAGTGCGCGCCAGTCCCAAAGCCGGATGTTTTGCAGCGTAGCCTGATTGTTCGCCGGGTCAGTGGCCTCGACGGTCGTTTCCGCGGGAAATTCGCGCTGCGTCATGCGATCCAGTCCATAAGCCTGCCGCGTCAGATCAATGTTGTAGGCGATGAATGGTCGCTCGCGAACCAATTCGTTGGGCTTCACGATAAAGTTGCCTACGTACCACGCGACTATCTGTACTGCGAGATAACAGGCCGTGGCCGGAACGACCGCTGCGAAAAGCCAGCGCATGCGCGGTGCTGATACAACATTGATAGCGGCAATCGCAGCGCCAAGGATTAGCCCGACACAGACGATGAGCAGACCCGTAAGCATGACGTGCGCATCCGTGTAGGTTACGCCGCCAAATATCGTGTGATCTTCGAGCAATCGTTCGAACCGGCCGATGTACACGCGCATTGCAAGGGTCAGCAACAGCAACGCGAACGCAATGGAAAAGCCGCGCCATGGCAACGGCAAGTCCCGGCCTCCGCGTCTCCCAAGCGCAGGTATACTACCGGTAATAAAAATAAATAAAATAGCGACTACGCAGGCGATCACGGCGAGCATCAGCAGCCAACCGGTGAGAAACTGCCATGCGGGCAAAGCGAATAGATAAAAGTTTAGCGGCCTGCCGAAGATCGGATCTACGATGCCGTTGGTGTGGGGCGCATACCAATAAAGCGCGAACGTGGACCACTCCAACATCATGTTCGTGCCAGTCACGAAGGCAATTCCAATCGAGACCACCAGCGCGATAGGGCGCAACATGCGTTCGACGGGTAGTCTTAATTGCCGCCCGCCCACGAAAATCGGCCCGCCTCCTAGTAAGTGCGGTTGGTACGTGCGCCATAAAGCGCGGAACCATCCGTACACAACTAAAAATGTCGCGGCGAAAAATACCGCGAACACCAACCACTGCAGGCTTATGGTTTTTCGGAATACTTCCGCATAACCGAGTGATCTAAACCAAAGGGCGTCGACGTAATAAGACAACACCGTGCGGCTACTAAAAAAGATCACAGCGAGAACGGCAAAAATAAGTAAAAGCACACGCCGGCGCGGCCGCTGCAGCAAGTAAATGGCTTCATTCATTTAGATTCCGTTTTCGGCGGCGAATTTGGTTTGTAGGTTCAAGCGCAGTGTATTGTACCTTGGTCGCCGCGCCGTCGTGCAGCGAATCGGCGTGCAAACTGACTTTATGAATTCCTTATTAATTACTCACGACTTCCTGATAGATCTTTCGCTACCGTTAGTTCTGTAACTCATTCCTTGGCGCTTTGAATTGTGAAAACAAAATGGACTTGCTGTAGGCCTTAGCCGCGCCAATCGTAATCCTTCCATTTGTCGCGATCGCGGTGAGCACCAAAGCGGGGCTGTCAGCTCTAACAACCAACGTGGGCCCGCACAGGTTTACGGGGATTTTGTTTGCTTACACGTCCTGCTTCGTTAACCATGGTCAGAATTTTGCCGGTCTTAACGTGAACACGCCGTTTTACAATTTGACACTGCAGTGGCAATGATGGTGGGCAGATTTGGTCTGGCTATCCCGGCTTTGGCTCTGCCGTCACTCCTGGGGAGGCAGAGAAATACTCCCAATTCGTCGGGCACTCTTCGGACTGCTGCTCACCGCCTGTTTAGTAACATTGATGGCGCTTAGCTATCTTCCGGCACTAGCGCTTGGTCCAGTATTACAGCGTCTGCAATTCGGAAGTTGACATGAACCGGTGAGCGCCGCAAGCGCCGGGACAACGGAAGGGTTTCCTGAATGAAAAAGAATGTCCGCAGAGCGGTGATCGAGGTAGGTTTCGTCGTATTTCTTTTTTATTCCAATTTGTTGATGGCGGAGTTCGAGCGATCAGGTGCGGGGATGAGACGGGGCTTCGCTTGGGCGATCAAAGATATGTTCACGCCGACGAATTTTTGCATAGCGATGATAGCCGCCATAATTAGTTACATCCTCTTTGGATTTCGTCGGAAAAATCTTTAGCCCCACACTGACATTTCACATTCGTCGCGCAACTTTTCAAAAAACCCTCATGAAGAAGCCGATCTGCGGCTTCGATCGGCGACGACCGTAACCTGCAGGTCCTCGGCTAAACGGACGATATTCTCAACGAAATTCCGGCCGAGTAGCCTCTCTCTGAGCCCTCCTCGCGATGGGGCTACAAACACTTGAGTGACTTGATTGCTGCGAGCAAATTCTACCACCGTTTTAGCAATGTCGATGCCTGCTTCCACGCGCGTATCCATCTGCAGACTGCGCGCGAAACGGAGATGCTTTTCCAGCGTGTGGCGCTCTCCAGCCGGCAACTCACTGATGTGTGGGGTGCGATGGACAAAAAGAGCGATGCAATCGGCATGCAAGTAGTCTGCCACCCGCCGCCCTCGGCGGATTAGCATGGCCGTAGAAGGATCCGCGGTAACAACGATAAGTATGCGCTCCTTCGCGGCGCCTCCACTTGCTTCGTCAGATACTCTCGCATCGCTGGTCTCATCATATGCGGTTTGTCGAAGATCGACTTCGTGAGCGGCTTGACGAAGGGTCATCTCGCGGAGTGCCCCCAGATTAGAAGCCTTGAAAAACCCGCCCAACGCTTTCTCGATGATTTCCGGTTTGTAAATCGCGCCGCGCTTCAATCGGTTCAGCAACGCATCTGGCGTTACGTCCACAGCGACAATCTCAGCAGCTCGTCTCACCACCCAGTCTGGAACCGTTTCCCGGACCTGGACGCCGGTCACTTGCCAGATTTGGTCGTAAAGGCTCTCCATGTGTTGCACATTCATCGTGGTCCAAACTTCAATGCCCGCCTCCAGCAGCATCTGAACGTCCTCCCAACGTTTAGAGCGTTCGGAGCCAGGTACGTTTGTGTGTGCCAATTCGTCCACCAGGGCGATATCAGGCTTACGTTGCAGCGTGGCGTCGGTGTCCATTTCTTTAAACACACGGTTGCGATATTCGATCTGGCGAGGCGGGAGCATCTCGAGCCCCTCCGCCTGGGCGATCGTGTCGGGGCGCGCGTGAGGTTCAAAGTAAGCAATGACCACATCGAGCCCACGTTGTGCCGCTGCTTGAGCGTCTGCCAGCATTTGAAAAGTTTTCCCGACGCCAGCTGCATATCCCAGATAGACTTTCAGTTTTCGGCGTTGGGTTTCGTCGCTTGCGGGCATAGCCTGAAGCTACTGAGGAAAAACCCGTACGTCGATACCGTCGCTGGCCCGAATGAGCCGCAGGATCGGATCGCCGAACAGGCGATCGCGCCAGGTCTGGTGAGAGCCGTGGCCGATGAAGATCTGTGTGATGCGCTTCTGAGTAGCGAATTCTCCTATGGCAGCGACCGGATCATCGCTTTCTAGTATTTCCGTGGTGGCGCCCGCTGAACGCGCAGCCTGCAAATACGTTTCGATCCTGGCGGTCTCTTCATGAGAAAGTCCAGGCCGGTGCGCGTACACGACGTAGAGTTCTCCCTGAAAGCGCTCCTTGTTACGTATACCGCTTTGGATCATGGCCGTCACGTTTGACTCTGGCGTAATACAAACAAGAAACCGCTCGTGAGTTCCGAATACCGGCGCAATTCCGTGAGCATGCACGTAAGTCTCCAGTTGCGCGTCCACGACTTCTGCAGTTAGGAGCAGGGCGAGTTCGCGCAACTCCGACAGCTTGCGTTCTTGAGCGTTGCTGATTCCAATCGACGTCAACTTTTCGCCTGAGCGCGCCAAGCAGAGGTCCGCCGGCACATCCACGATAACGATGTCATCAGCGGCGAGGAGAAACGACTTGGGAATTGTTTCCGTTGTGTGCTTGCCGGTAATGGCCTGAACTTTTTCTCTGTATTCCTCGACGTGTAGCAGATTTACGCTTGTCAAAACAGAAATGCCGTTACGCAACAGCTCCTGAACGTCCTGCCAGCGATGCGGGTTGCGGCTCGTCACCGGGTTCTCTGCGCCCAATGGGTCTACAACGCATACTTGAGGCGCACGGCGAAGAATAGCGTCCAAATCTAAAGATCGATGCTCCGCGGATTGCAACGATGGAATCGATTCCAATTTTTGCAGAAGTGCTTTTACGTCTTCGGATTGGGCGCCTTGAACGGCACCGACGACAACATCTTCACCGCGTTCGTGGCGGCGTCGCGCTTCATCAAGCATTCGATAGGACTTTCCAACTCCCGGCGCGTAACCAAGAAAAATCTTGAGGCGTGCGCCCCAGCGCTTGTTCTCTTCGGCTTGCACCTGCTTGAGAAGCCGCTCAGGACTCGGTCGAACGGGATCGGATATGCCCATTTTTAAGATTCTTAACCTTAGAGTAGACAGTGTAGACCCGGGCGACCCGACGGTTCAATGCGAGCAGTCTGGCATAGCAAGGCAGAGCCACGGGAAATGGGAGAGTCGCCCACATAAATTCGCTAAAACTCAATTCGCAGTCCTAACTGCCCGGTGCGATTTCCGCTGTTCTCAGCCGATTGCACATTCTGCACTTGCCCGAACGAAGACGCTGTGACATTCGTAGGGGGCGAAGCGAAGTTCGGATGATTTAGCAGATTGGTGAAA
The DNA here is from genome assembly GCA_035996445.1 of Candidatus Acidiferrum sp. GTDB lineage: Bacteria > Acidobacteriota > Terriglobia > Acidiferrales > UBA7541 > Acidiferrum. The sequence continues at coordinate 9,385 of DASYJM010000149.1, read as the reverse complement.
GTCGCTTCAAAGCGAAGGCCAACCCGCTCGGTAACCCGAAGCCTCTTGGCTAGTCCTGCCGCGATCGTGGTGGTACCCGGTCCTTCCAAAATACCGACGCCGCAATTTCCAACTGGACCCGAAGGAATAGGATTGAAAGCGTTAACGTCGAACATACTCCCCGTCGCAGGATTTGCACGGTTACCGTTGCCAACACAATCCGGCCGCTGGAAGGCGCCACGATAGGAAATGTTGAGGTTCCCGGGGTCAAAGCTCGAACTTGTGGTGGGGGTCAAATAAGGACCAGTTTCCCACAGACTGACGGTGCTGATCGACCACTCGCCAAACAAAGCGTCCAGAACGCGGTTCTCATCATGGAAAAATTTTCGGCTTCGCCCTACCGGTACATCGTAAACCGCAGACACCAGAAGCCGGTTGCGGCGGGTCTGCGAGATGTTGCCGCGGTTGGCGGCCAGATTGAAACGATTGGCGACCGGTGTCCCGTAGATTATTTCAGGATTGAAAGAAGTGGGTGCGTCGCCACCGACGTTGCCGAGGCTTTTGGCCCACACATGACTCGCCTGTAGCGTAAGGCCGGAGTGTGACCGGACATTGAGCTCAGACTGCAGCCCTTGATAGCTCACATGACCGGCGTTGTTGGTCGAAAGAATTCTGCCCCAATTAGGATATGGCTTGGAATTCGGATTGGGAGAAATGGTGCTGGGGGCGAGCTGGTTCAAATCCACAGTTTGGCTCATACGGTAAGAGTTCATCCCGACGTAACTCTCGCGCAACGTAACGTCCGGCATGATCTCCCGCTCGACGGTTATATTCCATTGCGCAGATTGCGGGTCACGATAATCAATCGGCGTATTTTGATAAAAATCTCCGGTACCGGCGATGTTTAGAGGATTGTTTACCGTCTGCACGATCGGAAACTGATAAGTGGGAGTGCCGTTGGCATCAGGATTGAAGCTAGTGCGCACCACAGCGACGTCGATATTTGTAGTGTTGAAGGAAAGTTGTCCAAGATTGGTCATCGTGAAAATGCCCAGGCCAGCGCGCACAACGGTCTTGTTGTTGCCGAACGGGCGGTAAGCAAAACCGAGCCTGGGCTGGAAATTTTTCTTGTAGAACTGCCGCAGCCCGGGACCGAGCCCCACGCTGCCGGCATACGCAACTGGTGAGCAGGGAAGTGCGCTGTTAACCGGCACACAACCCAGAGCGATGTCCGCCGCTGTAGGCGTGCCGCAAGTTATACCGTTGCCAGGCACGCAGGTGTTGATGCTCTCGAGAAAACCTGGGCGTGGCTGATTTCCGCTGGGAATAATGATGCCTCCGTTGCGGACGTCAAACGCAGTCAGGTTGTTCAAATCACTGACGAACGGTGGCAATGCCTGCCAGCGAAGCCCAAAACTCAAAGTGAGTCTGCCGTTAACGCGCCACTCGTCCTGCCCATAGATACCGGTTTGAATGGCATGAGCGTGCACGTCCGGCCCAGACTGTGCAACATAAGTCTTCGTCGGCAGACCCAGCAGCAGGTTCGCGAAGGCATTGCCGCTAAAAATTCCCTGGTCGAAGGTAAAAGAGCCGAAATCATCGGAGCCGCCGAAGCTCTCCAGATCTACATAAGCAACGCGACGTACATCGGCGCCAAATTTCAAAGTGTGTTTACCTTTAATCCAGATAAGGTTGTCAGCAAATTGAATAGTCTGCGATTTCGTCGTGCCCGCCTTGTCGCGGCCGATAACCGAATAGTTGCCGGGGTCGTCGCTGAAATTGAAAGTCGGGAAAGCGCCGGTCGTCGGATGATCGCTGATATTTAGTCCCTGCAATCCCAGCGTGGAGATCGCCGTAGCGCCCTGTATAGGGAAAGTGACATTCAGTTGGTAATACGAAAGACCGAAGCGAGCTTCATTGACCAGGCGGTCGGTAATTGTGAAGTTGTGAGAAATAATTAAATTTTTGTTGTTTTCTAGATCGTGGTCGGGCGGTAGGAAGTTGTTGACGGAATTTAAAAAGCCATCCGTTAAGGATTGTGAATTTAGCCGCTTCCAGCTCCAGCGTACAAACAGCGATTGCTTGCCGGTGAGGGTGCGATCGATGCGCACGTCGTAGCCATTTGTGTTGCTCGGTGTAGGTGTCTGCTGCAGATAATTGGCAGTGACACCAAAATTAGCGGCACCGTTTTGAATGTTTGGCGCGGGCAGGTAATTGTTGAGGAGACTGAGAGCCACTGGGTTGATGCAATCTTGCGAGCTAGTACACGCGCTGCCGCTTGGAATCTTGTTCCCCGGATACGTTTTTCCCGTGTAGGGGTCAAGGAGAGGCGTTGACACGCCTGAGAAGTCTCCCGCTCTCATTGCGGTGGTCGGAACGAACAGAAACAATGGAGTGGAATATCTTTTGCGGTTACCTTCGTAGTCCGCAAAGAAAAATGTCTTACCCTTGCCATGCAGCAGTTTAGGAATTTCCAGCGGGCCGCCCAGGCTACCTCCCAAGGTATGAAACACCTTGTGCGGCTTGATGGTCTGGCCGTTGATATTCGATCCCCGGACGGCGGCATCGAAAGCGCTGTTTTGCGTGTACTCGAACAGACTGCCGTGAAATTGACCGGTTCCACTCTTTGTACTGATGGTGACGTCTCCGAGTTGGGCGAACTCAGCGTTGTTGTTGAACTCTGTGACTTTGAATTCGGCGATCAGTTCAGACGACGGATTCATATTTCCCAAGGCGCCATTTTGGCGAATGTTGACCGTCGAAGAGCCATCGACGGAGTATTGCACCTGGGAGGGAAGTCCACCGCCGACGGAAACATTTCCATTGGCGTCCTGCTGTGCGCCGGGGACGGTAGCGAGCATCGCGAGAGGGCTGGTTGTCGTTCCGCGATAATTCACGGGCAAACTGGTAATTTGTTGAAAGTTTTTGGAGTCCGCGATGGTTGCATCCTCGGTATTCATCATGGGCCCAGCGCTCGCCGCAACTTCGACGCTCTGGGAAGCAGAAGCTAACTTCACCACGACGTCTAAGCGCAGAGTCTGTCGAGCATCCAAATGTGCGGAAGATATTTTGAAGTCTGAAAACCCTGCTGCGCTTATAACAAGGTCATAGTTGCCGGCTTTAAGATTTACGAAATGGAACGCGCCGTCAGTGTCGCTGGCGGTCTGATGCTGTGAGCCGTCGTCAACACTGGTGAGCAGAACCTGCGCCCCAGGGACACCGCCCTCATTTTGATCCTTTACTACGCCGACGACATCCCCGAACGTCGATTGGGCCGATGCCCAGGGCGCTGTTACGGTGATGACAAGCAAAATCATAATCGCCTTAGCGAACATTGTCTCCCCCTTCGTCGAGTTGGTCGAAAGTTAGTACCAAAAATCGCGACCAAGTCGATTTTCACGATGAACTGATGGTGTGTGACCCCGTAATGTGCGGAGCATAGAGGACGACTCATAAGGAAGTCGTGAAGGATTCCGCAAAAGAATTTATCGGGTGCATGAATTTATTGAATTTATGCCGCTGTAGCCAGAGCACCTGGCCAATTCCAAACTATCCGCCAGATGCCCATCTCGAATTAGTCGCAGCTACCTTATAAATTCCTTACGAATTGCTCAGGACTTCTTGACGGGGCTTTCGCTATGGTTGGGTTGCGTGGACCTTTCGTGCGTCGAGAGACTTTCTTCGCACGCTGTTTTTTGGGTGAGCCATGACTCCAGTCATATTTATAACGATTGGCTTTCTGAGTTGCTGGTTTCTGTTGTACGCCCTCACGGAGTGGACCCAAGACCTACAGCGCAAGCCCGGGACCACCCGTGGCGTAGACAACGAAATTAATCCGAGAGAGCATTGGAACCAACGGGTCGTTAATTTTAGAAGCAAAGAACGACCGTAGGAGAGAAAGATGCGTGTGATGGAGTGGAAGATGAAATTTGCGGGGTTGTGTCTGTTTGTAATTCTTTGCGTCAGTATCGTTCCTAGTCGTGTCTTTGCAGACGACGGAACTCCTTCAACGGCGTCGCCGGTCAAGTTAGATGCGCCAAAGCCGGGGCTGACGGAACGAGAGCAGTGGCTTCTCGATCGAGTGGAGCGACTCGAGAGGCGTATTGAAGAGCTGGAGTCCAAAGGCGGCCAGCCGGTAGAGCCTGCTACGACAGTCTCGCAACCGGTGGCCAAGGACATGGCAAATAGTGCTGCGACCCCCGGTGCCACCGCCGCTACGCCGGCGACAGTTGCGCCAGTAAATACAATTTCTAGTTCAAGTTTAACCAATCCGGTGATTACCCCGCAGGGGCAAGCCACGGAAAAGGGCAAGGCAGGCGGCACCTCCACGGGCAAAGCTGCCAAGGAAGAGCCTTTCGCTTTCGCCGATTTTACGTGGTTGAACGGCAACTCCCGCACTAAGGACACCCCGTACGCGACGAGTTTCTTTACGCCGGAAATTAGAGCAGATGTCGACTACAACTACAGTTTCAATCATCCCGCCGACGACACCATCGGCGGGTCGAGTGAGGTATTTCGTTCTAATGAGTTGCACGTAACGCAGCTAGGCGTGGGCGGCGATTTTCATCTAGATAATGTTCGCGCACGGGTCATGACGCAGTTTGGTTTGTATTCCCAGACTACACCCCGCAACGACGCCAGCCCTGCACGCGGGCAATGGAACTTGGATAACGCCTATCGTTATCTCTCGGAAGCGTACGGCGGATATCACTTCAACGTCCTCCATGGAATCAACGTGGACGCCGGTATCTTCATGTCTTATATCGGCCTGTTCAGTTACTACCAATTCGACAATTGGGCCTATCAACCTTCCTATGTCTCGTCCAACACTCCGTGGTTCTTCACCGGTCTTCGAGTGCAGATCTTTCCTACAGCCCATTTGAAAATTGAACCGTGGCTTGTAAATGGTTGGCAGTCCTACGGAAGGTTTAATCACCGGCCTGGAGTGGGTGCGCAAATTCTGTGGCGGCCGAACGGTTGGCTGTCGATCCTTGGTAACCAATATGCCTTGGGTGAGGAAGCGCTGGGCAATCCTGCGCGCGTGCGTTATCACAGTGACGACAGCATCGAGGTCAAGTACTTCGACAAGCCGGGACCGGGTCTGGATAAGATGGCGTTCTCATTGACCGGTGATATTGGCTGCGAACACGGCGGAGGGGTCAGTTGTGCGGGCGGATCCAAGAAGGGCCCTAAGCAGAGCTTTTTGGGCTTTATGTTCTACAACCGTTTTTGGTTTGATCGTGATCGTTACGGGCTGACTATTGGCGGCGGGAAAATCAATAACCCCGGTCGCTACCTCGTGTTACTACCCCCAATCAACGGTGCAACGGCAGCTTCGGGCACGCCGTACTTTACCGAAAATCCAGGTGACGTCTTTAAAGCGTGGGACATGTCGGGAACCTTCGACTGGATGCCTAGTCAATACATCACGTTCCGCTCCGAGTTCGATCACCGGGCGGCCAACGTACCTTACTTCTCCGGGCCGGGAGGTGTTACCCCGACTTCTTGCCCAACAGCTCCTATCGTGGAAAACATTTGCGGCACGCCCGGGGCGTTCGTGCCAGGTTTCACGCCGGACCTCAAGAAAATTGAGAACCGAATCAACCTGTCCATACTCGTCAAATTCTGATGTCCCGGTGAAAAACACCACGAGCTAGTCGGACTATGGGAAGACAGATGAATCACGGCCACCGAAAAAATGGCAATGGAAGGAAACAAGCATGATGGACATCATTTTTATTTTCGCAACTGTGCTGTTTTTCGTCTTAGCCATTTTGTACGTTCGGGGATGCGAGCTGCTCGGAAAAGGACGGACTCATGAACGTAGCTAACGCCATCTTGCTGATTATTTGCGCGCTTCTCTGCGGTTACCTGCTGTATGCGTTGCTGAAGGCGGAAGAGTTCTAATATGACCGCGAACGGCTGGTTTCAAATTGGCTTCTTCCTGCTGGTGATTTTTCTAATCACTAAACCTCTGGGCGTGTTCCTGGCGCGGGTGTTTGGTGGCGAGAAGACTTTTTTGGACCCGGTCTTGCGGCCAGTCGAAAAACTCATCTATCGCCTCACAGGCATTGACGAAAAACACGAAATGCGTTGGACCGAATATGCCATTGCGATGCTGCTGTTCAGCGGAGTATCCATGGTGCTCCTCTATCTAATGGAACGCGTGCAGAAATTTCTCCCGCTAAACACGCAAAAATTCGCGAATCTGGAACCCGGGTTGGCGTTTGGCACCGCGGCGTCTTTTACGACCAATACCAACTGGCAAGCCTACAGTGGCGAATCGACCATGAGTTATTTCACGCAGATGGCCGGTCTCGCGTATCACAACTTCGCTTCCGCTGCGGTGGGAATTGCTGTTGCGGTTGCGGTCATTCGCGGCATGGCCCGCAAGGAAACCGACAAGCTTGGGAACTTCTGGGTGGATACGACGCGTTGCTTGCTCTGGGTTCTGCTGCCGATCTGTCTTGTGGGGTCGCTGGTTTTTGTGTCTCAAGGCGTCATACAAAATTTGAAGCCATACACGAAGGTGGATTTGATCGAGCCGCAGACTGTGCAAGTGACCGGGGCCGACGGAAAAACTACCACGCAAACGGTGACCCAACAAATTATTGCGCAAGGTCCGGTAGCGTCCCAGGAAGTAATTAAGGAGTTCGGGACCAACGGTGGAGGATTTTTCGGCGCCAACAGCGCTCATCCTTTCGAGAATCCCACTCCTTTTTCAAATTTCTTCCAGTTAGTTTTGATTTTTGCCATTCCGTCTGCGCTTACCTACACCCTCGGCCGTATGACCGGCTCACAACGTCACGGCTGGGCTGTCTGGACGGCCATGGCGTTTTTGTTTTTGGCCGGCGTGACCACCGCGTATTGGGCGGAAGCCCGAGGCAATCCGCAGCTCGCGGGCGTAAGTCAAACTTCGAACGCATTGCAGTCCGGCGGCAACATGGAAGGGAAGGAAGTGCGGTTTGGGATTGCGAATTCGGCTCTATTTGCAACCGTGACCACCGACGCGAGTTGCGGCGCCATCAACGGCCAGCATGATTCCTTCACGCCGCTCGGCGGCATGGTGCCACTGATCAATATCATGCTGGGAGAAGTGGTTTTTGGCGGCGTAGGCGCGGGCCTCTACGGCATCGTTGTGTTCGTGATTCTCGCGGTATTCATTGCCGGGCTAATGGTAGGTCGAACTCCTGAATATCTCGGCAAGAAAATCGAATCGTACGATGTCAAGATGGCCATGCTGGCAATTTTGATCCTGACGTTTACCATCCTGGGCTTTTCTGCCCTCGCCATCATCAAGCCTTTCGGAACTTCAAGCATTTCGAATCCTGGACCACATGGTTTGTCGCAAGTGCTCTATGCCTATGTGTCTTCCGCGGGCAATAACGGGTCGGCCTTCGGCGGCTTGAGCGTTAACACCATGTGGTACAACACGAGCACCGGCGTTGCCCAACTGCTGGGTCGCTTTTTCATGATTATTCCGGTGCTGGCTATCGCCGGAAGCCTTGCAAAAAAACGGATCGTGCCGGAATCCGTGGGAACGTTCCCAGTAACCGGCGGACTATTCACCGGCTTACTGGTCGCCACCATTGTGATTGTCGGAGCTCTCACTTTTTTCCCGGCCCTGAGTCTCGGGCCTATTCTCGAACACCTGCTGATGGCGGCAGGTAAATCTTTCTGAGGTCCCATGGATACAGGCTCCCAAGTACGGAAACAGTCACTTACCGACACGAAGATTCTCGCTCGCGCAGTGGGAGACTCATTTCGCAAATTAGATCCGCGCACCATGGTTAAGAACCCGGTCATGTTTGTTGTCGAAGTAGGCGCGTTGCTAACGACCATTCAGCTCATATGGAATGCCACACATCACGCGGGTGAAGTCAGCTTTGGGCTGCAGATTACGCTATGGCTATGGTTCACAGTTTTGTTTGCCAACTTCGCCGAGGCCATGGCCGAGGGGCGCGGTAAAGCGCAAGCGGACACGCTGCGCAAATCACGAGCAGAGACAGAAGCAAAACGACTAAGAAAGGATGGCACGACCGAGACAGTGCCCAGCTCGCAGTTGCGTTCCGGGGATGTAGTGGTGGTGATTGCGGGAGAGTTCATTCCTGGTGACGGGGAGGTTATCGAAGGCGTGGCGTCGGTCGATGAGTCGGCGATTACCGGGGAGTCCGCGCCAGTTATTCGTGAATCCGGTGGCGACCGTTCGGCAGTCACTGGCGGGACGCGCGTGCTTTCCGATGAGATCAAAGTGCGCATCACGTCCAATCCCGGCGAGACCTTTCTTGACCGGATGATCCGCTTAGTCGAAGGCGCTTCGCGGCAAAAGACCCCCAATGAGATCGCGCTGAATATTCTTTTAGCAGGCTTAACTATCATTTTCTTACTCGCGGTAGTGACGCTGCAGCCCTTCGCCATTTATTCCGGCGCTCCGCAGAGCATATTTGTTCTGGTTTCGCTTCTTGTGTGCCTGATTCCTACGACCATTGGTGGCTTGCTGTCGGCTATTGGAATAGCCGGTATGGATCGCATGATTCAACGAAATGTGATCGCGATGTCAGGACGCGCCGTTGAAGCATCTGGTGACGTGGACGTATTGCTGCTGGATAAAACCGGTACGATTACTTTGGGCAATCGGGCCGCCACGCACTTTTTCCCCGCGCCCGGTGTAGAAGAGGCGCATCTTGCGGATGCCGCACAACTCTCTTCGTTTGCCGACGAAACACCGGAAGGTCGTTCCATCGTGGTGCTGGCCAAGGAGCGCTACAAGCTTCGCGGCCGCGATCTTTCTACTCACCCGGCTACGTTCATTCCATTTTCCGCGCAGACCAGAATGTCCGGCGTGAATATGGATGGCCGCGAAATCCGCAAAGGCGCTCCTGAGTCAATTTTGCAATTCTGCGCCAACCATGGCACTGGGGCGTCGCCCGAGCTGCAAGTTTGTATTCGGGGAATCGCTAATGCCGGTGGAACGCCGCTACTCGTTTCAGAAAACGGGCGGGTGCTTGGCGCCATCGCTCTAACTGACATTGTAAAAGGCGGAATGCGGGAGCGTTTCGATCAGCTTCGCGCCATGGGCATTCGCACCATGATGATCACCGGGGACAACCCGCTTACCGCTGCGGCGATTGCTCGCGAGGCGGGGGTTGATGACTTCCTGGCAGAGGCGAAGCCTGAAGACAAGATGGCGCTGATCAAGCGCGAGCAAGCAAAAGGCAAACTTGTGGCCATGACCGGCGACGGCACGAACGATGCTCCAGCGTTGGCGCAGGCGGATGTCGGCGTGGCGATGAATACCGGTACGCAAGCCGCCAAGGAAGCCGGCAACATGGTCGATCTTGATTCCAATCCGACGAAGCTCATTGAGATTGTCGAAATCGGGAAGCAACTTTTAATCACGCGAGGC
>DASYJM010000148.1:0-2777 GCA_035996445.1 Candidatus Acidiferrum sp. | reverse complement strand
GCTCATGAACAACGGCGTGTAGCGGCCATCGGTGGAGAAAATCGCGGCGCCAAAAACAAAACTGTTGGAAGCTTTGGTGATCGTGATGCCTTGCGCTTTGACTGACGCCGGCAACCGTCCCTGCGCCGTGTTCACCCGGTTCTGGATATCGACCGCCGCCAGATCGGGATCGCGAGTGATATCGAAGGTGGCCGTGATCGTGCTCGATCCATCATTGCCGCTGCTCGATGTCACATACTTCATTCCCTCGGCGCCGTTGATCTGCTGTTCCAAAGGAATCGTGACCGCCGACTCCACCGTCTGCGCGCTGGCGCCCACGTAGAAGCTGCTGACCGAAACCTGTGGCGGCGCAAGTATGGGGAACTGCGCGATGGGAAGCGTGGGAATCGAGACCGCACCCGCCAAAATAATCAGCAGTGCGCAGACGGTGGCGAAAACCGGGCGTTTTATGAAGAAATCAACGAACATGAGTGCAGGTGGCTTCTACTTCCAAGTTGTTTTTGAATACAGCCGTTTGTCGCGGAAATCTCAAAAATACTGCGCCAGCGCGAATTTGCTCCGGCTCCCGAACCCTTGAACCTGGAAACCGGAGAACTCGAAACTGGTTTAGCCTTGCGGTATCACCGGCATTCCATCCACCAGAAATTGCGTTCCGGAAACAATAATCTTGTCGCCATTCTTCAGGCCGTCGAGCACCACATAATTGTTTCCCACCATGTCTCCCACCCTCAGAGGCTTCTGATGGGCCACGGTCTTCCCATTCGCATCTTCGGCGATAAACGCAAAATACTGTCCGCCAATTCGCGAGACTGCCAATACTGGCACGATCGGACCCTGGTGAGATCCCCAAACAACTCGTGCCCGTATGAACTGGTCGGTACGTAACTTGTCGCTGTGATTCGCGATCGTCGCTTTCACCAGCACGCCTTGCGTCGTGTTGTCGACCTCCGGAGAAATGAAACTGACCTGACTATCAGCCAGCACCTTTCCCACGGCATCCACAATCTGCACCGGCAAATTCATTTTGATGTCGCCGGCCCTTTCGATGGGCACATAGATATAAGCTTCCAGGCTTCCCGGTTTGTCCACCGTGGTGAGCGTAGTGGCAGTCGTCACACGGTCACCCACCCGTACCGGTACGTCGCCCACGACGCCGGCCCACGGCGCAACCACTTTGTAGTAGTGAAGCTGGACCTGTTGTTCCTGGACTTGCGCGTCGAGCGAGTGCAACTGCGCATCGGCCGCATCGCGTGCTGCAAGCGCCTGATCGAGGTCCTGCTTGCTCACGACTCCCGCATCCGCGAGTCCTTTGGTGCGGTCATACTGTTGTTGTGCCCATTGCAGATTGGCTTGTTGGGCAGCCCGATTGTGTTCCTGGCTATTGACCGTCGCTTGCTGTTTCCTGGGATCGATATCCAGAAGCACCTGGCCCGCGGAGACGCGCTCGCCCGAATGCACCCGAATATCTGTAATCCGTCCCTCAACCTCAGCCATGATGACCGCGGATGCACGCGACTTCAAAGTCGCCACATAGTCCGTGGTGTCGCTCACTGGGACCGAATGGGCGACCTCGACCTTGACCGGCATGCCGCCGCCCTGCGGGGCTTGCGCTCCGCCCGCGTTGCCACTGCAACCCACTCCCAGCGCCGACAACAGAAGCGCCATTCCAAACACAATCTTTGCCTGCGAAGCCTTTGCAAGCTCCCTGCAAAATGCCGCCTTGCCCACCATTTTGATCATTCTTATGTGACCTGTCTTAATTGGACCTGATCTTAATTGAACCTGAAGTGAAGCTTTGAACTGATCGCCTTGAACTCACCCCGAGTCTTAGACGTCGAACTTCCCAATTTAGATTGCCAGAGGGTGCCGTCCGACTCAAAAAGGCCAAAATTATTTTCCTTGGGGTTCCATTTTTTCATATCGGGCGGCATCCCGATCCGGGCCGTCTGCTACATTAGTTCACGCTATGAAACCCGCCCGCAGCTTTGCCAGCGATAATAATGCCGGTGTCCATCCCCAGGTTCTAAAGGCCTTAACCGCCGCTAACCGAGGCCATACCGTTGGATACGGTGACGACCGTTACACCCAGTCTGCCATCCAGAAATTCAAGCAGCACTTCGGTTCCGGTATCGAAGTCTTTTTCGTCTTCAATGGGACCGCTGCGAACTGTCTCAGTTTGAAATCCCTCACCAATTCCTATCAGGCAGTCATTTGCGGCGATGCGGCCCATATTTATACCGATGAATGTGGCGCTCCCGAAAAGTTTACCGGATGCAAGTTGATTCCGGTACCCACCACAAATGGCAAACTCACGGTAGAGGCTGTCAGCCACGCCTACCACGGGATCGGCGACCAGCATCACGTTCAGCCGCGCGTCGTCTCCATCACTCAAACCACTGAGGTTGCTACGGTTTACACGCCCGATGAAGTCAAAGCTCTGGCTCGTTTTGCGCACGCCAACAACATGTTTCTCCACATGGATGGCGCCCGCATTTCGAACGCCGCTGCCACTCTGGGCCTTACCTTGCGTCAATGCACCGGTGACCTGGGCGTGGACGTCCTTTCATTTGGCGGAACGAAAAATGGATTGATGGGCGCGGAAGCCGTCGTTTTCTTTCCTCAGAAAAATGCTGACAAGCAACTTAGCCGCGACTTCCTTTATCTCCGCAAGCAGGGCATGCAGCTATCGTCCAAAATGAGATTCATTGCAGTTCAATTCGAAACTCTGCTCTCGAACGATCTCTGGCTCAAGAGCGCGCGCCATGCCAATCGCATGG